>CANRAA010000008.1 GCA_947628485.1 uncultured Bacilli bacterium | reverse complement strand
TAAAATTCAATAAAAAAACAAGTATTTATGCTACTTGCAGAACTATTTTTTATTATCATGTGATAAACTTGGGAGTATTATTAGGAGTATAAAAATGTTTAGAAACTAATTAAGTGGGAAACCACTTTTTCTTTGGCAAATTTTTGTCAAATTTAAAATTTAAGGAAATAAGCTATTGTTAATTTTGCCGAATATGGTTATACTAAAATTATAAGGGTGTGACGTAGTATGAATATAAAAGATATCCATGCAAGAGAGATACTAGATAGTAGAGGAAATCCGACCATTGAAGTAGAGATGACTCTTGCTAACAATATAAAAAGTGTAGCCTCAGTTCCAAGTGGGGCATCGACTGGTTCTAAAGAAGCTTTGGAACTTAGGGATAATGATCCTAGTAGATATATGGGTAAAGGAGTTTTAAAGGCCGTTAATAATGTTAATACTATTATTAGGAATGCTTTGATTGGGCAAAAAATAGATCAAGTTACAGTAGATAAAACTTTACTTAAATTAGATGGAACTCCCAATAAAAGTAATTTAGGAGCTAATGCTATGCTTGCTGTTTCTCTAGCTTCTTTAAAATGTTTAGCCAAACTTCAAAATAAAGAATTATATGAATATATTACTTATGGTAAAGTATCTTTACCAATTCCAATGATTAATATCATTAATGGGGGAGTTCATGCCGACAATAATCTAGACATTCAAGAATTTATGATTGTTCCAATTATGAAAGGGGAATCTAAAAGAATTGAAGCTGCGAGTGTTATCTTCCATACTTTAAAAAATATTTTAAAAAGTAAAGGATACGCTACCGGTGTTGGTGATGAAGGAGGATTTGCTCCAAACTTAAGTAAGACTAAAGAAGCCTTAGATTTTATCATGATGGCCATAAGTGAGGCCCACTACACACCTGGTAAAGATGTATTAATTGCTCTAGATGTTGCGGCCTCTGAATTATATGATAAAGAAAAGAATATGTATAAAATAGATGGTAATTATTTAAACGCTAATGATTTAGTTAAATATTATATTGATTTAGTTAAACATTACCCAATAATTAGTATTGAAGATCCTTTCTATGAAAATGATTTTGAAAGTTTAGCAGTTTTAACCAAATTAATTGGGGATAAAATTATGTTAGTGGGTGATGATTATTTCTGTACTAATTCCACATTATTAGAAGCTGGGATAAAAGTAAATGCTGGTAATGCTATTTTACTTAAAGCAAATCAAATCGGAACTATTTCTGAAATGACCAAAACAATTATTACGGCGAAGAAAAATAATTATAAAACAGTTATTAGTCACAGAAGTGGCGAAACGGAAGATACCTTCATTGCGGATTTAGCCGTGGGTTTTGGTATTCCATTTATTAAAACCGGTTCTGTTTGTCGGGGTGAGCGAATAGCTAAATATAATCGTTTACTTCGTATTGAAGAATATTTAAACAAATAAAAATAATTCCTTAATTTAAAGGAATTTTTTAATATTTAAAGATTTTTTTGACATAATATAACTTTATTCGACAAAAGGTGACAAAACTTGTCAAAACTTCCTATGGACTTTTTGTTGACAAGCATTTAAAATAAATAACTGACGCAGGAAGAAGCGTTGCAAAATTACCTTTATCTTCATTCTAGTCACCTGACTATTAATGAAAAGGAAGGAGATGGTGCGTATGAGAGCAAAGACTTGGAATATAGTTTTAGTAATCATTATTTTTGTACTTTTGTACTTGCTAGTACTTAATAATACAAAAATACCTACTCCGATAGTAATACCAGAGTAGGACGTAACATATAGCAACGCACATTCCTGCGTTTTCTATTTATATTATACTAAAATTTATTTAAATATACAACTCAATAATGATATTTGGTGTATAATATAAATAGGTAATCTTGAAATAGTGTTAGGTATGGCTACAACAGCAATAACGGCAATTACAATGCGTGGAATGTGAATACGAGCGGCAACTTGGACTGGAATAATGTGAACAATACGAATGCGGTTCGCCTTAAGCCTTCTATAACTTGAGTGATTATATGATTAAGGTTATATACTAGGGAAGATAGAAGACAAAGATTATCTAGGATTTTATCCAAAACAAAAACGAAGATGGTTTATTTTACGAAATAACCTATTTACTTCGTTATTTTTGTTTCATTTTAATTTTTAAAACATATAAATATATAGGGCATTTATATTAAAATAATTTATTGAAAGTTTGCTTAATCGCGGTATTTATCTCATCTAAAGTATAAGGAACTTCTTTCCTAAAATGTTTAATAACTAAAGCCGTACTTCCATCAATAAATATCGATATTTGTAATTCTTTTTTCTTGATTTTACTGGGTTCAATAACTTGATATAAGTTATTCAAAATAATTTTATTTAAGTTTCCTGTAAAAAGCAAAGGATCATTACTAGATAAAAGCATACTATAAATATCTTCGTGACTCTTTAAATAAGCAAACATGGTATCAAAGAATAAATCAATATTATTTTTATTATTTAAATCATTTAAATTGCTGGTTAAAACATTTAAAGTTTCTTCTTGAAATTCTCTCGCTACATCATAAATATTGTCGTAGTGGGTATAGAATGTTCCTCGGGTAATGTCAGCCAGTTTTGTAATATCTGTAACAGTAATTTTACTAAATTCTTTCTTTTCCTTAACTAAAGAGGCAAAAGCACTTCTGATTTTATCTTTAGTTTTTAAGGAAGAAGAATTAAGCATTTTAACTTTCATTTGAATCACCAAGATTATTTTACCATATATTTAGACATAAATAAAGACAGTGTTAAAATTTAGACACTATCTAATAATTTGTTATTCATTTTTTATACATTTTAAGATATAATCTATCTTGTCTTTAAAGAAAAGAGGCCATTAATATGCAAAAAATAACAGATTTTATTGTTGAAAAAAGATTATTAATTTTTATTTTAATGCTAATTTTAACTATTGCATCTTTTTTCATGATTAAATTTACGGATATAAATTATGATATTATGGAGTATTTACCTAAGACTTCTAATGTTCGAATTGGTTTAGATATCATGAATGCTAATTTTAAAGAAGAAGTAAGTACTTTAAATGTGATGGTTAAAGATTTAGATGAGGAAGATAAAAGTAAGGCTTTAAAATATTTAGAAAGTATAAAAAATGTTTCGATTAATTATGAAAATAATAAGAATTTTAATAAAGATAATTATACTTTATTTACTTTAAATTTAGATTATGCATCATCTTCTAAAGAAGCTAAGAAAATATATCAAGATGTAACCAATTATTTTAAAGAAAATTTAGTTGATACCAGTGGCACGGTTTCGGATGAAAATAAAGTAGTTTTACCTTTTTATATTGTTGTCATTGCGGTTTTAAGTGCGTTAGTTATTTTGATTATTGCCTCCTCTTCTTACACAGAACCATTTTTATTCTTATTTACAATCCTAGTGGCTGTTTTCTTAAATAAAGGAACCAACTTTATTTTTGGGAGCGTTTCTAATATTACTAATTCTATCGCGGCGATTTTACAAATGGCTTTATCAATGGATTATTCTATAATGCTTATGAATAGATATCGCCAAGAGAAAGAAAAAGAAAGTGATAAAGTTAAAGCTATGAAAAATGCTTTATACTATTCTTTTAAATCAATTTCGAGTAGTTCAGTAACAACCATTGTAGGTTTACTGGCCTTAGTATTTATGAGTTTTACCATTGGTAAAGATTTAGGCTTTGTTTTAGCTAAAGGAGTTTTATTTAGTTTATTAAGTATTTTTACGATGTTACCATTTTTAATTTTAGCCTTTGATAAATTAATTACCAAAACGCATAAGAAAAGTTTCGTTATAAAATTAGATAAATTAGGCCATTTTGCTTATAAATTTCGTTATATTTATTTAGTTTTATTCTTAGTTATTCTTGTTGGTAGTTATTTATTAAAAGGAAACTTAGGTATTTTTTATACTTCATCCGAAGTTAGTGAAGTTGAGAAGTATTTCCCCGTAAATAATCAAATGGCCATTGTCTATGAAAAAAGTCTAGAGGACGAAGTTACCACTCTATGTAATACCATTAAAGATAATAAATATGTTAATGATACGTTATGTTATGGGGTAACGATTGATGAACCCCTACTTTATAGTGAAGTAAATCCTAAATTAGAGGAACTTGATAACGACACAAAAATTGAAGATTACTTATTAAAAATAGTTTATTATCATTACCATAATCCGAAAGAAAATAATAAAATTAGTTTAAATAATTTCCTTAATTTTATTGAAAATAATGTTTATAAAAATAAGAAAATGAATAGTCATGTTAGTAATAGTATGAAAGAAAATATTACGAAGTTAAAGAATTTTACGAGTGCAAACAATATTAATAAGAAAAGAACTCCGGAAGAAATAACGAATATTTTAAATATTACCAAAGATACTTATGATGATTTAATTATTTTATATAATACAAAAGATAATGAGACTACTTTATCTTTAAATGAATTTAGTAAATATACCAAGCATAATCTTTTAACTAATCCTAAATATCAAGATAATTTTAATGATGATGTAAAAAATGAGTTGGATATGCTAGAAAGATTCTCGACTAAAGATACCATTAATAAAAAAGTAGATAGTGATAAGATGACTGAACTTTTTGATATCGAAGAAGATACCACTAGTCAAATATATTTATATTATTTAAGTACTAAAATAAGTAGTTATACTTTATCATTACATGAATTAGCTACATTTATGGTAAATAATAGCACAGTAAAAAGTAATTTAACAGATAAAGAAATTGCTAACCTTAATAATGTAATTAAGTTTACGGATAAAAGTATTATTGATAAGAAAATGGATATTGCCTCTTTAGGAGAAGTATTTGGTATTTCTGATATTCTTTCCTCTTTAGTGAGTTCTGGTATAATTGATGGGACTTTGGTTTGTACTCCTTATGAATTTGCTGAGTTACTTTTAACAAATGAAAAAGTTAAGTATTTTGCTTCAACAAATGAGGAAGTTAAAGAAAAAATAACTTTGTTAGAAACCGCATATACTCTTATGGATAGCGCTATGAATAATAAAGTATATACTTATAGTGAAGCAAGTAGTATGTTAGGAATTTCTAAAGATGATTTAAAAAATATCTATATCTTATATTACCAAGATAGTGTTAGATTAGATCCTTTAAAGTTTGTGAATTTAATATTAGATACCGATTTGTTGAAAGAAAATTTAAAAACTGAAGAAATAGATAATTTAACATTAATTAAAGATGTTATGGAAAGTACTAATAATAGTAAAAAATATAGTGATAAAGAACTAGCGGAATTTTTAAGTTTTGATGAAGAAAAAGTTAAGTTAATTTATGGTATTTATAAAACGGATACCATTAAACCTAGTTTTAGTTATAAAGAGTTTGTGGAGTTTTTACTAAATGATGTCATCTCTAATGAAGAATATGGTAGTAAGTTAAGTAGTAAAGAGGTAAGTGATTTAAAGAATGTTAAAAAAATAATGGATAATTCTTTAAATAATAAAAAATATACGAGTAAAGAAGTCTATAATTTATTAAAACCATTAAGTAAAGACTTGGATAAAGATTTAATTGATTTAGTTTATATTTATTATGGTAGTGTTAAAAGTTATGATAAAAAATATCAAATGACCGTAGAAGAATTTATTACTTATTTATATGAAGATATTTTAAATGATAAAAGATTTGATGACTATATTGATAAAGATATGGAAGAAGATATTATTAAAGGATATGATACGATTAAAGATGCGAAGGTTAATTTAACAAGTGATAAGTATAATAGAGCGGTATTTAATACTTATATGGAATTTGAAAGTGAGGAAACTTTTGCTTTCTTAGATAAAATAGAGGATGCCCTAAAAGATAAAGGGGAGTATTATATTGTGGGTAATTCCGCAATGGCCAAAGAAATGAATAATACCTTTGATAATGAGTTAAATTTAATTACCGTTTTAACTATGGCATTTATCTTAGTGGTAGTGGCTTTCACTTTTAAATCATTAAAGATATCTACAATGCTAGTATTACTTATTCAAAGTGCCATCTTCCTTATTATGGGTATTTTATCCTTTGGAGGTTCGGTTTATTTCATCTCTATTTTAATTGTTCAAAGTATTTTGATGGGAGCCACGATTGATTATGCGATTCTTTATACATCATACTACTTGGAAGCAAGAAAAGATAATGATATTGAAACATCTTTAATTAAAGCTTATAATAATTCTATCCATACTATTTTAACAAGTGCCTCAATTTTAATTATTGTAACGCTTATTGTGGGTTATTTTGCATCCGAAGTTGCGGCCAAAATATGTAAAACATTATCTGAAGGAACTATTTGTGCAGCCATCTTAATTATTTTTGTTCTTCCACCAATGCTTGCTTGTTTAGATAAATTTATAGTGAAAAAGAAATTGAAAAAGTCCTCTAAAGGTAAGAAAAGCAAGAAAGTGGTAACAGCCGTTTCTTAAGTATTTATGGGGAAAAAGAAGAAAAAAGTTCTAAAAAAGTTCAAAATTAGTTGCAGATACCTTTGTTCGTGTGGTATAATTATATTGTCCAGGAGGTTATGATGCGAAAACGGAGAGTAAAAGAAAATCCTAAAGGTCTAATTGTGTTCTTAATCTTAGGTATATTATTTACAACAGCCTTAAATTTTTCGGATGAGATCAAGAAGTTTATTTATACATATGCTTTTCCAACTCCATCTTATAATCTTGGTGAGATTCCTGAATATAATGGTAAAAGTTTTGTTTATGTAAATGAAAATATTCCCGCGTTTACGGAAGAAGAAATAAGTACTAAAAGTAGGGAAGATTATAGTGAACTAGACTTTTTAGGAAGATGTGGTTCTGCTT
Organism: uncultured Bacilli bacterium; assembly: GCA_947628485.1. Taxonomy (GTDB): domain Bacteria; phylum Bacillota_I; class Bacilli_A; order RF39; family UBA660; genus SIG200. Next base: position 28,574 of record CANRAA010000008.1, on the reverse strand, counting down.
TTGCTGTTTTGGGTAAAGATTTAATGCCAACAGAAGAAAGAGGCAGTATTGGGATGGTTAAACCGAGTGGTTGGCATACAATTAAATATGATATTATTGATGGTAAATATTTATATAATAGGTGTCATTTAATTGGTTTTCAATTATCGGGAGAGAATGCAAATCCGAAAAACTTAATTACCTGTACAAGAGAGACAAATACAGGAGCCATGTTAGATTTTGAAAATGAAGTAGCCAGGTATATTAAAGAAACTAACAATCATGTTATGTACCGGGTTACGCCAATTTTTGAAGGCACTAATTTAGTGGCCAAAGGAATTGAAATGGAGGCTTTATCGGTAGAAGATAAAGGAGAAGGTATAAAATTTCACGTTTATATCTATAATGTCCAAAAGGGAGTTGAAATAAATTATGAAACAGGGGAAAGTAAACTTATTTCATAATATTATCACAATCTTAATATAAAATATTAAATGTTTGTTAATTAAACAACTAGAAAGGAATGTTTATATGTTTAAATTATTTAAAAAATTAGGTAAAAAGCATTTTTTATATGCTTTTATATGTGTAATTTTTGTATCCATAAATGTTTATTTGGAATTAAAAATACCCGATTATATGTCTAATATTACGGTATTAGTCCAAACTGAAGGGAGCGAAATGGGAAGTATTTTAAAAGAAGGCGGATATATGATGCTATGTGCCTTTGGTAGTTTAATTGCTTCTTTTGTGGTTGGTTATTTTGCTTCTCGAGTTGCGGCTTATTTTGGGAAGATTACAAGAAAAGATATCTTTGAAAAAGTAGGTTCATTTGGGACAGAAGAAATCAAAGAATTTTCAACCAGTAGTTTAATTACGAGAACTACGAATGATGTTACCCAAGTGCAAATGCTTATTGCGATGGGTCTTCAAGCAATGATTAAAGCCCCAATTATGGCAGTTTGGGCAATTTTAAAGATTGCAGGAAAGAATTTTACATGGACTATGATTACCGCTTTAGGGGTTTTAATATTAATTATTACGATTATTATTCTTATGGTATTAGTTTTTCCAAAATTTAAAATTGTCCAAAAATTAACAGATAACTTAAATAGAATTACGAGAGAAAACTTGTTAGGTATCAGAGTTATTCGGGCTTTTAATGCCGAAGATTATCAACAAGAAAAGTTTGAGAAAGCTAATGAAGAATTAAAAAATTTACAATTATTTAATCAAAAGACTTTAGGTATTTTAGCTCCAGTAATGACTTTGGTATCGTCAGGACTTTCCTTAGCCATTTATTTTGTAGGGGCCATTCTAATTGAAAAAGCAGGCATGATGGACAAAATTAATTTGTTTGGAGATATGGTGGTATTTTCATCTTATGCTATGCAAGTTTTAATGTCTTTTATGATGCTGATAATGATTTTTATTATGTATCCAAGAGCGGCAGTTTCGGCGAAAAGAATTTTAGAAGTTTTAGAGTGTGAAGAACATATTAAAGATGGAAATGTGGAAAAAGGTAGTGAAGTAGGTACGGTCGAATTTAAAAATGTTTCTTTTAAATATCCCGATGCTGAGGAATATATTTTAGAAAATATAACCTTTAAAGTTAACAAGGGAGAAACTATTGCTTTTATTGGGTCAACTGGAAGTGGTAAATCAACACTTATAAACTTAGTGCCAAGATTTTATGATGTTACCGAAGGCGAAATATTAGTTGATGGGGTAAATGTTAAAGATTATAAACTAGCCAGTTTAAATAATATAATTGGTTATATTCCTCAAAAAGCTGTTATTTTTAGAGGAAGTGTGGCCTCTAATGTTTCTTATGGCGATAATGGTAAGGATAAGCCAAGTAAAGAAAAAATTAAAGAAGCTATTAAGGTAGCTCAAGGCGAAGATTTTGTCTTAAAAATGGAAGGCGAATATGATGCTGAAGTAGCAAGAGGTGGAACTAATCTTTCAGGTGGTCAAAAACAAAGATTAGCTATTGCAAGAGCCATTGCTAAAGATCCCGAAATCTATATTTTTGATGATAGTTTTTCGGCCCTTGATTATAAAACTGATTTTTCTCTAAGAAAGGCTTTAAAAAAATATACAAAGAATGCTACTAGTTTAATTGTGGCTCAAAGAATTGGGACAATTAAAGATGCTGATAAAATAATGGTTTTAGATGAAGGAAAAGTTGTAGGTTATGGAACTCATAAAGAGTTACTCGAAAATTGTCCTATTTATAAAGAAATTGCTTTATCGCAATTAAGTTCCTCTGAAATAGAAAAAGATTTAGGGGGTGAAGTTCATGCATAATGGAAGAAGAATGAATAACAATAATGGTAAGGCTAAAGATTTTAAAAAATCAATGAAGTCTTTGATTAAATATTGCCGACCTTATTTAATTCTTATTTTAATCGCAGTTATTTTAGCGATGTTTAGTTCTATATTGTCAATTATTGGCCCCGATAAATTAAGAGATATTACCAATACCATAACAAATGGTCTATTAACGGGTATTGATTTAGATAAAGTAAAAAGTATTTCTTTAACTCTTTTAATTATTTATGTTGTAAGTTCCATCTTTGGTTATCTTGAACAATATATAATGGCTGTGGTTACTAATCGGTTTTCCAAAGATTTAAGAAAAGAAATAACGGAAAAAATAAATAGAATGCCTCTTAAGTATTTTGATAAACATAGTTATGGAGATATTTTATCAAGAGTAACTAATGATGTAGATACTTTAAGTATGACTTTAAATCAAAGTTTAGGTACTTTAGTATCTTCCTTGACTTTATTTATTGGTTCTTTATTTATGATGTTTATAACCAATGGTATTATGGCAATTGTGGCGATTATCTCGAGTATTATTGGTTTTGCTTTTATGTTAATTGTTATAAGTCATAGTCAAAAATATTTCTTAATGCTTCAAAATGAAATTGGGGATTTAAATGGTCATATTGAAGAAATGTATTCGGGTCATAATGTCGTAAAAAGTTATAATGGAACTGATGAAGCTAATCAGAAGTTTGAAGAAATAAATGATAAAATTTATGAACATTTAAGAAAAGGTCAATTCTTATCAGGATTAATGCATCCATTTATGGCTTTTATCGGAAACTTTGGTTATGTTTGCGTTTGTATAGTGGGAGCAATACTTACGATGAATAATGTGATTGATTTTGGTGTAATTGTGGCTTTCATGATGTATGTACGATTATTTACCCAACCATTAACCCAAATTGCCCAAGCCTTCTCAAGCCTACAATCAACCGCTGCCGCTAGTGAAAGAGTATTTGAATTTTTAGACGAAGAAGAAATGGCTGATGAAAGTAATTTCTCTAAAAAATTAGCTCGAAAAGAAGTTAAAGGAGCTATTGAATTTAAACATGTTAAATTTGGTTATGATGAAGATAAAACCATTATTAAAGATTTTAATGTTTCGGTAAAACCGGGAGAAAAGATAGCCATTGTTGGGCCAACTGGGGCTGGAAAAACCACTTTAGTAAATCTCCTTATGAAATTCTATGAAGTCAGTGATGGCGAAATTTTAATTGATGGTATTCCAGTTCGGGAATTAACCCGTGAAAACATTCATAATTTATTTATTATGGTTTTACAAGATACTTGGGTATTTGAAGGGACAATTAAAGATAATATTAAGTATAATAAAGAGAATGTATCCGATAGCAAAGTTGAAGAAGTTTGTAAAATAGTGGGTCTTCATCACTTTATAAAAAGTCTACCTAATGGTTATAATACTTATTTATCTGATAATGACACTTTATCGAGTGGTCAAAAACAACTTTTAACAATTGCTCGAGGGATGATTGAAGATGCCCCATTCTTAATTTTAGATGAGGCAACATCCAGTGTGGATACTAGAACCGAAGAGTTAGTGCAAAAAGCTATGGATAAACTTACTACAGGAAGAACATCATTCATTATTGCCCATCGTTTATCAACCATTAAAAATGCTGATTTAATCTTAATGATGGATAACGGAAATATTATTGAACAAGGTACTCATGAAGAGTTATTAAAACTTAATGGTAAATATGCCGAACTTTACAATAGTCAGTTTGAAAGAACTAGTGAATAAAAATTATTTACTAGTTTTTTTCTTTTTTGGCATTATTATAGAGGACTAGAGAGAATAAATGTGATATAATATTTAGTGTGTATAAGAATTAGGTGTTATTTATGAAGTCATTAAATAAGAATTACGAATATTATAAACATACTAAAATAAATAATTTAAAAGAATTATTAGATTTAACCTCTAATAATTATCAAGATAATATAGCTTTTTGTTTTTATCAAAATAATATAAAGATAAAGAAGTCTTTTAATGATGTTTATAAAGATGTTTTAGCATTAAGGACATATTTTAGTTGTAACTATAAAAATAAACATATTGCTTTAATTGGCGAAAATAGTTATATTTGGATAATTACTTTTTTAGCCATTATTTTAAGTGGCAATGTATGTGTAGTTATGGATAAAGATGTTGATGAAAAAACTTTAGTTAAACTTCTTAAATTAAGTGATAGTAAAGTTATCTGTTATTCTAAATATTATAATCCTTTTATAGAAAATATGAATTATAAAAGTATATCTTTAGAGGAACTTACTAAGATAGAAGAAAGTAAAAACCATAAAATTGATTTTCAAATTAATGATGATAAAGAGGCCGCTATCTTCTTTACTTCGGGAACAACGGGCGCTAATAAAGCGGTGGTGTTATCTCAAAAGAATATGGCTAGAGACATTTATGCCGCCTCATCATTATTTAAACCAGATGGATCTGTGGTAAGTGTTCTTCCTTTTCATCATGCTTTTGGCCTTATCACAAGTATTTTAAAACCCTTCTATTATGGAAAAGAAATTTTTCTTAATAGTAGTTTAAAATATGTTTTAAGAGATTTAAAAGAAAATAAACCAGATACTCTCTTTGTAGTCCCAGCCTTTGTCGAAACTTTTTATCGTCAAATATGGAAGAACGTAAAAAGTAGACATAAAGATAAATTACTTAAATATAGTTTAAAAATTAGTAATTCTTTATTAAAGATTAATATTGATTTAAGAAAAATTTTGTTTAAAGAAATCCTTGAGGAATTTGGCGGTAATCTCCATTATATCATTTGTGGGGGTGCCTACCTCGATAAAAAATATGTTAAATGGTTTAGAGGTTTAGGTATAGAAATTTTAAATGGTTATGGCATTACCGAATGTTCCCCAGTGGTATCGGTTAACCGAAATTTATATTACCGGGATGGTAGTGTTGGCCAAATATGTCGGGATGTGGAAGTCAAAATTATTGATAATGAAGTTTGTGTTAAAGGTGACATCGTAATGAAAGGATACTACAAAGATAAAAAAGCAACCAAAGAAGTTATAAAAGATGGTTATTTTTATACAGGTGATTTAGGTTATTTAGATAAAGATGGTTTTTTGTTTATTACCGGAAGAAAAAAGAATATTATTATTTTAAGTAATGGTGAAAATATTAGTCCCGAAGAAATCGAAAGTAGTCTTTTAAAAGATAAAGGAATTATGGAAGTTATTGTCTATGAAGAAGGCAATAAACTAGTGGCTAGTATTTATCCTACTGAAGAATACTTAGGTAATCAAGAGTATTTTGATAATCTTATTTATAAATATAATCGTAATAAACCTAAAAATCATCAAATTGCTTTTGTTAAATTAAGAATGGAAGAATTCCCTAAAAATAATAATCGAAAAATACTACGTAGTAAAGTAAGAGAGGAAGAATAGAAATGAATGAGAAAGTAAAAAGTTTAATTTCAAGGACCCTAGAAATACCAAAAGACTCTTTAAATGATAAAACTAATTTAGTTAAAGATTTAGAATTAGAGTCTTTAGATTTAGTGGATTTAGTCGTGGCTTTTGAAGAGGAATTTGGGGTTGAAATATTAGATAAAGATATTAAAAACTTACAAACAGTGGAAGATATCGTTAACTATATTGAAAGTAGAAATGCTTAAGTTATATATTGAAAAGGATGTGTCATCTAAGGTTTTACTTAAAAAAGTTTTAAAGGAAAACAATATAGATGAGGAAATAATCTATAATGATTATGGTAAACCTTATTTAAAGAGTAATGAAATCTATTTTAATATCAGTCATAAAGACAACTATACGGTGTTAGTAACATCTAAAAAAGAAGTTGGAATAGATATTGAAAAAATTACTTATAATGAACGTATTTTAAATAAAATAGCGAATGATGAAGAGAAGAAACTTATTAAAAATGCGGAAGATTTTACGAAACTTTGGGTTAAAAAAGAAAGCTATGTTAAATATTTAGGAATGGGTTTATCTTATGGCCTTAAGAATGTTGATACTTTAAAACTTAAAAAATACCAAATCAAAAAATATCAAGATTATTATATTGCCATATATGGAGATGAAGTAAAGGAGGTTTAAAATGAATATATTGTACTGTGGGGATGCAAATATATTAGATGGTTTAGTTATATCGGTATTATCAATTTTAAAAAATACCAATGATATCTTACATATTTATATTTTTACCATGAAATATGCAAATAAGAAAAAAAACTATAAGCCTTTAAAAGAAGAAAATATCAAAATTTTAGAAAATATAATTAAAGAAAAAAATAAAAAAAGTTATATTAAATTAATTGATATTACCGATATATTTAATGAAAACATTCCTAAAGCTAACAATACTACGCATTTTACTCCTTATTGTATGCTACGTTTATATGCTGATTTGGTGCCCGATATGCCTGATAAGATTTTGTACTTAGATAATGATGTGGTATGTTTAAAAGACCCTCATACTTTATATGATATGGATAATTCTTCTTATGAAATAGTGGGAGCTTTAGATTATTATGGTTGCCATGTTTATAAAAAGAATTTACTTAAAAGAGATTATATGAATTCTGGAGTATTACTTTTAAATATGCCTTTAATTAAAGAAAGAGAATTATTTAAAAAATGTCGAGATTTATGTAGTCATAATAAAATGCTTTTGCCTGATCAATCAGCCCTTAATTGGTATGTCCAAGATAAACTTATTGTGGATCGGATCTATAATGAACAAATTGAACTTACCAAAGATACTGTCTTTAGACATTTTAGTACAACATTTAAATTTTGGCCCAGATTTAGAACCCAAACAATTAAGCCTTGGCATATAGAAGAAGTACATAACACTTTAAAAATACATGTCTTTGATGATGTCTTAGAGAAATACCAAAAAGTAATGGAAAGGATGAAATAAATGAAACCAATAATACCTATATTTTTTACGATAGATGCGGGATATGCTCCTTACTTATCTGTAGCAATAGCTTCTTTAATTGAGAATGCTTCCAAAGATTATAATTATCATATTCATGTTGTCTATGAGTCAATTACGGAAGATGCTATAAATAAACTAAAAACTTTAGAAACGGATTATGCGAAAATAATTTTTACGGAAATGGAAGATAGTTTAGAAAGTATTACCAATCGAAAAGAAAATTTACTTAGAACGGATATATTTACTTTAACTATCTATTTTAGAATTTTTATTCCATCTATGTTTCCGGAATATGATAAAGCTATTTATATTGATAGTGATACTTGTATTCCGGGAGATATTTCCGAATTATATAACATTGATTTAAAAGACAACTTATTTGGAGGTTGTACCGATATATCTTGTCAAGATAATGAAATATTATGTGAATATTTCCGTCTTAATGCGGGCGTAAGTATCAAGGAATATATTAATTCGGGAGTCTTACTTATGAACATGAAAAAGTTAAGAGAAGTAGACTTTGAAAATCATTTCTTATATTTACTAAATAAATATCATTTTGATAATGTCTGTCCCGATCAAGATTATATTAATGCGATGGCTTATGGGAAAATCCTTCATTTATCTAATGAATGGGATGCCATGCCCACGAATGGTTCCTTAGTTTTTGATAACCCTAAAATAATACACTATAATTTATTTTTTAAACCTTGGCATTACGATAATATTGATTATGAAGAATATTTTTGGAAGTATGCCAACAAGTCTTTATTTAAAGAAGATATTTTAAAAGAAAAAGAAAACTTTACCAAAGAAATGCAAGAAGAAGACCAAAGAATGCTCGAAAACTTAGTTAATAGAGCTAGTGAAATAATGCATAATGAAGTTACTTTTAAGAAAGTCTTTGAAAAGAAATTAGAAAGAAGAATATAGAGGTATTTATGGTTATTGGTGGTAGTAAAAAAGCTGTAATTGAAAATATTAAGAAAAATATTAAAGAGGGTGAGTTAAATAAAAAAGTTGAAGTTAATGACCCCCATCTAAGTGAAGAAGAAGTTAATAAGGCCTTAGAAAGATTTTATGGCATTAGAAAACATAAGATAGCTTACTTTTTAGAAAGTCGTTTTGCCTATCTTTTTGTAGATATCATTGGTCTTAAATTAAATAAATCGATTGAAATTGAAGGCCTTGAAAATATTAAAGATATTAATGAGGGAGCGATTGTAACAAGTAATCACTTTAATCCTTTAGATAATATGGCCATAAGAAAATTAATTAAAAAAAGATATAGAAAAAATTTCTATGTTGTGAGTCAAGAAACAAATTTAGCCATGCCAGGTATTATTGGTTATTTAATGAATAGTATTAATATTATTCCTTTATGTAAAGGACCAAATTATATTATTAAGACATTTATTCCCGAGTTAAAAAGAGTGTTAAATAAAAATAATTATGTTTTAATCTATCCGGAAGAAGAAATGTGGTTTAATTATCGGAAACCTCGTCCTTGTAAAAGGGGAGCTTATCAATTTGCCGCCGAATCTGGGAAACCTATTATTTCTTGTTTTACCGAAATAAGAGATACTGCTAAAGATGATAATGATGAATTTAAAGAGGTTAAATATATTGTGCATGTATTAAAACCAATATATCCCGATAAAAACAAATCGGTAAGAGAAAATAGTAAGATAATGGCGGAGATTGATTATAAGCAAAAAAAAGAAGCCTATGAAAAGTGCTATCATAAAAAGTTGGATTATACTTTCTCTTATGAAGATATTGCCGGTTACAAGAAAGATTAGTTATCTTTCTTTTTATATGTTATATAAGTATAATTATTAAGTTTACTTCTTTTAAGCATAACATTGTAGACTTCATGATGGAGTTTTTGCTTATTTTCTTTTTTAGTTTTGGCATCATCTATTTTAAATGGTCCATCAATATAGATAGTTATTTTAGGTTTTTTATAAAATTTAGATTTAGTATAGGTGGTGGTTGAAACATAAACATTACTTTTTAATTCAACTGGAAAATGAAAAGAAGTATCAGGGAATTCTCTGATAAAAGTAGCATAGGGCCAAAGATGGGCTTCAGGGTATATCACAATTGGGTGACCTTTTTTGTTGTGATAGTTAATGGTTTCTTTAAATTTAACCATATCATGAATATTTTCCGGAATAGGTAGGGCTCCCGCCATAGGCAGAATTTTACCTAAAATGGGTATTCCTAAATTTGATGGACTACAAATGATATAAGGATGATGGGGAAAATTTACTAAGAAGGGATTAAAAACATCTCCCAACATTTGGGTATGATTAGAATAGATAAAATATCCTTTATCTTTTTTTAAAATCTTTTTATTTTTAATCGTCACATGTAAAAATAATTTGGTATAAATAAGCGAAAATAATAATACTAAATAGTAAAGAATATAAGAAAGTATTTTATAAAATAAATTATGATGAATCCATTTATAATTATCTTTTAATTTATAATTTTGTTCTTTTGAGGTAATAAATTCGTCTTCAAAAGATTGATAATAATATATTTTAGCCATACTTCCTCCTTAATACTTTTATTTTGATGATTTAGGCATTTTAATTATAATATAAGTTCTCTATTTTTACTAGTTTAATTAGTATTTTTTAACTTCAACTGTTCTAATGGTTCCCATTTAATATATTTAAATACTTCTTTTGATTTTGGAAGATGCATAAATTCATGAGGTTTATATTTTTTAAAAGCACTATCACAATATATTAGAAAGTCATAATCCGGAACAATACCTAAATAATCTTCTCCTTTAAAGGCATCTTTTATATAAGAAGAGCTAAAAATAGAAACAGGAATATTATTTTTGGTAAGAATATTAAACATTTTGGCAATTTCAATTTTTCTTAAAATACGAGTTCCATCAAGATGTAATAAGTAACCATTTTCATCTCTAAATATTCCCAGATTTACCCTGGCAAAGCTATGCCCTCTTATAATTTCATAAGGATGTCCTCCAAATCTTTTATCATTTTTATACCAATCATCAAATTCTTTACTACTATCTTCTTTTAAATCTCTAAGGCCTTCATCTCTTCCATCAGCATATTTTAAATATACTTCTTTATCAGTTAAATTATTAACATCATACCCATTTGCTTCTAAGGCTAGTTTAACACACCAAAAATATTTACCACTAGTCATATTTTCGATTCTTTTAGAAACTTTATCACTGGCATTTTGAATAAAGTATTCCATTTCATTTTCACTAATTTCTTCTAGTAATTCTTCTCTTTTTTGAGGAAACAAATTCCAATAATCACTTCTTTTGATAACACCATATCTTCTCTTACAAGATAAATTTTTATTAACATAATCATTATATGTTCCATCTTTAAGCATTTGGATAATCTCTTTTATTTTAGCAATTAAAAAATCTAATAATTCATGATAATTTATAATTTCAAAAGGACTATCTTCCAATTTTAAATCGGCATTAATCACCATTTTATCGTTAATTGATATCCCATAATAATCTTCATATTTTCTTGTAGCCATTCGATACCAATATATTTTTTCGGGATAAGAATCTTGATACCATTCTTTAAAATCTTGATAACTAGAAACTTCACCATCTCTTTTTAACTCTTTATAATTGCCAAAATTTTTAATTGTTCCTCTTTCCACACTAAAATAAATTACTCTTAACTCATCATCATCTATGGGCTCAATCTTATCAAGTAATTTAAACAAATTTTTAATTTTCTCATTTGTTTTTTTATCATAACTTTTAGGATTAAAATCATTTCTATCACATATTCTAATTAAACTATCTAATTCTGGAGCTTTTAACATAAAATCAATTCCTTTCTATACTCTTATTAATTAAATCAGTTATCAATATTGGTTTAAAACCTATCACATCACAAGAGACATTTATATGTCTTTCTATAGAAAATAATTTAGTATCATAAATTTTTTCTAATTTTTTCTCATGAATATGACCGTGCACATTTACATAGCCTTTTTTTAACATTGTATCTGGCAAGGGTCGATGCGTTAAAGCAATTTTATAATCCTCTAATAAAATAGGAGCGTTTTTTAAAATTTTTATTCCTGCCTTTTCAAAAGATTTTGTTCGCAATTTATCATGATTTCCTCTAATAAGATAAATTTTGCCATTTAATCTTGCCACCATATTTTTTAAATCCCATTCCGATCCTAAAATAAAGTCTCCTAAATGATAGATGATATCATCACTTTTAACTATACTATTCCAATTTTTAATTATGGTCTCATTCATTTCTTTAATACTTTTAAAAGGACGATGACAATATTTAATTATGTTAGCATGATTAAAATGCGTATCAGAAATAATATATGTATTCATAGTTATCCCCCTTAAAATTATATATACCATTGTATCACATCAGATACTTATATGCAACTATTTTTGATACATTTGTAGAAAATTACAAATTTAATAACAAATTTACTTTACATCATAGCAAACAAATGTTATAATATAACTCATTAAGGAGTAAAAATGAGAAGTGATTTATTAGAGCAATTAAAAGGATATATATTAGAAAGACATTTCAACGAAGCACGATTTATTGATTTTGATGATGTTTCTTTAATTGCTGAAAGTGAAGAAGGCATGATAAAAGGTTATACTTTTAAAGTTCAAAATTATTATGGGGAAAATGCCACAGTTAAAATAACCTTACTTAAAGATAAATTAAGAACTTTTTATTGTAATTGTTCAGTTTTTAAACGATATCATTCATGCTGTCATATACCTGGATCTATAATGAACTCTACGGTATTTGATGATTATCAAATGGATAATAAAAGTATTTCTAAGCAAATTCTTGAACTGTTTTCTCATAATCAAAATGTTGTGAGAAAAAAAGTTAATCTTGTTTTATATTTAACTAATAATGAGTATAGTTATTATAATTATAGTTACCGAACTATATCTCTTAAAATGAAAATGGGCTATGATAAATTATACGCTTTAGGGCAAAAATATAATTCTTTTAAAAGAACTGTTGAAGATGGCAAGGGAAAGGTCTATTTTGGGGTGAATTTTACATTTAATCCGGAAGAATCATATTTTTCTTCTGAAGATCAAGACATTTTAGATATTATTTTTGAAAATGGTTCATATAGTTATGATAATGTTGGCTTTTCGCAAAGAGGATTATCAAAACTATTAGATAAATTAAGGGATAAGACATTTTATTATAACGATATTTTAATTGAGGGGATAAAAAGTGATTTACCATTTGATATAAGTTTAAGTAAAAAAGATGATTTATATAAATTAAAAGTAGATTATTCTAAATTAGAAAAAGTTACCGAAGATTATGAGTATGTTTTTTATAAAAATAATATTTATCATCTAAATAAAGGTTATCAAAAATTAATACAATCTTTAGAAGAAAATGAATTAACTACTTTGGAATTTTCCAAAGAGGAATTAAATAAATTTAATGTTGGTATTATGCCCATTATTAAGAATAATCTTAAAGTAAGTAATAATTTAAAAAATATAATATCTTCCGTAAAACCTAAAGTAAGATTATATTTTGAACTTAATGATGATAATATTATTTGTAATTTTAAATTATTATATACCGAAAATGAAATAGATTATTTTGATACAACTGAGGAATTATTAAGAGATATTTCCTATGAACAAGAGGTTATTAATGATTTAAATAGTTATTATTTTAAAATAGAAAATAATACTATTTATTTAGATGATTTAGAGCTAATTGTTAATTTTATGGAAAATGGATTAAATGAACTTACAACTAAGTATGAAATATTTACATCGGAAAAATTAAAAAGTCTTAATATTAAAAAGAAAATTAATGTGAGTAGTAATTTCTCTATTGGTGAAGATAATATAATGCGTTATTCATTTAGTATTGATGATATAAATGATGCGGAAATTACGAATTTAATTAAGTCATTAAAAAATAAGAAAAAATATTATAAACTAAAAAATGGGGATATTGTTTCTCTAGAAGATAATTCTTTAAATGATTTAAGTAATTTATTGGAGGATTTAGATATCGATGCTAAAGATACTGAAGGAGAAATACCTAAATATCAAGCAATTTATTTAGATTATTTAAAAAGGAAAAAATACCCAAGTATTAAAACGAATAATTTATTTGATAATTTTATTAAAAATTTTAATGAGTATAAAAATAATACTGTAGATTTTAATGCTGCGGAAAAGAAGCTATTAAGAAACTATCAACTTGAAGGAGTAGAATGGTTATACAATATTCATAAATGTGATTTAGGGGGAATTCTAGCAGATGAAATGGGACTTGGAAAAACAATTCAAACAATTTACTTTTTTAGAAAATTATTTAAAGATGATAAAGAAAGTAAGTTTTTAGTAGTCTGTCCTACTTCTCTTTGTTATAACTGGTTAAAAGAATTTGAAATGTATGATAAATTATTTAAAGTATGTATATTAAATGGTAATAAAGATTTAAGAATAAATAATTTAGCTAATAAAGATATTCAAGTATATATAACATCTTATGGAACTTTACGAGAAGATATTGAATTTTATCAAGATAAAAAGTTTAAAGTATGTGTTATAGATGAAGCCCAAAATATTAAAAATCCTAATGCTTTAATAACAAGAGCTGTAAAGAAAATTAAGGCCGATACTAAAATTGCTTTAACGGGAACACCTTTAGAAAATTCTATTTTAGAGTTATGGAGTATTTTTGATTTTATAATGCCTGGATATTTAAATACTTCTATTAAATTTAAAGAAAAATATAATTTTAAAGATATGAATGATGAAGCCCAAAACAAAATAGCCTTACTTAAAAATATAACATCACCTTTTATTTTAAGAAGAAAGAAAAGTGATGTTACAAAAGAACTTCCTGATAAAATTGAAAATAATATATTTATAGATTTAAATGATATGCAAAAGAAAATATATGCTGTTGAAGTTGAATCGGTAAAGAAAAAAATTGAAGAACTTTTACAAGTGGGAAGTTTTAATAGCAAAAAAATAGAAATTATAACTCTTTTAATGCGTTTAAGACAAATATGTATTGATCCTCATTTAATTTATGAAAATTATAGTGGGGAAAGTTCGAAGATTGAAGAACTTGTTAAAACTGTGCTTATGTATGTATCTAATGGACATAAAATATTGTTATTTACGAGTTTTAAAAAGGCTTTAGATATTGTAAGAGAAGAATTTAAGAAAAATAAAATAACATTTTATCAAATTGATGGAAGTGTTACGGGAAAAATAAGACAAGAATTAGTTGATAAATTTAATAATGATGATACCAATGTTTTTTTGATAACTTTAAAAAGTGGAGGGACAGGGCTTAATTTAACGAGTGCTGATGTGGTTATTCATCTAGATTTATGGTGGAATCCCCAAGTGGAAAATCAAGCCACTGACAGGGCGCATCGTATTGGTCAAACGAAAAAAGTAGAAGTGATTAAACTTATTGCTAATGGGACAATAGAAGAAAGAATATTAGAACTTCAAAAGAAAAAACAACTTTTAGCGGATAAGTTAATTGAAAAAGGTGAGGAAGGTAACATTAATTTGGCTAGTTTAACTGAAAAAGATATTAAAAAATTACTCGATTTTTAAAATAAATTTGTGTTATATACTAGATAAATAAAGGCTAGTAAAAATAGAAAACTAATATTATAATTAAAGTATCTAAAGGAGTTAAGAAAAAATATGCTAGAAGTTAAGGAAGTTAGTGAGAAAAAAATAGATGAAAATTATCGTTTTAGAACATTTTTAAAAATTCATGCTGATGAAGAATTATTAGATAAACAATTTAAAGAATTACATAATAAATACTTTAAAGATATGGATTGTCGTAAATGTCGTAATTGTTGTAAAAAATTAGGAATATCTATGAGTGAAGATGAATTAAAACAAATTTGTAAATATTATAATTGGGATATAGATGAAGTAAAAAATAAATTAGAAGAAAGTTATGGAGAATATGTGGCTTCTCCTTGTCCCTTTTTAGAGGAAGATAATAGTTGTAGAATTGATAAATGCTTACCAAAAAGTTGCAAAGAATACCCTTATACAAATAAAGAAGAAAGATTATTTAGTTTACTTACGGTTGTTAACAATAGTAAAGTATGTCCAGTAGTTTATCAAATACTAGAGGATTTAAAAGAAATATATAATTTTAGGAGTTATAGATAATGAATTTTAATGAAGAAGATAGAGAAATATTAGTAAATGGGCTTCAAAATATGTATGAATTTTTATTAAAACAATATCCCCATGTAAAAAAATATTATAAATGGCGTAAAGTTCATAGTGAGATTCTTTCAAGTATGGGAAAATATATTAATAATGGTAATTATGATTTAATAAATGAATTAACAAACATAAAAGAAGATATCCTAAAAGAAGTAAAAAATCATCCTGAAAGGTTAAATTTTGATTTAGATACCCGTAATGAGATAGATAGTCTTCTTTTTGTGGAACTTTGTGCTTATAAAAATCATCCTAAAATGTTATCTCTTACTGAAGAATTTTTAAGAAAAAATAAATTAAAAAATGAAGAAAAAGTAAAACTTTTAAATGCCATGAATGATTCTTTTATTTCTTTCTTTAAAATTGATAATATAAGTATAGATGGGTATGTAGATTTAATTGATTTAGTAACTGATAAAGTTTATCGGGTAATTGATGTAGGTTTAAGTAATCCATTATCAAAAAAAGAATGTTATTTATATTCAAGAATATTTAGTGTTGATGGTATAAATTTTGCTTCAACTTTATTTATATATCCTAAAAATATAAAAGTATTAAATAATTATATTAAGAGTTTAAAAACTCATACTAAAAGTAATATAGTAAAAACTTTAGAGGCTTATGATTTATATAAAAAATATGGTGGTGCTTTTAAGATAGTAAAAATTCAATAATATTTGTAAATTCCAAAAAATGTTCGAAAAATACGAAAAGAAATATCTAAAATGATAAAAGTATGATAAAATATTTTTGAAAGTTTTATTTAGGTGGTAATTATGAGTAGATTAGAAGCTGGTGTTTATGCTTTTTTAATTCTTTTTATCATAATCTTTACTGTAGATTATCTTTTTATTAAAAGAAGATATTTAAAAAGATTAAATGGGAAGAAAAAAAGAAAGAAAAAAGATAATGAATTAATGGAATTATCTTATTTAGTAGCGAAGTTTAAATTAGATAAAAGTAAACTGCCCTTAAATAAATTGTTAGTAGTTATATCACTCATAAATGCTTTTATTATAAGTATTGTATCCGTAACTGTATTATTGCTTGATACTTATACCATTGTTAGATTACTAGTGGGATTTGTTCTTTTAATGGGACTGATTTATTCCTTATATGAAATATTAGGAAGAATTTTAGAAAGACGAGGAATTAGAAAAAATGGAAATGAATAAAATAGAAAAGAAATGGCAAAAAAGATGGGAAGAGGGAGGATACTTTCATGCCTCCAATGATAGTGATAAAGAAAAATATTATATCTTAGTAGAGTTTCCTTATCCATCAGGACAAGGATTACACGTAGGACACGTTAGAAGTTATACGGCTTTAGATGCTTATGCCAGAATGAAAAGAATGCAAGGATATAATGTCTTGTTTCCAATGGGATGGGATGCTTTTGGGGCTCCCGCAGAACAATATGCCATTAAAAATCATATTCATCCATCTAAAGCGGTGAAAGAAAACATTAAAACTTTTAAAGGGCAAATACAGTCATTAGGTATTTCTTTTGATTGGTCAAGAGAATTTTCCACAACGGATCCGGAATATTATAAATGGACTCAATGGCAATTTTTAAAATTCTATGAACATGGCATGGCTTATAAAGCTAAAAAAGATATTAACTGGTGTCCAAATTGTAAGATTGGGTTATCTAATGAAGATTCTTCTGGTGGCGTTTGTGAAAGATGCGGTAGTAAAGTTGTTCAAAAAGAAAAAGAACAATGGATGCTTCGGATGAGTGATTATGCTGAAAGTTTACTTGATGGTTTAAATGATACCCATTTTGCTGATAAGATTAAATTAGGTCAAATAAATTGGATTGGTAAAAGTATTGGAGCCGAAGTTTTATTTAAAGTAAAAGATACCGATGAAGATATCGTGGTTTATACAACGAGATGTGATACTTTATTCGGAGCAACATTTATGGTTTTAGCGCCAGAACATCCGATAATTGAAAAATTAAAAGATAAAATTCAAAATATGGATGAGGTGCGAGAATATCAAACTTACGCTAAAGAAAAAACTACTTTTGAAAGAACCGAACTTGTTAAAGAAAAAACGGGTGTTAAACTTGAAGGTGTCGTAGGTATAAATCCGGTTAATGGTCAAGATGTCGAAATCTGGATTGGTGATTATGTTATGATGGGTTATGGTACGGGAGCCATTATGGCGGTTCCAGCTCATGATGATAGAGACTTTGAATTTGCCAAAAAATACAATATACCAATCATTCAAGTTATTAGCAAAGATGGTAAAGTTTGTCCTAATTTAGATAAAGCCTATACGGAAGATGGTATTCATATTAATTCTGGTTTCTTAGATGGTTTAAATAAAGAAGAGGCCATTAATAAAATGTTAGAATTTTTGAGTGAGAATAACTTAGGAAAGAAAAAAGTAAATTATCGTTTACAAGACTGGGTTTTCTCAAGACAAAGATTTTGGGGGGAACCAATTCCTTTAGTCCATTGTGATAAATGTGGTTGGGTACCTGTTCCCGAAAGTGATCTTCCCGTTTTACTTCCGGATGTTACCGAATATGAACCAACTGACGATGGAGAAAGTCCACTTGCCAAAATTAGTGATTGGGTAAATACTACTTGTCCAAAATGTGGAGGAAGCGCCAGAAGAGAAACCGATACAATGCCTAACTGGGCTGGTTCAAGTTGGTATTTCTTAAGATATATGGATCCTCATAATGATAAGTGTTTTGCATCCCCTGAAGCCTTAAAATATTGGGGTAAAGTTGATTGGTATAATGGGGGAATGGAACATACGACAAGACACTTGTTATATGCGAGATTTTGGAACCAATTCTTACATAACATTGGTTTAGTTCCCAATAGTGAACCAATTGATATAAGAGTATCTCATGGCATGATTTTGGGATCAAATAACGAAAAAATGAGTAAGAGTAAAGGTAATGTTATCAATCCTGATGATATTGTTAATGAATTTGGGGCCGATACTTTAAGATGTTACGAAATGTTTATTGGCGATTATGAAAAAGATGCCGCATGGAGTACCGAGTCATTAAGAGGATGTAAAAGATTTTTAGATAAAGTGGAAAGATTAAAAGATAAAGTAAATGATAAAGATGGTTATACTGACGAAGTAATTGTTAATAAAACAATTAAGAAAGTTACTTATGATTTGGCCAATATGAAGTATAATACTGTCGTATCTTCTTTAATGATTTTGGCTGGTTTCTATGAAAAATGTGAGAGTATAACGAAAGATGATTATTTGGTTTTACTTAAACTATTAAATCCAATCGCACCGCATATAACCGAAGAATTAAATGAAATGATAGGAAGTAGCCAAATGATTTTAGAAATGCCTTGGCCAGAATATGACGAAGCTAAAACGATTGATGATGAAATCGAAATTGGCGTTCAAGTAAATGGTAAGCTTCGTTCTTCCATCAAAATTAAAAAAGATGAAGATGATGAGAAAGTAAAAGAAATGGCGATGGCAGAAGAAAATGTTCAAAAACACTTGGAAGGTAAAGAAATTGTTAAAACAATCGTTATTAAAAATAGAATTGTTAATATTGTAGTTAAATAGGCTCATTTTGAGTCTATTTAATTTGACTAAAATAAAGCGTTGTATTATACTATTTAATTAATAAAGGAGCTGGGGATTTTGGAAAGAGCGGCTAAAGTATTAAATTATTATTTGATTTGTAATAAACTAAAAAATGTTATTAGAACCGGTTGGACAACTTGGAATGTGGAAAGAGATAGAATTGAAAGTGTTGCTGAACATGTTTTTGGGGTGCAAATGCTTGCTATTGCTATGTATTCCGAATACAAATATGATATAGATATTTTAAAAGTAATTTATATGCTTGCTGTTCATGAACTAGGTGAGGCCATCATTGGTGATTTAACCCAATTTCAAATTACTGAAAAAAAGAAAGAAAAAATAGAACATCAAGCCGTTCACCAAATCTTAAGTGGCTTACTTGAAGGGGAATATATTGAAAAATTATTTTTAGAATTTGACGAAAGAAAAACTAAAGAAGCCTTCTTTGCTTTTGAATGTGATAAATTAGAATGTGATATTCAAAGTAAACTTTATGACGAGGAAGGATGTGTTGATTTAAAAAATCAAGAAGGTAATGCGGTCATGCATAATGCCATCGTAGAAAGATTATTAAAAGAAGGTTATAGTTGGTCTGATATGTGGCTTAAATTTAGTCAAACCGTCTATCCTTATGACGCTAATTTTAAAGATGTTTCCAATTATGTTATAAATAATGGTTTAAAAAAAGTAAGATAAAAGAGGTTACTATGGAAAAGAAAAAAGCCTTTGTCGATGTGGATAATGTTATTTGTATACCGGGTTATTTATATTTTATAAATAAGTTTTTAAATGCGAATTACCGAATTGACGATTTTAAAGAATACATTAAAGAAAAAGAAGTAATGGATGAAGTAACTTTAAAAGAATTTAATGAGTATCTTAAATATCAAAATATTTATGAACATGCGATTATTATTCCAAAGGCTATTGAGACTTTAGAAAAATATCAAGATGATTATGATTTTTATATAGCATCTTCTTGTATTAATCCCAATATGGTAGAAGACTCTGGAATGCTTTTTTCTTATAAATATGACTATTTAATCAGTATCTTACCTTTTATTCATCCTTCGAAGTTTATTTTTTTAAATGATAAAAATGTGTTAAATGGTTATTTACAAATAGATGATGATATAAGTCAAATGGTTAATAATAATCCTTTAAAGATTTTATATCCGGCTAATTTTAATTTAGGCATTAACGATAATGAACTTAAAAATAAAGGAATTATCCGGGCAGGTTATGCGTGGCAAACGGGTTGGGATGAGATAGACAAAATATTAGATAAAGATAAGTCAAAAAAATTAGTCAAAATTAAGTAAAGTGGATTGATTTTTAGTATCAAAAAATGTTATACTAAATTTAAAGTAGGGAGTGATAAAAATGCAAAATAAATTTTTCAAAATTGAAACTCCTTGCAAATTCAAAAGTTATAGTAAGAGTGCCTTAAAGTAAGACACTCTTTTTTGTGGGAGGATATATGGAAAGGGAAAAGTTTGAATTACTTAAAGATATAACAACGAGAGAAGTAAAACTTGAAGATGCCTGTGAAATATTAGAATTAAATGAATTTGAAGTTTTAAATCTTATTCGTTCCTTAAGACTAGAAGGCATCAATATAATTAGTCAAAATAGAGATGATGGCATTTATTTCTTTAATCAAGGAGAAAGAGAATTAACTGACGAAAATACTTATCAATTTCAAACTGACGAACATCACATCTTTAATTTTGTCGCTATTTCCGATACGCGTTTTGGTTCAAAATCGCAACAATTATCGATTTTAAACGATATTTATTTAAAAGCCTATGAAATGGGGTTTAAAAATGTTATTTTATGTGGTAATATAACAGAAGGCTTGTATCCCTTAACAAGCATTTATTCCGAAAGCAATTTTTTGGATGATTCTCTAAGACAAGTAGATTATATTTGTGAGTATTATCCCAACATTTCCGGAATGGAAACACATTTTATTACGGGTCCTAAAGATGAAAAACACTTACAAAGTAAGAAAATCAACATAGGAAAAAGAATTTCCGAAGTTAGAAGTGATATGCATTATTTAGGAAATAGTTCTTGTCATGCCACGATTGATAAAGTTAAAATGGCGATATCTAATCCGAAGTTAATTAAAACTTATACGGCATCATATAGAATGCAACAACATGTAGACTCTTTTAGAAGTGAAGATAAACCCCAAATATTTCTTTATGGAGGACTTCTTCAAATGGAAGAGTTTACATATCGTAATGTTAAATGTATTTCAGTTCCTAGTGTGTGTGCCACAACAAGAGAAATGAATGACAAAAGATATTCCAATACTATTGGGGCTTGGTATATTACCGTAATTACCGATTATAATGGTAATTTAAAAGATATCAAGGCAATTAATTCTGTTTATTATAAGACAAATAAAGATGATTATGTTAAACCAAAAGTATTGAAATTGGAAAGAAGGGGGTAAATGATGGATACAAGTAAAGAATATGCCGAAAAGCAATATCGTTATATGCGAAATGGGGCCTCCGTTGAAGATTATATGGTCAAATTCCATATGAATAGTAATGAGTTGTATGGTTTATTAGAGTTATGTCGGATTTATGGCAAGAATGTGGAAATTATTAACAAAGATGGTGCCTTAGTTTTTGATAAACCATTGGTGAGAAACTTGGATCCTAAAAAGCCTAGTTTAGATCCTAAAGACTTAATTCATACAGAAATATGTGTGGTATCAGATACCCACTTTGGGAATATTCATCAACAACTTCATTTACTAAACAAAGTTTATAGAGAGGCTTACAACCGAGGAATTAAAACTGTTTTGCATGTCGGAGATATTGTTGATGGTAATTATTTAAATAGACCAGAGCAACCTCGGCAACAATTCTTACATGGTTTTGATGAACAAGTAGGTTATGTTGTCGATATGTATCCCAGGGTTAGAGGAATAACTACCAAATACATTTTAGGTAGTCATGATGAAACCCATTATAAAAATGGGCAAGCAACCGTTAATTCTTGGGTATCAAGATGCCGAAGGGATATGGAATTTTTAGGCCAAGATTATGCCTCTTTAGATATTAATGGAGTTAAGATATTTATGGACCATCCAGGTGGTGGTTCCGCACAAAGCCTGTCTTATAAACCCCAAAAGCGTATTGAAATATTGGAATCCCAATATAAACCTAAAATATTATTAATTGGCCATTATCACAAAAGCTATTATTTTGTTTATCGGAATGTTCACGGGGTGTTGGTTCCATCATTCTGTGATAAAACCCAATTCCAACAAAAGCAAGGTTTACTCAATGTCGTCGGTGCCTACTTCTTAGATATTTATTCTAATAGTAAAGGTAATATTGAATATTTTTGCCCCGAAGAAATAGTTTTCAAACCAAGTGATATGTGGGATGAAGCCGGTAAAGATAAAAGTAAAGTTAAGAGATTAGTGATAAGATAAAAGAAAGGAGTAATTATGAAAAAAGTAGAAAGGTATATGGAATTATCTAAAACCGTTAGTGAAATGGAATATGAGTTAATTTCTGATTTAGTAAGAATTAGAAAAGAAGCAAAATTATCCCAACAAGCTCTAGCAGACAGATCTAACGTTATTAGAACAACTATTGCGAGAATTGAAAATCAAATGAATTCACCGCAAATAAAAACGATGCTTCAAATTTTAGAGCCTCTTGGATATACTTTAAAAATTGAAAAGATTAAAAAATAATGCGAATATTGTATCTTTATGATACAATATTTTTAGATTGAGGGTGTTTAAATGGAAACCGAAAATATTCAAGAAAAAATTGAGCAAATAAAAACTCCTGAGGATATCCTCGAATTTATGAAACAAAATATTAAATATGGTTGGTTAGATATTTATGGCGAAGAACATATTGGTAATATGAAAAACTTTCGAAAGTTATATAGGGCTTCCAGTTTAGAAGAAGTTTTAAACCATGGCCTTGGGACATGCATAGAGCATTTAATGAGTAATATTCTAAACAAATTAAATATTCCCAATAAAATGTATTGTACGAGGATTTATGAAGGAAAAGACTTTAATGATTTAGAAGCCGAAGAACATATGCATTGTTTTGTTTTATATTTTCTTAATAGTAAAGTCTATCAAATTGAGCACCCTAATGAAGAAAAAACGGGAATATATGAATTTAATAATGAAGAAGAAGCCATTAAGAAAATAAATGATTATTATGTTAAGTTAGTTAATGGTAAGGGAAGACCAGTAACAGAATTCTATGAAGTTATACCTAACATATCATTTAAAGAATTTAATAATTATATTAATGAATTAGATTTAAAAAGTACTAATCGAATTGGCTAGTACTTTTATTATAGTTCTAAATCCAAAGTTCATGTTATAACTAACTAAATTTTAACTATATTATAATAATTTTTTTCTTAAAATAATATGATTTCACTTCTTAGAATTGAATATGTATTAAAAAAATTGCAATAATTAAAAAAATGTTATAAGATAAGAGTGGAGAGCGTAGAAAGGAGCGGAGATGAGTAGCATTAATGGCTATGATAATGAATATCAATTTGTAATGTATTTTAATAATAAAACGCTACAAGAATTAGATCCTTTATCTTATGACTTATTTAAAAAATTATATCCCGATATGGATTTAAATGATGAGATTAAGTGTTGGCGAAATCATTATAAACAAAAAGCGGATATTATAGTTAAAGTTAATAATAAAATAAGAGGTATAAGTATTAAAAAAGGAAGTCGAAATTCGGTTCATGTTGAACCAATATCAGAATTTATTCATTTTTTGATTGATAATCATATTTCTAGAGATAGTGTTATTTCTTATTTAAAGTATCAATATGCTGATGGCACCACCAATGGAACGGGTAAAGTTAGATTGTCTTCTTACGAATATAAAAAAGATAATCAAAAAGAAATAGACAATATTAATAGAGAAATTAATCAGAAAGATATAATTCTTAAAGCTGTAGAGCGTTTTGTTTTAAAAGGTAATAATTCTGACTTTGATATAGATGCTGTTATTTATGGAGAAGTAAATGATTACTTATGGATTAGTAAAGAGGACATAAAAAAATTATTTTTATATAAGCTTAGTGAACCTTCTTCTACAGTCCATTTTGGACCATTAGTAGTTCAGCCTAAAAATAGATGTTTAAATTATAATCCTCTATATAATAAAGATAGATATTGTGTGCAGCTTAAATGGTATAGTCTTTTTGATGATATAATCGAAAGTATGTATTTAAAAAATAACAGCCATTCCGAGCTTTAAAGGACTCACATTTTGGCAGCATGATGTAGGGAATTATGGATTTGCCTTTGATTTGCCTTCCCAACTATTAACGTGGGATTTGGCAATAAAAAAACAATCGTTTAAGATTGTATTTAACTAAATAATGGAGCAGATGATGGGAATCGAACCCACGTTAATAGCTTGGAAGGCTATAGTTCTACCATTAAACTACATCTGCACACGTAAGTTAATTATAACACATTATTAAAATAATTCAATAAAAAAAGTTTAATAAAGGAGAAATTTTATGGAAAAAAGAAGATTTGGGGACCGAAAAGGGGCGAAGAGATGCCGCGATGTTAATGGGATGAGTCAGATATTAATTGATTTAAAACCCAGAAGAAGTTTAGGTGAATTATATATTTGCGAGAAGATGGATGTTACCTCTTTAGTAGAATATATGAAAGATAAGAAAGATGAAGGACTAACCTATTTTCATGCTTTTTTAACTCTTTTTGGCAAAACTATGTATAATAGACCACTTTTAAATAGGTTTGTTTCTAATCGCCATGTTTATGAGCATAATGATATAACTTTATCATTTGTAATGAAAGTTGATTTTGATGATAAATCCGAAGAAATAATGGTTTTAATGCCTTTAGAAGAAAAAGATAATCTAAATACTATTAGTAAAAAAGTTAGAGATAAAGTGAGTGATGTTCGAAATAAAAAAGATAGTGGAGAAGGCGCTAATAAAGCAATCCTAATTTTAGGAAAACTGCCAAACATTTTAAGAGTGCCTATTGTTTCTTTATTTAAGTTATTTGATAAATGGGGCATATTACCTAGTTTCTTAGTTAAAGATAATTTATATTATAGTAGTATGATTGTATCTAACTTAGGAACGTTTAAAACAGATGGTATTTATCATAATGTTACCGATTTTGGAACTTGTTCTGGTATTATTACGATTGGCGAAATTAAAAAAGAGGGCAGTAAATATTTTTGTGAACTAGGAATTTCCATGGATGAGAGAATTGCCGATGGCTTTTACTTTATTAAATCCATTAAATTAATGCAATATATTTTAGATAACCCAACACTTTTAGAAAGAAGTATTAATGAAAAAGTCAAAGAAAAATGATAGTTACCTATTTTATAATATTATCTCTAAATTAATTGTCTTTTTAGGAAATATTTATTTTGGTGGTCAAGTTATTGGTAAGGAAAAAATAATAGAAGGCAAATGTCTTTTAGCGGGTAATCACACAAGTAATTTTGACTCTTATCTTTTGTTTAAGGCAAGTATTAGACCTATTCATATTTTAGCTAAAAAAGAATTATTAGATGGCCCATTGGGCTTAATATTCAAAAAAATGCATTTAATAAGAGTAGATAGACAAAATAAAAGGCATAATGTTAAAGAAGAAGTAGGAAAACTCCTTAATGAAGATAAAATAGTCGCCATATTTCCCGAAGGAACATTTCATAAGAGCGATATAATCCTACCTTTTAAACCAGGGGTAATAGCTTATAGCGAAGAGTTTAATACTCCCATTGTTCCCTTTGCTATAATAGGTAAATTTAAATTTAGAAGTCATCCTAAAATTGTTATTGGCGACCCACTTTATTTAGATAAAGTAGATAGCGAAGATAAAGTTAAATACTTGGAAGATGTAATTAAAAATATGCTAATAAAAAACAAATAGTTTTTTTCCTATTTGTTTTTTAATACCTCTATTGCATAAATATCTAACTCTGGAACAGTTGCTAAAAGGAAATAATATTCTTGAAAATACATGTTTATTTCTGAAGAATCACCCGGTTTATAAAAACCTTCTAATATTTTTGGATTATCTTTCATTGTACCTTTAAAGAATTTTAATAAATTTGAATTTACTTTATTAGCTTTTTTTAAATAATCTTGAGCTTTTTCATTTCTACCCAATTTGTAATATAAAATAGCCAAAGTAAATAAGACTTCGAAACTTTCTTCAGGATATTTTTTAAGTAATTTTAAAGCCTCTTCTTCCTCTTCTAAATAAGCATAAATTGCGAGTAAAACATGTCTTCTTCCAGTATTATCATTGGCATTTAGTTTGAGTACTTCTTTACACAAATCTCTTGCTTGTTTTATTTTTCCTTCAAGAATTAAAAAATCAATTTTAAAACATAATCCTCTAATATAAGGTATCGTTTCTAAATAACCATAGAAATCTCCAATTTTATCTTTTTTAAAATATCCTTCTTTTTCTAATCTTTTTCTTTCATATTCTAATCCCTCATCTAAAAGAGACCATTTAGTAAAAGGATTATCTTCTAATGATACTTGGAGTAATATAGCATCTAGACAATCGTGACTAATTTCATAAGCTTCTTTAGCATACTTTAAAGCTGTTTTTTTAGATTTAGCTTTTTCCGCTTTATCTAAAACTTGATAAGCACATTCTAAAGGAGTTAGTTCATAATCAAAATCCTCAGAATTAAGATTATTTACAAACTCTTGAACTTTAGCCTCTAATTCTTTCTCATCTTTAACATTAACGTTTTTTAAATAGTTCTCTAACATTTCAAAAAAATTATTATTCATTTATTTTTCCTCTACTTTCTTTGCTTGATATTATAATTTATTTAACTATTTTTGTCTACTGTATAATTTTTAACAATTTCGGCATCATCTAAATGATATTTAGTATGCCCTATTATTTGATAATTTTCATGTCCTTTACCAAGAATTAAAAGAATATCTTCGTTATCTAACAAACTAATTCCTTTATTGATAGCACTCTTTCTATCGTAAATAACTTCATAATTAGTATTTTGGTTATCTTTGATAATGTCATGCATTATTTTTTCTGGGTCTTCAGTTCTCGGATTATCATTGGTAAATATTACATAATCACTATTTTTGGTAGCAATATTCCCCATAATTGGTCTTTTAATAGGGTCTCTATCTCCTCCACAACCGAGGATTGTAATAACTTTTCCTTTTTTAAGTTCGTTGTAAGCCTTTATTACTTTTTCTACCGCATCAGGAGTATGGGCATAATCAATAACGGCATAACCTTTCCCCACTTTATAAGTTTCACATCTTCCTTTAGGAGGGTAAATATCTTTCGTAACATTTAGAATATCTAAAATATCAACTCCTAAATTATTTACAATAGCAAGGGCTAGTATATAATTATAAATATTAAACTTACTTGTTAAATTAGTCGTTACTTGATACTTTTTATCTAGATAAGAAAATTCTAAATCGGTATGATTAGGATAAATATCGGAACTAATTATTTTGTAATCACCTTTATAACCATAAGTTAAATAATTTTTAAATACTTTAAATTTATTGGAAGCCTCATCATCACTATTTAGAATCATTAACCCATCATTTTTTAAATATTTAATTATTTTTACTTTTTCATTTAAATAAGCCTCCATGGTTTTATGATAATCTAAGTGGTCTTCCGTTAAATTTGTGAAGGCCCCGATAGTAAGATTTAGCCCCTTTATTCTTTCTAAAGATAATGAATGACTCGATACTTCCATGATAAAGTATTCACAACCTTTTTCAAAAGCATCCATTAAAATTTTATATAAAGATAAAATATCGGGAGTGGTATTATTTACTTCTATTACCTTATCATTTACATGGTAACCAATTGTCCCTAGGTAAGCAACTTTTTTGCCTAAGTTTTTTAGAATTTCATAAGTAAGATAACAACTAGTAGTTTTGCCATTGGTGCCCGTTACACCCACAATTTTAAGTTTATTTACCTCATTACCATATTCTTTAACTAAAGCATCTTTTAAATATTCTTCACTACTTGCTACTTTTTCATAAGGAACACTTAAAGTTAAATCTTTTTCACCAATAACTTTATTTGCTCCATTTTTAATGGCTTCTTCGATGTAATCATGACCATCTACCGTATGTCCTTTAAGAGCTACGAATATTTGCCCTTTTTTAACTAATTTAGAATTTGTTTCATATTTAATCAATTTATTCACTTCCTAATCTAATTATATTAAATAACTATTTATTAAATTATATCATACATAAAATAGATAAGTATTAAAAAATGTGTTATAATCTAGTAAATGGATAGTGTGAAAAGTTTTATGGAAAACTGATTATGCTGGAAGGAAAAGATATTAAGATGTAAATCTTGATATAGAT
>CANRAA010000007.1 GCA_947628485.1 uncultured Bacilli bacterium | reverse complement strand
TTTGTACTTTTTTGTGAAGTAAAAATTGTTTACTTTATTTACTTTATAGACTTTTCGCTAGAAATTTAGTACAATATGTATAGATTGAAATTGATATATTTATCAATTAATATGCGGGATTTAATTGTTTTTTTAGGGTGATAGCATGAAATATGAAATTGAATATATTCATAAAGTTAAAGATTTTGAAGATGTATGGGATATTGAAAGACATTATTTAGAGCCATCAACAATTGCAAGTGTTGAGCAAACTATAAGTTGGGACGATAAAAATCATGATATACATATTTTTATTAGAGATGTTCAAAATGATAAAATTGTGGGAGAAATAACTATTCTACCCTTATCAAAGGAACAATTTAATAAATTTATGAAAAACGAATTAGAAGATACAGAAATAAATAGTCATACTTTATTAAAATACGAAAAAAACTCTTCTTATTATTTGTTGTTCTCTGTTATAGCCATTCACCCTGCTTATAAAGACGAAAAATTAGTGTTAAGTTTATTGTTAAAAGGATTAAAAGATAAATTAGAATATTTTTCTCATAATGGTATTAAGTTTTTGAATATTTGTGCTGAGGGACAAAATTTAGATGGTCAAAAATTTATCGAAAATTTTTTAAATTTGAAATTTAAACGTTATACTAAAGAAGGTTATAAATTATATTCTTTTGAAAATACTGAAGAACTAAATAATTGGCTCCAAGTTTTTCCAAAATATATAGAAAATTATAAAAAAAATCATAAGTTATAAAAATTGCCCCTTAGATTATTTTGCTTTGTTGTCAAAATACCTAGAGGTTAATTATTTTCTCATGGACAAATTGTGTTATAAAAAAATAAAAGATTAAAAATTGTGATATAATAGTCACCAAAGGAGGTTTCCATTAATGAAAACGATAGGCATAATTGGGGGAATGAGTTATGAATCTAGTATACATTATTATGAGAGAATTAATGACCAAGTTAATCAAATTGCAGGAGGATTAACTTGTGCTAAACTTTTAATATATAATGTTAATTTTGAAGAAATAAGAAAATTAATGTTAGAAAATAGATGGAATGAAATTGGAATAGAACTTTCAAAAATAGCAAAAATATTAGAGACGGCTGGAGCAGATTATATTGTTATTGCAACAAATACAATGCATAAACTGGCTGATTATATTCAAAGTCAAATAAATATTCCATTAATTCATATTGCAGATTGTGTGGCTGAAAAATGTAAAAATAATAATATTGTAAATGTGGGATTATTGGGGACTAAATATACAATGGTAGAAGATTTTCTTATAAATAGATTGCAAAAAAATGGACTAAAAGTCACTACTCCACAAATAGAAGAAAGTATAAATGAAATAGATAGAATAATATTTGATGAGTTATGTAAGGGAGAAATTAAAGAAACATCAAAGCAATTTTATATAGACATTATTAATAATATGATAAGTCAAAATAATATTGAAGGAGTAATTTTAGGTTGTACTGAAATAGAAATGTTAATAAAAGCCCATGACATTGACATTCCTATTTTTGACACCACGCAATCACATATTGATACTATTGTAGATTATTCTTTAGAAAGAAAAAGGTGTAGATAACATTTACAACCACATCATATTAAAAGTTAAACTCTTGCCCTGGGTAAGGGTTTTATTTTTTCTTAAAACATGCTATAATATAAAAACTCAAGGGGGAGGTTTGGAATGAGAACAATTGCTGATGCCAAGAAAATACTTGCCGATATTAAAAAAAGAAATATGAGAGTTGAAGAAATATTTTACAACCGCAAAAGTTATAAATATGTTCCGCTACTTAGAAGTGCTTTAATATTTGCTAATAGTATTCATTATATTGATAATATAACGGAGGAAGAAAAGGAAGAATTAAAAAATGAGTTAGATAATATAATGAGTCGTAAATTTCAAGAATTAAATCCTAACTTAAGCGAAGACGTCCTTACAAATATGCTTAGCACTTATTACAGAGGTTATATAATTTTACCAATGGACATTTTTGTCGTAGATGATGCTGTAATCAATAAAGAAGGAATCTATAATGACTTTGGTTTTATTTATAAAGTTACGACTTTCATGTTTGATGGTATGACACCTTACTTTGATGTTTCCAGTATGTTTTTTACTTTAGAAGATAGAAATTTTGATTTAGAAAAGAAAGAATGCTTAACTAAAGAAGAAATTCTAGATACTTCAAAATTTATAAGTGATAGTATAAATGCTATTTATAAAGAAATTATCACAGAAGTTTTAAATTACAATGTAATTTCCGAAACTTCAGGAATAAGTGTTTATATTAATAAAAGACTTAAAGATATAGGAAGAAGTTTAAAGCATAAAGAGGAATGTAATCTTAAAATTTGTATTCAAAATAAAGATGATATTAAAGTTTATTCCATCCATCAAGCATTTAAAGATAATGCTCCTATTTGGAACGTTGTAAATATTAATAATGATGTATGGCGTCTTACAGAAGAAGTTTTAAAACAAGAAAATAAAAATGTTAATGATAACCCAAAATTAATAAGAAAAAAATGATTTATCTTAAAATGGTAAATCATTTTTAGTTTTAAAGTTTAATAATTTATTTAACGAAGAAAAATATTATGTTATAGTATTATTTACGAGGAGAATTAACTTATGAATAAATCTTTAAATAGTAATCATTTAATGGTCTTTATGGATAGTTTTTATATAAATCATTTAAAAGAAAATAATGACTTTATGACTTATGAAAGAAATTCTTTAGCAATCTATAGATTATATATGGATTTAGAAACTGAAGAGTTAATCAAAGTTTATAAAGACCAAATTCTTAAATTTTGAAGAAGAAAAATTAGTAGTATAATTATATAGATAAAGTTTTAAATAGAAAAACATTTACTATCAAAAGTAAATGCCTCACTTAAATTTAACTTTATCTTTTTTTATAAATATAATCTTTTTTGTCTACTTACCTCATCTAAATAATCTTGCTTTTTAATATCATCTTTAGCTAAAAGTAAAAGTAATTTTTTTAAATTTTGGTTAGTTAACTCATGAGGATTTTGAATTCTTTTAAAAACTGCAAGCATAACTTTTAAATTACCTTTACAAATATTTATTAAATCTTCGTAAAAATCATCTTTAAATTCTTTTAATTCCGGATTAGACATTTTTAAAATCATTTTAACGACTTCTAAATTTTCGCTATAATCTACTCTTTTAATAACATAATACTTTCTATCTAAATCTTGAGCTTTCAAAAAAGAATTTAAATATCTATCATCAGAAGTTATAATTACCTTATTAAAATAGCTAAAATATTCTTTTAAGATAAGTTGTGATGTTTTACTTACACCATTTATCCAATCAAAACGATCAATAGCCATATTTAATTTTTCTACTTTTAACAATTCTTGAACTTTTTGGATAAGTTGCTTAGATTTTTCCAATGTTTTTAATGTATTTTTAGGAAAATATTTATTTAAGTATACTCCTTCATTAACATGATTATAAAATAAAAAAGACATGGCCTCAACTTTAAGATTTACATCTTGAAAATATTTAGCATAAATTAAGGGATAATGACGGTGCAAATAATCTATAATTTGATGACAAAACATGAGTTCATAATAATGGCGAAATACTTTTTCCGTATAATATTCATTTGGATTTTCTGAAAAACTAATACAGGTATCAAAAGACATTTTAATTGTTTGTTCTTTAGAACCAAGACCTCTATTTTCTAAGTTATATAAAATAGTACTTCTTCCCGAACCTCTTTTACCGGTTAAAATAAATTGGGAACTGGGACTTTTTAATATTTCATTAGTAATATTATCAACTGGTTCTCTTACAAAAATACTTTCTTTGGTTACATCTTTTTCCATTGTTTTCTCCTTAATCTTAATAAATTATATTATATTATAAATAATTTTTAAAAACAACAGCAAAAGTAAAAAGATTTAGGAAATTCCCAAATCTTTTTACATCCTTTTTATTCTATCTACTACGTGAATTTAAATAATCTTGTTCATAAGCTTCAAAACTATCAGGTGAAGTAGGAATAAAACTCTCTACTTCCTTTTGATATAGCCCCTTTATATATTGCTCTTCTATTTTACCTAATTCAGGTATTAAAATAGGCATATACCCTTTTTTGGTAAAAATTTCGTTACTTAAATTTTTTAATTCTTGAAGTGAAGCTTTGCAATCTTCATATATATCTTTTTTCATTATTAAGCCTCTTAATGTTTATCTTGTAACATGTTTAATAAATCAATTTTAAACATATCTTTAGAGGCATTTTTCTTACTAATCATAATACCTTTATAAGTTGTAAGTTCACTCATATGTCCTTCAAGTAAAATATTTGCTGGTGTAATTTCCTCTAAAACAACAACTTGTTCTTTATAATGAACGGTATAAATTAACTTAACTTCTCCATGAATTTGTGTAAACATTTTATCACTTGGTAATTTTAATTCATATTTTTCCGTACCATTAATTTTATTGGAATCAACCTTTTCTCCTAAAAATTCGCCATTACGTAAGGCTGGATAAAAATCAAAGTTTAACTTTTTAAAAGCCAGCATATTATACTTCTTTAAAGCTCTCTCTAATTTTTTAAATTCGTTTTCGTTAATGTAATCTAAAACGTATCCTTTCATAATGTCTACCCCCTTAATTACGAGATAATTATAGCACAAATTAAAAAATATGTCAACCATTTGTATAATTTTTAAGGTTTTTTAACAAATGATTGGCAAATATTTCATTTATTTGATATAATTATAACCCTTTTTTTGACATTATTTTTCTTTAAGATAGACAATCGTTTCCCCAAGGTTCCAATTATTAAGATGGAAATGGTCCACTAAAGAATGATCTTTTAAAATTTTATGAACTTCTTTCGTTAGAATATTCGTACTTTTACCATGAATAATGATTACTTCCGTTATTCCCATTTTATAATTATCTTGTAAAAATTCATTAACCAAAGCATAAGTAACTGCGACTTCTTCACCATGCAAATCAAGATACGGCGTTTTGCTAGTTAACATTTGGGCCTTCTGTATTCATGTTCATGGTTCGGGCATCATTACTTGATGCGGGAATATTTCCATTAGGTTGAGCACTTGCTTGAGGATTAGGATTTGAATTTTCTTGGGATGAAACTTGATTTGATGCTTCTTGAACTGGAGTTGTATTATTCGGATTATTAGCGGCCCCAAATTTATTATCATAATAAGTAGATACTTCCGTTAAAGTAGGTAAAGACATTCTACTTGTAAGTTTTGTAGTCGATAAAGAGGCCGCAATGGTGGCATAAGCAATACTTTTTTCTAAACCAAAGCCTCTTGCCATTCCATAAATGAAAGCTCCCGAATAGGCATCTCCTGCTCCATTTGTATCCACAATGTTCGTTTTAACAACTGGCATTATTTTAACTTGATTATTAATTGCATAAACTGATCCTCTTTCTCCCAAAGTGATAATTAAATCAGCTTTATTAAATCTTTGGCGAAGTTTATTATAAACATTTACTAAAGTTGCACTATTATTGTAATCAATAGTCATATTCGTAAGGATTTCCGCTGTTTCTTTATTACAAATAATAAAATTAACATATTTACATAATTCAATTATTTCATTATTTACTCTTGAGACAATTAAATAACTTGGAATATTGGGATATTTATCAAAAGCCGATACGGAGGCATTAAAATCATTACCATCAACAACAATAATATCTGGAGCCATCCCAAAAGCATATTTCTTTAAATTGGCATTATTAGATATTTCAAATATTGTTTTATTTTTGCTTGTTGTATTTAAAATAACAATATCTTGGGCAGTTTTCCGATCATAGGTAGTCTCTATATAATCACATCTTACCCCAATATTTTCATATTCTTTTTTAATTTTATTCGCGGCATCATCAGCTCCGACAACGGAGGCTATATAGGTTTCAATTCCCCATTTACCTAAAAGATAAGCAATATTACCAGCATGTCCACCACCACATTCATTTTTTTCGGTAATCCTTACAATTTGATTTTCTTTAATTGGCTCATTTATTGAACATGTCGTTTCTAATACGGAACTTCCGATACAAAGTATTCTCATTATATCAACCCTTACTTTCTTACTTTCTAATTATACAATAAAATATTAGGTTTTAAAAGAGTGAGTTAATAATATCTTTGACAAATCTTGCTCCATCGTAAACTAAAACTTCTATACCACTCGTTAAATTATCTCCTAAAGTGGACATATAACTACTATAATCCGGTCTTTTTTGATTTAGAAAAGCACTGATATCGACATCTTCCCCATTTTGGACTCTGCGTTCAAATTCTTTAATTCCTTCTTCGGTTAACACTACTTTATCTCTTATTTTACTTTCATAATAACCACTGGTACTGGCAATATACAAAGCCATAAACACAATAAATAAAAGCCCTAACACTTTAAGAGGCAAATTTTTCTTTTTCTTACCCATTTTCTTCATCCCTTATAAATTCACTTAAAAGCTTAGCTAAAACTTTTAAAGTATTATTTACTTCTCTAATATTATTATATTGGCCTCCGACTTCAATTAGCATGGTATTGGGACTAAAATCTTGATTATAAATCCCATTTACCCCTTTTCCACTTTTTTTCATTATCCCCCTGCATAAAGTATCGTTATAAGCATCAATTTTTTCTCTAAAACGGGTGGCAAAATCGAGGTTAACCTGATAGTTTTCATGGTCAAGGCCTACCACAAATAAAACTCGGGCAAAAGATTCCCCATCAATATTAGTGGTCGTTTTTGTATAAACTGATGAATCTCTATGTAAATCAATAAAATATTTCAAAGTGGGATTCTTCTCTTTCGCACTTTCCATAAACTGGCGACTTATTTTATAGGAACTACCATATTTTAAATTTAGAGCATGAAGAGCATCGGCGATATTATCTTCTTCCACAATAGCTCCGATACCTTCGTCATGTAAATATTCTTTAAGCATTTTACTCGCCACAAAAACACCTGATTTAATATTATAAGGTTCCATAATACTCATGTCATATTTTTCTTCTTGGTGGGTATTATAAATATAGACAATATTATCTAAATATGGTTTATTTTCACTTACCTCTACTTTTTCTTCGGTATTTTCTTCTTTAACTACGGCCTCAACATCATTTTTATCAATATTAAAGGCATACTTTAATAAAAAATCGACATCTTCAATTTTGTCTTTTTCTAAATTAAAATTATCCTTCATTAAAATATCAATCAAAGTATCATCTTTAACTAAATTATGCTGATATAAAAAATTAATCGTTAAAGCCATACTAATTAAAAAAACTCCTAAATAGATAATGGTATAATTACTTTTCTTTTTACTTTTAAATTTTCTCATCTTATCCACCAATTATATTATAAATAATTACGCTTAAAATTTATGTCAAACGATGTCTTTTAACTAACAAAATTGATATTTCTTGCACATTAACATATTTTTTGGTAAAATTAATATGAATTTTTAAGGAGGGATTTTATGCCAAATATCAAAAGTTCTAAAAAAGCAGTTAAAGTAATTGCGAAAAAAACTGAAGAAAATCATGAACTAAAGATGCGGGTTAAGAACTTAATCAAATCTTGTGAAAAAGCGATTGCCACTGGTAATTCTGAAGAAGCTAACAAAATATTCAAAGAATTCCAAAAAACAATCGATGCTGCTTTACAAAAAGGTTTAATTAAAAGTAATACCACAGATCGTGAAAAACAAAGATTAAATGCTAAAATTAAAAATATGAAGTAGTTTACTACTTTGTTTTTTTTTGATAAAATGATTATGTGATATTTATGAAGAAATATATTATACCTTTAATTTGTTATGCTCTTATATTAGTAATTTTACTTAATGCTGGTAAGATTACGAGTTTTTTAGCGAAAACAATTTCCAATAAACCGGTTTTAACTATCAGTGAGGGAAATGCTTATACTAAAGATTATGATTTTCTATATGTGCAAAATAGTAAAGATTATATTCCCTACTCTTATGACGATTTAATGGACATCATTTATAGTGTGATTAATCAAGGTTGGGAAGATTTTACCTTCTATTGCCCGAAAGAATATACAGAATGCGCGGAAGATATTGCCGAGATTACCAAAAATGAATTTATGCTTACGCATTTAAATAATTTTGTGCATCCTTATAATAGTTTTAATTCCCTTAAAACATCCATTAAAGAAGATGGCGAAATAACGATTAACGTTACTTATTTATATAAAAAAGAAGAAATAGAGGTTATTAATCAATATATTGATAATTTAATTCAAGAATTATATGATGCAAGTTTAGATGATTTTGAGAATATTAAATTAATTCATGATTATATTATTGACCATACAAAATACGATACAGTAAGAAATGATACCGGAGATAGTGAGTATGAGTCCTTTAATGCTTATGGTCCTGTCGTATCTGGTTATGCTACTTGTAATGGTTATGCTGATTTAATGAGTATTATCTTAACAAAACTTGGTTATCAAAATTATAAAATAGCCACCACTAAAGAAGAAATTAGTTATGAGTCAAATGGGCATGTTTGGAATGCGGTTAAAATTGACGATGAGTGGCTCCATTTAGACCTTACTTGGGATGATCCCGTTAGTAGTGATGGTAAAGACTATTTATATCATAAATATTTCTTAGTTACGAACGAAGAATTACAAAAAGCCGACTCTGGAGAAGTTAATGTCGAAGAACATAACTTTGATAGAAGTATTTATTTAGAATTTAGATAAATTGACAATAAAAATTGATTATGCTAAAATACTCTCCATCCGAAGGGAGTATTTTTAAATGAATGAAACAGAACAACTAATAGAAAATAATATAAATACTTTAAATGAAGAAATTATGGAAACAGAAAAGAATGTTTCAGAATATACCGAATTAAAATTCTTTGCTAAAAAAATGTTAAAATTCCAATTAATATTAGGATTATTAATATTAGGTTTAAATGTTATTGGAAATTTAACTTTTTATCATAATATTAAACTATTGTCTAATATATTTACTTTTTCAGTTAATATATTAGGTATGATTGGTTTATGTTCAGTTTATTGGGGAATAGTTAAATATGTAGCAAATAAAAAAATTAAAGGCTTTACTAGTAAATTAAATAAAGGTATTTCCCTAAAAAATCAATATACTCATGACCTTGAATTAGAAAGAGAAAATCAAAAATTTAGAGAATATTGTCATATAAAGCCAAATGAACTAAATGAATTAGAATTTTATCTTGATAAAATTACCGATATTGATATAAATAATGAATTAAATCTAGCATACACAAATGGAATATATAAAAAACCAAAACATTTAGCTTTAACAAGAACAAAGAAATAATCAAAATCAAGTTGGAAATTTTATGGAAACTAAATAGAGCCCTAAGATTGGACTCTATTATTTATTTTTTTCGATATACTCTACTACTTCTTCATAAGTTTTATTAAAATCATTAAAGTTAGTATTAAACCAAGTTATATGCATTTGATTATTAAACCAAGTATATTGTCTTTTAGCATAATGACGGGAGTTCTTTTTAATTAACTCAATAGCCTCTTCTAAAGATATTTCTTTATCTAAATACTTAATAATCTCTTTATAGCCAATAGCCCGACTTAAGATACTCGTAAGACCATATTTTTGATATAAACTTTGTACTTCTTCCACTAAACCATTTTGAACCATCTCATCTACTCTTTTGTTAATTCTTTCATACAATACTTCTCTATCCGTAGTTAAACCAATAAATAAAGCATCGTATAATAAGACTGGTTCTTTAGGATTTTTATTTTTTCGATTTAAAAAGTTTTCTAGTCTTCTGCGATTATTTTGATGAATATTTAAATTAGGATTAATATCTAAACACATTTTATATAACTCTTCATTAGAATACTCATCATAATTATTATCTTCCATTTCACTAAATTCATAATCATATAAAGCACTTTTTAAATATAGACCCGTTCCTCCGACAATAACGATATTGCGATTCTTATTTTCCTCTAAGATGGTTCTTAAATCTTTTTGATAATCACAAACACTATAGTCTTCGTTAGGTTCTTTAATATCAATTAAAAGATGTTCTACTCCTTCTTTTTCTTCTTCTGTTACTTTGGCACTCCCAATATCAAGATGTTTATATATTTGGGTCGCATCACATCCTACAACTTTAGCCTTATATTTTTTAGCCAGCATAACACTTAATTTGGTTTTTCCAACGCCCGTTGGGCCTACAACGCATATAATCATAATACCTTCCTCATTTGTAATTAGTATAGCAAATAAATTGACATTTAAAAAGAGAATTGTTATATTAAGAGAGTGATTTATTATGAATATTATTGGTATTATTTGTGAATATAATCCTTTTCACAATGGACATCTTTATCATTTACAAAAAATTAAAGAAATGTTTCCGGAATCTTTAATCATTTTAGTTTTAAATGGTTACTTTTTAGAACGGGGCGAAATTTCTTTGCTATCAAAGGAAAATAAAACGAAGATTGCTTTGGAAAATAACATCGATATTGTATTAGAATTACCTTTTGTTTTTGGATGCCAAAGTGCCGATAAATTTGCGAGTGTTTCTGTGCATTTGTTAGAGAGT
Source organism: uncultured Bacilli bacterium (assembly GCA_947628485.1). Taxonomy (GTDB): domain Bacteria; phylum Bacillota_I; class Bacilli_A; order RF39; family UBA660; genus SIG200. Next base: position 27,019 of record CANRAA010000007.1, on the reverse strand, counting down.
TTTAAATGTGATTATGTTATTTTTGGGAGTGAATCTAATGATACTCAAAAATTAGAAAAAATTGCCGATTATACCCTAAATAATCAAGAAGAATATAACTCATTAGTTAAAAGTTATTTAGATAAAGGACTAAACTATCCCACGGCTCTTGCCAAAGCCTTAAAGATCGATTTTGATTTTACCCCCAATGATTTACTAGGTATTTCTTATGTTAAAGCCATCAAAGAAAATAATTATCATATTAAACCTATAACGATTAAAAGAACCAATGATTATAAAGATACCACTTTAAATAGTGATATTGTGAGTGCCTCCAATATTAGAGAAAGAATAAAGAATAATAAAAGTATTAAAAAAATGGTTCCTAAAATTACTTTAAAATATTTAGAAAATTTAAGTTTAGATAATTTATTTCCTTACTTAAAATATAAAATTATTACTGACGATAATTTAGATGCCTATTTAGATGTCGAAGAAGGAATCCAAAATCGTCTTAAAAAAATCATTTATGACTGTTTTAATATGAATGATTTAATTAATAAAACTAAATCTAAAAGATATACTTACAATCGTTTAAGAAGAATGTTTATTCATATTTTAATGGGTCTTAAAAAAGAAGATATTAAAAATTTAAATTTAGAATACATTAAAGTTTTAGGTTTTAATAATAATGGTAAAAAATATTTAAATAAAATAAAAAAGGAAATAGATATTTCCCTTACTTCCTTAAAAGACTCTCTTACCTATACTTATGAACTCAAATGTGCCGCCATATATGATTTAGTAAGTAAAAATAAGACTTTAGAATTTGAACTTCATAATAAACCAATTAATAAGTAAGATGAATTTGTATTGCATCTGTATTGCATTTGTAAATGCCTATGTAAACTATAAATAAATGTTTAGAATACCGAAACTTTTAACCATAATAAAAATTTAATTTATTAAATCTTTCCAAGAATTAATTAAATTAGTTAATCTAAATCTTAAATAATAGATATTATACATATTATTTTCATATTCTTGATGGTCTATTATTTCCATATTTCTTACAATAATATAATTTATTTTTAAACGTTCTAAATCTTTTAATTTGCGAAATTTTAAAAATCTTAATAATTCTTTATCTTCTTTATAACCAATATACCTATTATCTTTTTGAAATAATACAATGGTCTTGGGATAAGTTCTTTTAATAAAAATGTATCTATTTTGGTATGCCATGAACCCTTTCAAACCAATATTTATTGATTGCCCTTCTAACTTTCATTTGACTTCCATATTTCCGATTGTACCAATAACTCATTATCGAGCAAAAAGCTTCATTAAAAGAGATAAAACCATGTTCATACATATAATAAGTTCTTTTAACTCGCTTTTTCGTTTTTTCATAGGCTTCTCTTCTTAATCTAACAATTGTCTTCTTACCTATTACTTTATAATTGTATCCTAAGAAAACAAACCCTTCGTTATTTTTTACTATTTTGGTCTTTTTACTATTTAATTTTAATTTATACTTAGTATTTAAAATAGTTTCAATTTCTTTTAAAGCATTTTCTAAGACTTTCTTATCATGATGAATTAAAACAAAATCATCCATATAACGCACATAATATTTAATATGTAAATTATGCACAATATAATGGTCTAATTCATATAAATAAAAAATAGATAAAAATTGACTAGTCATATTTCCAATAGGTAATCCTTTACCATACTCATAATAAGGTAGACTATCAATTTCTTTTTTAAACTGTGGGTGTTTCTTTATATAATTTGTTTTAATCGTTTTAATAATTTTATTTATATATTCTTCATTGGTACTATCAATAATTATTTTTAAAAAGTCATATTCTTCTTTTGATAACTTATCTTTAACAAGACTCATTAAAACTTCATGATCTATAGAATAAAAATATTTGCTTATGTCTAGTTTTAAAATATAAAAAGTTTCATATTTTTTGTTTTTCTCTAAAAATTTTTTAACCATTTTAATTCCATAATCCGTACCCATACCTTTACGGGTCGCAATATTTCGGTCATCTAAATATTTAGATAGCTTTACCTCTAAAACATATCTCGCTACAAAATGATTAATAATTTTATCCGTGATACTTAAAGCCATAACTATTCGATGCTTAGGTTCTTTAATTAAAAAGATATTATATTTTCCTCCATCATAATTCCCTGTTTGAAGGACTCTTATTATATGATTTAAATTTTGAAATTTGTTCTTTTCAAACATATATACTTTATGTTTGTTTTTGACATTTTTAGATATTTCTTTTTCATATAAATTTAAAATGGTATCTAAATTACAATGTTCCTTCATTACTTTTACTTTCTTGGATACTATATTTTATCCACCTATAAACCATTTTGGAAATGGCCTCAAGTTCATTTGATTTATTTAAACATTGTTTTTCATTAATATATTTTTTCTTATAAGCTCTTTCTAAATAAAAATCCAGCATGTTAATTTTGGCTAATATTTCTATTTGCAAATGATTTTTTTCTTTAATATCTTCTATTTCATTAGCAATAAAAACTAATTCTAAAACTTTTAAAGCATCTTTATAAATCATATCTTTAGTCAAAAATTCTTTTCTAGGAAAATTAACTAACATCGTTTCTAACCCCAAAATGAATTTTTTCATATTTTTAATTATTAAAAATTTTTCAGTTCGATATTGCATCTTCAATTACTTCAAGTATATGGTCTAGTTCTTTAGCATTAAGTTTCCGAATAGCGGTTTCTATTTTTTGAAACCTTTCTTCAATAGATAATTCGCTAATTCCTTTTTTAAGAATATTTTTGTAATTATTAATTTTTTTAAAATTTTTTTCATCTTTTTTCTCGTTTTTCTCATAAACAACATAAGATATTTCATTGTCTAGTAAAGCATTTATAACTTTGTTATAGGCAGTTTCCGGAAATCCGACCCCACCTTTTTCCGCCACAATTTTATAACCGGTAATATAATGAATGACAATCGCATCATCTCCAAAGACATTATAAAATTTGCCGGAACGTCTTAGTTCAACTACGTCGTTTTTAATTTTTCACCACTCCTTTTTTACTTTGTCGCATTTCTCATAATTTTATTTATAACTTCATCACCTACCTACTCTTAAGATGATTATAACATTATTTTTCTAATCTTTAAATATAAAATTTTTAAATTCTCTTTTTGCGAGAAAAAATAACGAGGTAATAGATTAGTCTCGTAAAACTTATTATCTCCGTTTTTAGTTTGGATAAAATCCTAAATAATCTTTGTCTTCGCATCTTCCCTAGTATATAGCCATACCTACTATCACCTATATCAAGATTACCTATTTGTAATGTCACCTTTTGTAGTTTCGACAACTACCTACATCCATTCTTTTTTCTTTCTCATTTTTTCTTTTCACTTTAGCTTCTGTTAATGGTACTATAAAAATGTAAGAAAAAAATGTAGGATTTCCTACATAATTATATGGACCAAATATTACATTTTTATATTAGCACTATCACTGTTTTTATATAACTTATTTTAATTTTTCTAATTCTTCTTTAGATAATCCCGTATACTTTAATATTTTTTCTTCTCTTTCTCCTGATTCAAGCATATTCTTAGCAATAGCATTAGCTTTATTTGTTTTTCCTTCTTCAATGCCTTCTTTTTTGGCCATTTTAACTCGCATTTGTTCTCTTATCTTCATTTCTTCTTCTCTACTGATTTCTTTTATAAATACTTCATCAGAATTTAGTTTTTCCACTTCTTCATCCACTCCCTTAACTAACTTATCCACTTTAGCTAACTTTCTTAACTCCTCTTTATTAGCATCTAACATTACTAAATAAATGTGAGTTTTATCACCTTTTATGTTTTTATCATACCACATATGCTTGTACTTAGCAATGTTTACGGTGATAATTTTAAAGCTTTCGCTGTATTTTATTCCTTTCTCGTTTTGCACATAAAATACTTTCTTTTCTTCTTCTTTTTTACTCTCATTAAAATTAATATCGATATGTAATACTTCTAATTTTTCATCAATATCTTCAATATATTCTCCTCTTAATTTCTTTTGCGAATACAAAGTTGTATAATATACTAGATTTCTTTCTTTAGTTACTTTATCAAAATTTGTGTTAAGCTCAATATTTAAAATTTGGTTATCTTTAGTCTTAACTAAAATATCTAATGTATTTACTTTACTCTTTACATTCTTAATAGGAAGTTCTGTAGGTACAAAACTAATTATCTTTACTTCTTCCTCTAAAATATCGGTTAGTACTTTCTCTAATACTTCTGGATTAACATCTACTACTTTTTTAAATACTCTATCATATTTTAAATGATAAAAATCAACTTTTTTATTTTCTCCATTTTGTTCTACTAATTCATTTTCTATTTTTTCTGCTAGCATTAAATCTCCTCCTTCTTTTACTCAACTAATTAACCATTTTTTATTCTTTTTTTACTATTAAAATTTAAGGTGCTATTTTTCCTCCCTTCACTTATATTATTGTAAAAAAATCTCTGATTTCCTTTTTTTTCGCGAAATTTCTTTTAAAAAAGAACACATTTGTTGTAAAAATCAAAAAAATAACGAGGTAATAGATAAATCTCGTAAAATTTATCATCCTCGTTTTTAGTTTGGAAATTTATCCCAGATAATCTTTGTCTTCTATCTTCCCTAGTATATAGTCTTAACCATATATTCATTCAAGTCATAGAAGGCTGGGCGAACCGCATTCGTATTGTTCACATTGTTATTGTTCAAGTTGCCGCTTGTATTCACATTCCACGCCCGATAATTGCTGCTGTTTAAGCCATACCTAACATTATATCAAGATTACCTATCTATATTATACAATATTTTTAATAATTTAAAAAAGTGAAAAATGTGGTGTCTAATCTTTTTCACTTTTTAACATTTTTATTGGTTTTAAATTTTATATTTATAATTAATCGCTAACGCGAATCGCCTAGGCGCCATAATGCCGCCTTGGGCGATATATTATCACCTCGTAAAAGTTATTATGAATGGACTAGATTCTGTTCCACTACCTGATAACTTTATATTGGATGATAGATAGAAGACTGGGCGAACCGCAGGCGTAGTCCAGTACACACCGTCAAAGCGCAAGGAGCCGCTCGTATTCACACCCCACGCAGTGTAATCGCTGTTGTAGCCATACCTAGTCATTGTCCATTCGTAGGTACTACTATATGCTGAACTGCTACTACTTGTTCCGTGTATTATATGCAACCAACTTTCGGTATTTGATGTGTATGTCCATGAGTTATAATAATCACTTGCGTACATTAAACCTACTTTATATTTATTTGTTGTTTGCTTATTTTTTTCGCTTGATATTCCTGTTGCTGTTGTGGCTGTTGTATCATCTCCTATATACCATTTCGGATCACTTATTAAATTGCTCCAACTTCCTCCCATATCATTAATTGTTTTTAAAAAACCACTTGTTCCATCATTTAAATATTTTCTTACTGTATTGTTTGTATTATCCCAATTTATATCCGTACTATAATTTTCTGACCATGCTATGGTTTTAATACTATTATTTATTTTAGGGGTGGCTTTGATTATTTTTAATTGATTTTGTTTTAATTCAACCGTATCATCATCTTGGGCTTGTATTCCTATTATTCGATACATATATTTATCTTTATCTTTTTTACAATCTTCTATATTACTTGTTCCAAAACAAACATAATTTTTTGTTATTTCGCTATATTTTCCTATGTATCTTATTAATTTATCATCACCACTTATTGTCTTTAAATGATTTCCATCAGTTGTTGCTTGCATTAAGCTTAAAGCATCTTTTTTATAAGCAAAGTATATTGTACAATATACCGTTTCTTTAGTCGTAATTGTGGCTGTATTAGTTGTATCATCAAATTGGACTATTTGTTTAGTATTTGCTGTTTCTTTTCCTGTTTCATCAGTACATTTGGTTCCATAATAATAATGATTACTATCAGGCCATCCCGTTGTAGTCCCTTGATCTTGCCATTGATAATTACTATCTTGAACTTGAATTGCTAAACTTTTCTTTTTATCCTTTAAAATATCCGCTAATTTTACATCTTCTAAAACTTTTGCTTTATCAATATTATTATAAGACTTATAACTTAAGAACAAAAATACCCCTTCAATAACAATTAATATTCCAATTACACTTTTAAATACTTTTTTCTTCATAATTCCTCCTAATTTTTATCAAAGTATGCATAACAGACATTTGGTTTATTTGTTGTAAATGTAAAACCAGTACTTGCATCATATTTAATAAAAGATGATGCGGTTTGATCAGTACATTTATAACCCTTATAAGTATATTCACTTGGTATTTCAGACACAATAGAATATTTATTATTATTATATGAAACATTACCGTGTTCATCTTGTTTCATTGCAAATAAAATTATTCCATCATTCAAATCATCGGCAAATGTATAATATAATCTACATACTACTTGATTGGCTGATGATTGAGTCACCGTAATTCTAACTGTTCCATCGGCATTAAGTTTGTATCCATTATTGCTACCATTATCCGCCGGATAACTAGCACCATTCTTTGGTATACAGTTACTCTTTTCTTGATCTATAGTAAAACCAGTTTTACCATCAAAACCTTTAATTTCTAATGGAGGTTTTACCATAACTGAATACTTTTTAGGATCAGTTATATCTTGAACATAGTATAGTACATTTATATCAGTTGTTCTACCTGTTAAAGGGCTAGTATCTCCTTTACCCGCAAAGTTTCCTACTTTACTATTAAATATTTGAATAGGTCCCGATGAATAACTATAGAAAGCATGAGTTCCCTTAATACCCCATACTCCTAAAGCCACAATTAAGATAGCAATAATACTTAAAGATAACTTTCTATAACCAATTTTCTCCACAAAATCCTTTATTTTCACACAAATCCTCCACAAAAACTATTTTATTTGATATTATTTAACAAATGATCTGACAATAATTTTAGATACCTAAAATTAACTTTTTGACGTGTTAATTTTTAAACTATGAGCAATTAATATAAATTTAGAAATCTTCTAAATCTTTTTAACATTTAAAAACAACATTGTTGCCATATTATTAAACTACTCTATAAAAATAATAAAACAACTATAAAGCAAAATAAATAAGCTTAATTATATTTTTTTTCGGTATTTGCAACATTTTAATAAAATGGCTCTTAAATAAAATACAATGTGTCTTGGGTGGCTATAGATGTTGAATAGAATGAAGGAGATAAGAGAGTCTAGCGACATGAAACAAAAGGAAGTTGCCGAAGCAATGGGAATAGGAAGAAGTACATACGCCGTCTTAGAAAACAATCATAATATTATACCTCTTAAAAGACTTAATGATTTTGCGAATTTTTATAATGTTTCAATTGATTATACATTAGGACTTACTAATGCAAGGAATTATCCCAATTCTAAAAAGGACATAGATTATGATAAAATTAAATTTAGATTGAAACAAACTCGCAAATCTTATAACTATACCCAAAGTAAACTGGCTAAGTACCTTAATACTTCCCCATCCGTTTGGTGCGACTACGAAAGAGGAAGATATTTGATTTCGACAAATTTCATTTATGAGTTTGCTAAAAAATTCAATGTTTCAATTGATTGGTTGCTTGGAAAAATAGACTAATTATTCTCTAAAAAGTGGTAGGTAAAACTATCACTTTTAACTTGACTTTTAGGGGCATATATTGTATTATATACAGCATATTCATTAAGGGGGATTTGATTTTATGAATAACGATAGCAAAGAATTAGTAAAAGAGTACATTAGTTTACTAAAAAAGAACATTGAAAAAATAACAAACCAACTAGATAGTTTAAAAAATCATGAACTAGATGAAAAAGAATTTGCACTATATGAAATTTTAAATAATAAACTTTTAAAATACCAAAAATCTTTAAAAGACTTTAGTAATCTAATGGTTTTTGATGAAATGAAAGAAAAACTTGATGTTTTAGGAAAAAGTAAAACTTTAAAAAAAGATAAAGAAGATATCAAGAAATACATTATGAATGTAATTAGTTGGTATAAAGATATTGATATTACAATTGATGGCGAAAATGTTACCATAAATAACGATAATATTGATACATATATTACAGAAGTTAAAGGAAAAATAGAGAGATTAAATCCTATTTTAGATGTCTTATATGATAAAGATGAAAAAGATTTTGCTAAAGAGTTAAAGAATAAATTAAGTGATCTAGAAGTCTTAAAAAAATATAATTCTGATACGACTAAATTAAAAGAAGAAATTAGATATTTACAAACTGCGATAGAAATTACTAAAACTTATGATACTTCTAAAGTCGAAAAAGAATTAAATAGTCTTATTAAAACTAAAAAACAATTAGAAGAATTAAAATTAACTATTCCTAACATGGATAGTATTGATGAACATTTATATTTAATTGGTGATAGAAATATTACAAAAGAAGAAAAAGAAAGTTTAATTGCCAAATTAAAAAAATATATTACTTTAATTGAAGATGACGAATTTAAACACATTGATAATGATTTAAATTTAGAATTTATAGAATTAGAAATTAAAAAACTAAAAAAAGAACTAAGTAATAAAGATACAGATAAAAATACTGAGAAAGAATTAGAGGAAGAAATGACAGAAGACAGCAAAAAAGAAGGATTTTTGGAAAAGAATAAAAGAAAAATATGTGGAGTTTTAATTGGGGCTCTTGCCATTACAGCGTCCGGATTTGGTTTATATCATTTAAGTAGAAAAGGTTATAGCGATAGAAATAAAGAAAAATTTACTTATACTGATCCTACCCCAATGCCTACTGAAGAAGTAATTTTAGAAGAAGCACCAGAAGCAACCTCTGAACCAATGCCAACAGAAGATACTTTAGAAAATAAGTTAATGAATATTGGTTATTCATATGAAACAGCATCTTTAATCCCAACTTACTTTGATGAAGTTACGATTAATAGATTATTAAATATTCCCTATGATTTAAGAGTAGAAGCTTATGCTAATGTATCTGGATTTAATTATGATTATATTAGAGAATATGAAGAAATAAGACATTTATTTAACTTAACAAGTAATAAAACAGTTGATTATGTCAATAGAGCTCATATATTAAAAGATTATAACTTCTTAGATAATGATGAGCTAGCAGATTATGTAGCTTTTGTTAATGCAATCGATAATAAAGCCTTATTTAGAAATGAATTTGTGGAAGCTAATAATCGTTTAAATGATATTACTAATACTGTTGCCAGTCATGTTATGGACTCTTTAGTTATGGGAACAAATGCCATAACTGCTGATGATATAAATAAAATTAATGCTTTAACATTTATTGCTCCCGATGGATCTGACTTAGATATGTGTATATCAAAATTTGTCGAAATAGTAACGAGTATAATTAATGATCCAAATAATATGGAATTAAGAGAACAAGCCTTTAAATTTATTCAAATATTTATAACAAGTGCCAATGACTTTAATAATACTTTAAATTATGAAGTATTAATTCCAGATAGTGAAAAAGATGAGAATGCCATTACTAATGTTTTAACTGGAGATGCTGCCTTTGATGAGGCCGCTAAAGTATTAGATGATGCTGATTGGTATATGGCTTATGATGGGGTTATTAAAAGACTTGTACCAGTAGTTATTCCAACTGGTGATGGCGAAGATGTAGACTATCAAAGATGGGATGATTTACTATTTACAGGAGAAAACCATTTAGATGCTATAAGAGGTCAAATTTGTGGTGAGGGATTAGTATTAACTCAAGAAGGCGGTGAGTTTTAATGTATACAGAAGAACCTAGAAGAAGTATTGATTGGGGTAATGTTTTAAAGAAAGGTTTATTAATCTTAATTATTGCCTTAGTTATTTTCCTTATAATTTGGTTATTTGTCAGAAATAATCACTTGAATAATACAAATGTAAATAATAACAATAATAATTCTACCAATAACAGTGGTCTTATTAATGACACCGACTTTTATACTAAAGAATTTATCGATAATTTCCGTTACTTTCATGATGACGCCAAAGAATACTTTTTAGTTAGCGAACTACCTAAAGAAGGACAAACTATTAAATATACTTTACAAGAACTTATTGATAAAGGAATTATGTTACCATTTGGTTATCAAGGTAAAACATGTGATGCCGAAGCCAGTTATGTAACAGTAACTAATACCAATGGTAAATATAATATGACTACTACTCTTGTATGTGGTACGGAAGTAGCCAAAACTACTATTGAACTTGGTTGTAATCAATTATGTGTAAGTGGTAATTGTACTGTCGAAGTAGCTAATCCAGAAGATTTAGTTAATGAATATAGATATAAACAAGCCTACAGTGGAACAGAAAATGTTTATGCTTGTCCGGCAGGTTATACTAAAAGTGGGAGTGGCAAAAATACTATTTGTCTGAAGGGTGATGAAACAACCAAGCCAGCCACCAAAGTAGTATCTTACAACTGCCCTACTGGTTATACTAAAAATGTAAGTGGAGACAAAGTAACATGCACTAAAGATACTAGTACAAGTACAAAGCCTATTGAAAAAGTTACTTATAGTTGTCCTAGCGGTTATTTAACGGAAGGAAACGATGAAACTAAATGTATTAAAAGTTCAAGTAACTTTAAAGAAGCAAATGTCAGTTATACTTATTCATGTCCTAGTGGTACTGATTACCAAACTGGAAGTGGATCCTCTCTAAAATGTTATAAAAGCAAAACGGTAAATGCTACACCAAGTTGTAGTCAAGGTACTTTATCAAATGGTAAATGTGTAATAAGTGGCACAACTACTACTCTTATTCCAACTAAAACAAATAGTTATGGATGCCCAAGTGGTTATAGTGTTTATAGTGGTAGTGGTTCATCTCTAAGATGTTATAGAAGAACTAGTAGTGGTTACTACAATTATTATTCATATTATCATAATACTACTTACGGAGGATGTACTTATAGTGGAACTGTTTTACAATCTTGTGGAACAAATTGTTCAAAAACTGTTTATGCTTACTACTGTGGAGCGTCTTACTCTTATAAAAATGGTATTGTAACAGGAACATCTTATAAATGTCCTAGTGGTACTGATTATCAAACTGGAAGTGGATCTAACTTAAAATGTTATAAGAATGCTACTCCAGAAAGAACAGTTAATCCAACTTATACATGTTCTAAAGGAACTTTAAGTGGTACTAGCTGTGTAATTAAAGACGGAACTTTACTTACAACTACAAAAACACCAAGTTATAGTTGTGAAGATGGTTATTCATTAAATGGAAATAGATGTTTTAAAAGAACTCAAGATGTAAAAGATGCTGTAAAACAAACAACTTATAGTTGTCCAGCTGGATTTGAAGAAAAAGGAACTGGTAAAAATATGAGTTGTGTATCAACTGGTAAAGATACGCAAAATGCTATTAAACATACTGAATACAAATGTGAAGCGGGTTATACTAAATTTGGTTTAGGAGAACTTGCTAAATGTACGAAAGGAAAAGTAGAATCAGTTAAACCTACTGTTAGTACAAAATCTGTAACAAAATATAGATATAAATGGAGTACAGAAGAAAGTCTACCAGGTTGGGAAAGAACTGGAGAAGTAAGACAAGTTAAAGCTAGTGTTACCAAATAACTAGCTTTTTTCTTTTGTCAAGTTTAAGAATATTTTAAGTTTTATTTGCGTGTTTAGTGCTATAATTATTATAGGTGGTAAAGATGACTAGAAGACAAAAGAGAAAATTTAAAAAATTAGGTATCCTTATTTTATTTTTAATGGTAATTGGAGTAATTATTTTCTTTTTAATTAAACTACTCTTGGGAGGAACTAATTCTTCGAAAGATTATAGTGATGAGGCTAATGCGGTTATAAGTGAAGAAAAATTAGAAAAAATCTATAAGTTTGATTATTCTAAAACTTTAGAAAATATTTTAGAAAATAAAGAATATAATGATAATTACTTAGAAGATTATTTAAAGATTGACTTTGTCGAAACTGATGATTTTGCAGATAAAGTCAATAAATATTTAAATATTGGCTATGAGGCAAGTGAGGTAAATAATATCTTTAAATTAAGTAGTAAAAATCAAGAAAAAATCTTAAATTTAAGCAAGCAAAAAGATTTTAGTGAATATTTGTCTTTCCGAAATTTTGATATCAATAATTTAGAAAGATATGAAGAGTATAAAAAAGAAAATAAAGATGAAGATTTACAAACTGTGGTAACTCATGTTAATTTAAACTTAGATAAAGAATTTTATACCGATACCGAGAGAATTGAAAATCCGGATGAAATAACAACTCTAATTAATAAATTCCATTATGTTGATAAAGATTTTGTCCCTAAAGATTTAGTTACTTTATTTGATAGTAAGAATGGAGCTAAATTAGTAAGAGTGGCTGCAGAAGCTTATGAAAAGTTTATTGAGGCCGCCAAAAATGATGGTATAACTTTAGAAAGCACCACCGCTTATCGTTCCTACTCTTTTCAAAATACTTTATATACTAATTATGTGGCGGAAGATGGTAAAGAAAAAGCCGATACCTATTCGGCTAGACCTGGAACAAGTGAACACCAATTAGGACTTGCTGTCGATTTAAACGACCCTAATGTCAGTGGCGCTAGACTTGATGATAAAGACTTTAAATGGGTTAAAGAAAATTCTTATAAATATGGTTTTATTTTAAGATATTTAGAAGAATTTGTTCCTGTTACCGGTTATATGGAAGAACCTTGGCATATTCGTTATTTAGGAGTAGATTTAGCTACTAAAGTATATAAATCAGGTCTTACTTATGACGAATATTATGATATGTATTTAAAAGAATATTAAAGGCATAAGCCTTTTTTATTGGCTTATTAATTTTTGAAAACTAGCTGGATAATCTAGAGATACTTTTATTAATTCTTTACTTATGGGATGTTTAAATTCTAAAGCATAGGCTTGTAAACATAATTCTTTAACATTTTTATTTTTGATATCACTATAGACTTTATCTCCTACAATTGGATGATTTAGGCCTTTTAATTGCACTCTAATTTGATTTTTCTTACCTGTTTCAATATTTATCTTTAACAAACTGTATAATTTATTTTCCTTTATTACTTCGTAATTTGTAATGGCTAAATCCCCTACTTTACTTTCATAAACTAAATGGGTCTTTGTTTCTTTTAAATGACTTACTAAAGTATCTTTCTTTTTATCTAAATGACCATAGACAATGGCTAAATAATCTCTTTTAACATTTGGCCAATTATTTTGCAGAATTCTTTTTACCTTTTCAGATTTTGCAAATATCACTAAACCTTGGGTATCTTTATCTAAACGATGGACAATAAATACTTTATTATTTTTATTTTGTTTCTTTAAATAATCACTTACTTTATGATATAAAGTATTATCTTTAACTTTATCTGTACTAATAGTTAATAGACCACTCTTTTTATTAACAATTATTATATCTTTATCTTCATAAATAATTTCTAACTTTTCTTTTTTCATATAAAATATTATAGCAAAAAGAAAAAAGTATTTCTACTTATTACGATTGTATTCCTTACATTTCTTTTCTAATAATTTAAAATCACAACATCTTTTGAAAATGGCAGGATTTAAAGTTCCATCTATATATTTATCGTATAATTTTTTTGCTTTATTATAAATAGTATCAACATAACGATTTAACCAATATAATTGGGTCTTTAATAACATTAAATACTTTTCCTCATTAATATTTTTACCTTTTTTATTTAAATCTATATGAATTATATTATTGTCTGTTACAGGTATCATATTATTAAAATTAATTGCTCCCAGTTTTCCTCCAGCAATTTTCAAAAAATCTAAATTAGATTTTATTTTTAAATGTTTTGGTTTAGGACTAGACAAAGGGGCAAAATATTTAAATTTATCAACCTCAAACAAAACTCCTACGAATGGTCTTAATTTCTTTTTAGCAAAGTTATATGGAACTTTATTATCAAATTTTCTTAAATAATCGCAATATTTTTCATCTAATTTTACAATAGATAATCTTTTCATTTTTTTAAATCCTCCCTTACAATTTAAATTATATCACACGAACATAAGTATATCAAGCATTTTTGATACTAATCGTAACAAAATAAAACTAGAGTGTGCTCTCTAGTTCTTTTTTGATTTCCTCTTAAGGTGGGAATCACCTCTTTGTTAATTTCCTCTTAAGGTGGGAATCACCTCTTTGTTAATTTCCTCTTAAAGTGGGAATCACTCGCTTTTTTAATATTATATGCCAAAAGGCACAACTTAATTACTTAAGTATCTATAATATACTGTATATTTTAATAAAAGTCAATTATTTTTTATCTTCTTTAACTTCCTTTTTAGGTAAAGCATCTTTTCTGGAAAGATTTAATCTACCCTTATTATCATGACCTAAAGATTTAACCATAATTTCGTCTCCAACTTTGACAACATCACTAGCTTTATTAACTCTCTTATTATCAAGTTGCGATACATGAACCATACCTTCACAACCTGGCCATAATTCAACAAAGCATCCAAAGTCTTCAACTTTTACGACTTTACCTGTGTATATTTTACCAGTTTCGACTTCTTTAACGACATCCTCAATCATTTCCCGAGTCTTTTTAATAATTTCTTTATCACTATGGTAAATAATTACTCTTCCATCATCTTCTAAGTCAACTTTAACGGCATTCTTATCATTAACTGTTTTAACATTACTAGCTTCAAGAATAATTTTCGTAATCATTTCGCCACCTCGACCAATGACATCTTTAATCTTTTCTGGGTCAATATTGAATGTTTCAATCTTTGGAGCATAAGGACTTAATTCCTTTCTTGGTTCTGGAATAATGGTATCATATAAATCTAAGATTTCTAAACGGGCTTTTTTAGCTTGTTCTAGAGCTTCTTTTAAAATACTTTTATTAACGCCATCAATTTTGATATCCATTTGTAAAGCACAAATACCTTTTCTAGTACCCGCAACTTTGAAATCCATATCTCCTAAATGGTCTTCCATTCCTTCGATATCAGTTAGAATTACATATTTATTACCACTGGTGATTAAGCCCATGGCAATACCCGCAACGGGAGCTTTAATTGGCACACCGGCCGCCATTAAACTTAAGCATCCGGCACAAATACTCGCTTGACTAGATGAACCATTACTACTTAATATTTCACTTACGACTCTAATCGTGTAAGGGAATTCTTCTTCGGATGGAATAACTTGAAGGAGCGCTCTTTCTCCTAAAGCTCCATGACCAATTTCTCTTCTGCCAGGAGAACCATATCTTCCGGTTTCACCAACACTAAATTGAGGAAAATTATAATGCAACATGAATCTTTTTTCTTCTTCTAAAGAAAGACCATCTAACATTTGACTTTCCCCAAGAGCCCCTAAAGTAGTAATTGATAAACTTTGGGTTTCTCCTCTGGTAAATAGCGCTGAACCATGAGTTCTTGGAAGTAAATCAATACTAGCACTTAAAGGTCTTATTTCATCTAGTTTTCTTCCAGCTGCTCTTAGTTTTTCTTTAACAATTATTTTTCTAAAAACTTCATAACGAACATTTTCATAAATCATAGATACTTTTGTTAAAAGTTCTCTTAACTCATCATCTTTTAAAGCATCTTTATTTGCATCTTCATATTCTTTTAATAGATTATCTTTTATTTCATCTAATCTATCATACATTTCATTATGGTCAATAATGTGTAAGGCTTCATTTAAATCACTTTCACATTTACCTCTTACTTCTCTTTCTAAATTTTCTTCAATTTCTAGTTTAGAATATTCCATTTTTTCCTCGCCAATTTCTTTGATGATTTTTTCTTCAAATTCAACTAATTTCTTAACAGCTTCATGACCAAATAGAAGAGCCTCTAACATATCTTTTTCGGATACTTCTTTAGCGCCAGCTTCCACCATATTAATGGCATCTTTCGTTCCGGCCACCGTTAAATCAATATCACTTTCTTCGGCTTCTGTAACCGTTGGGTTAATGACAAATTTGCCATTAACTCTTCCTACCTTTACGGCCGCAACTGGACCATTAAATGGTATTTTACTAATACATGTTGCTAAAGAAGAACCAAAAAGGGCGGCTAGTTCCGGAATATTATCTTGGTCAACACTTAAAATGGTATTAACAATTTGCACTTCATTACGGAAATCTTCTGGAAATAAGGGACGCATTGGTCTATCAATCATTCTAGCTGCAAGTGTCGCATTATCTGTAGGTCTTCCTTCCCTTTTAATAAATCCTCCGGGTATTTTACCTACTGAATATAACTTTTCATTATATAAAACCATCAATGGGAAAAAGTCGGATAAAACGTTAACATTATCTGATACAACAGCGGTACTTAAAACCACAGTATCTCCTACTCTTACTAAAACACTCCCATGGGCTCTTTTGGCTAGTTCACCATGTTCGACAACTATCTTTCGTCCATAAAAATCCATTTCAAATACTTTTTTCATTATCTAAACCTCTTTTCTAAATAAAAAGACACTAAAAATCTTTTTTTGTGCCTTTACTTTCTTAAATTTAATTTTTTGATTACTTCTCGATAACTTACAACATCGTTTTCTTTTAAGTAGTTAAGTAACTTCTTTCTTCTTCCTACTTTCATAAGTAATCCTCTTTTTGAATGATAATCATGTTTGTGTTCTTTCATATGTTCAGTTAAGTTGTTAATTTCATTTGTTAAGATTGCTATTTGAACTTCAGCAGAACCACAGTCTTTAGAATTTTTAGCAAATTCTTTGATTATCTTTGCTTTTGCTTCTTTTGATAAAGCCATTTTGACATCTTCCTTTCTAATAATTGGTTTAAACTGAGACGAAAATCGGAAACTTTTTCATCTAAGTAAAAACTTCAATAATAATTATATTATAAAACCGGTAAAAAGTAAACAAAAACATGCAAAAAAAACATGCAAAAATACCCAATTAATTTTAGTTTACAAAACGGACGATTAATGTTAAAATATTAACTACAAGGAGATAATATTTATGAATAATATCGGTTATAATTTAAAAAGAATTAGATTACTTAAAAAAATGTCTTTAAAAGAGGCTAGTAAAATACTTAATATGTCCGCCCCAGCTGTTTGTAAATATGAAAAAGGTTTAATTATTCCTAATTCAACCAAAATAATCGAATTTGCCAAAGCCTATAATGTTAAAACAACAGAAATATTAAAAAGTTATAAAGAACCAAAAATTAAGTTTAATTCTTTTAGAAAGAAAAGAAATATTAATGGTCAAAAACTAGAATTATTAAAACAAACGATTAAAGAAGAAGTAGCCAAATATTTTGAAGTTTTAAGTATGTGTGATATTGCTAAAAAGAAAAACAATTTAAAAAATTATGATTGCTATACTTTAGATGATGCCGAAAATATTGCTTATAAATTTAGAAGTGATTATAATTTAACTGCTACTCTTCCCGTATCCAATTTAATAAATGTTTTAGAAAATCTAGGAATTATTATTATTAGTATTAAGAATCTTGATTATCTTTTTGAAGGATTTGATGGTTTTAGTGAAATAATTGAAGGCCTACCTGTTATCGTTATTTTAGATGGCCAAAAAGATGGCACAAGACAAAGATTTACAATTTCTCATGAACTTGGACACTTAATCTTAAATATTCAAAATAAAGATATGGAAGAAAAATTAGTTAATCGCTTTGCCAGTGCCCTATTAATGCCGGAAGAGGCCATTAAAAAGGAATTTGGTACTCAAAGAGGAAGTATTAGTTTTTATGAATTAGAGGCCTTTAAGAATGAATACAAGGTTAGTTTTACGGCTATTATTCATAGATTAAAAGATTTAAATATTATTTCAAACTATCTTTATAAAAATTTAACTACCTTTTTTAATAAAGATAATGGTTTAAAAGATAAAAATCCTATTATGCCTGAAAAATCTTATCAATTTAAAAGACTAGTATGTAAATTAGAAGCCGAAAATATTATTACTTTAAATAAAGCTTGTGAACTTTTAGATGTTACCATAAATGAATATAACCAAGAAAATTATAATTACTGATACTAATATAATAACTGATTTAAATATTGCCCATATTTTAAATAAATTTGTAAGTTTAGACAATGTTTATATTAGTGATTTAATAAAATATGATGAAATAAATAATCAAACTGGAGACTTAGAAGTTATAAACAAATTTAAAGTAATTAAATCAAGCGATAAAGATATTATAGATGCTCTTAGCATCAACAAAAAAGAAGTTAAACTATCTATTTATGATGCTAACAATTTTGTCTTAGCTAAAAAACACAACGGGATATTAGCAACTGGAGATAGTAAATTAAGAAATTACGCTATGAAAAACGGAATCCCTGTCATAAGAACTTTAAAAATAATTGAATTATTATTAGATAATAAAATAATTAGTAAAGAAGAAAGTTTAAATGCTTGTAATCTTTTAAAAAATAATACTTTTACGAGAATACCTATAAAAGATATTGATAATTTAATAAACAAATTAAAAAAGGAATAGCCAATTTTTATTCCTTTATTTTAATAATTAATCTTCCCTCATTATTTTTAAAAATATATAAGGCAATTTCTTCTTCATTTAATTTAAATAAAACATAACCATTATAATCTAAGTTTAATTTATTACCATTAAGAACTAAATGCAAAATATTTCGATTATTTTCTAAATTAACTAGGGTTACTTCTAAAACATCTTCAATATTTAAACTTTTATATTGCTTATTTTGAATCTCTTCTAATGTATAAGCATCTTCTAATTTAAACTTACCTTGTCTAGTTCTTACTAAACTTGACATTACTCCAATCGTATTTAAATTCTCACAAATAGTTTGAATTAAACTTCTTATATAAGTTCCTTTACTAACTACACATCTAAATTTAATTATATTATCTTGATAATCTAAAAGTTCTAATTCTTTGATAAATACTTTATTTTGAGGAAGTTCTACTTTCTTACCTTCTCTAGCATATTCATATAATCTTTTGCCATTTACGTGAACGGCCGAATATAAAGGAATAGTTTGATTATATTCCCCAATTAAAGAATTAAATACTTTAATAATTTCATCTTTATTTATTTTGAAAACTTCTCTTTCTTCAGTTATATTACCTGTAATATCTAAAGTATCCGTATTCATTCCTAATTTAATTTCACTTATATATTCTTTTTCTTCACTAGTTATGATACTAGCAAGTTTAGTATATTTTCCTACCAAACAGACTAATACTCCTGAAGCCATTGGGTCTAGTGTTCCGGTGTGTCCAATTTTTTTAGTTCCTAATATTTTACTTAATTTATTAACAACATCCCGACTAGTTAAACCAGCACTTTTAGAAATAACAATTATTTTATTCATTTGAGACCTCTAAAGATTTTGATAAAAGATAAGTAATATCATCAAGTTCTATTTTGTTAGCATCTTCCTTAAAACCTAATCTATCTAAAAGAAGTAATAATTTTACCTCTCTAAAAGGTACTTCAACTGACATTGTGGCATAATCACCTTCATAATAAGATATTAAAAAATCGATTGCTTTTTTCCAAAAAGATTTTATGATATCTTTATTTTTAACTTTTAAAACTAATTCTTTTAACCTAACACTATCTTTAGTTAACTCTATTCTTCCTAAACCAATTAATTTATGTTTATTAAAAACTTCGATAACCCATATGTTTTCAGCATTTTGAATTTGATCTAAGACTTCTTTTAACTTAGAAGAATTAGGTGATGCCTCTAAAACATCTTTTTTAGGTTTTAGATAATTTTTGCTTTTGATAACTTCTAAATAAGCATCATAAAAATCATAACCATAGATAGTTGTAAATAACTTGTGATATAAATTAAAAATTTGTTTTTCTTGGCATTTATTTAATGTTATATTCTTAACTATTTTAAAATTTATATTTTTTAATTTCATAAACTCCCTTAACTTTGATGTAAATTATTAATTATTTTTTCTATTTTCGTAGCGTATTCAATAGATGTATCATATTCAAAATGCAAACTTGGTATACATCTTACATCATTTAATACTTTAGCTAAACAACCTCTTAAGTAAGGAGATGCTTCATTCATTTCTTTTTCTAAATCTTTATGAGGTATTTCACTAATACTCGTAAAATAAACTTTAGCATAACTTAAATCTTTTGAAGTATCAACAGCCGTTAAAGTTATTGTTTTAAATAACTCATCTCTTGTTTCGGTTAAGATTATATTACTTAAATATTTTAAAATATCGGAATTTAATCTTTCGATTTTATGACTAGCCATGTTGAACCTCAACTAATTCAAAAACTTCTAAAGTATCTCCTTCTTTAATATCGTTATAGGCCTCTAAAGTAATTCCACACTCAAAACCTTTTTTCATTTCTTTGACACTTTCTTTACCTCTTTGTAAAGTAGCAATTTTATCAGTACAGATAACAATACCATCTCTTACTAGACGGACACTAGCATTACTCTTAACTATACCATCTGTTACGTAACAACCGGCAATATTACCAATTTTAGAATATTTAAATATCTTTCTAATTTCGACAGTGCCAATGATTTTTTCTTCATATTCTGGGTCTAACATACCATTTAAGGCTTGTTCCATTTCTTCAACCAATTTGTAAATAATAGTGTAAAGGCGAATGTCAACATTATATTCTTTAGCAATTTCTTTCGTAATATTACTTGGTACGACATTAAAACCAATAATAATGGCATTAGAGGCATTAGCTAGAACGACATCACTTTCGGTAATCGTCCCAATACCACTTCTAATAATTTTAATAGCAACATCGCCAACTTTAATTTTTTCTAAAGCGCCTTTAACAGCTTCTTCACTACCTCTGACATCGGCTTTTAAAATAATATTGACTTCTTTTTGACCACCTTCAATTTGTTTAAATAAATCATCTAAAGAAACAATATCTTTTTTATATTTAGAAGCATTTAAATTCTTTCTTTTATTCGCAATTTCTTTGGCTTTAGCTTCGGTTTCAAAAGCCATGAATTTATCACCAGCGGATGGATTATCGGAAATACCCGTAACCTCGACCGGAGTTGAAGGTCCGGCTTGGGCAATGTTTTCTCCTAAATCATTTTTCATGGTTCTAACTTTACCAAAGAATTCTCCAACAACTATTGGGTCGCCAATTCTTAAAGTACCATTTTGAATAATGAATGAGGCAATACCCCCAACATTTTTATCAAGTCTAGATTCAATAACGGAACCACTAGCATAACGATTAGGATTCGCTTTGTAATCGTTAATTTCAGCAATTGTTTCAATGGTTTCTAATAAAAGTGGTACTCCTTCACCAGTCTTCGCGGAAATATTTATAAATGGTGTATCTCCACCCCAAGCCTCCGGAGTAATACCTCTTTCGGTCATTTCGGTTAAAATTCTTTCGACATTAGCATCTGGTTTATCAATTTTATTAACGGCCACAATGATTGGAACGCCCGCACTTTTGGCATGGTCAATTGCTTCTTCTGTTTGGGGCATAACGCCATCATCAGCAGCCACAATAATAATAACAATGTCCGTTACACTAGCTCCTCTTGCTCGCATTTCGGTAAATGCTGCATGGCCTGGAGTATCAATGAATGTAATTAAATTACCATTATGATTAATTTGATAAGCTCCAATATGTTGGGTAATTCCCCCAAATTCTTTATCAACAACATGAGAATGTCTAATATAGTCTAAAAGCGTTGTTTTACCATGATCAACATGTCCCATAATCGTCACAATTGGAGGTCTTTTAACTAAATCTTCTTCTTTATCAATGATTTCAAATTCTTCAAAATTAGCTAAATCTTGCGTTTCTTCTTTCTTTAAAGTTTTATGATAATCTAAAGTAACAATTTCGGCATTTTCAAAATCAATTTCTTGATTTAAATTAAGCATTAAACCTAAACTCATTAATTTTTTAATAATATCCGTGCCACTGACATTTAAACTATTAGCTAAATCATTAACGGTCATACCTTCTTTATAAAGAATAATATTATCATTAACTTCTTCATTACTCATTAATTTTTCTTTATGCTTATACATTTCTTTCTTTAAAGTATTATAGTTATCTTTGTTTTCATCCGAACTATCTTTTTTCTTTAGTTTTTGTTTCTTAGAAGAATCACTTTCCATAATATTTTTGCTTTCCATGATGTCTTCTACGATATTATCAACCAGTTCATCTTCTTCATAAGTAATTTCATCATCTGTACTAATTAGATTTAAAACACTATCTAAAATAACTATGGAATCATCATCAAGAAAATCATCTCCACTGGTCGCTTTGATACCTAGTTCTGTACATTTCTTTAAGACTTCCGCTACGGATAAATTTAAATCTTTAGCATATTCTTTAACCGTCATTTTTTATTCTCCTTTCTTATAATAAATTATTTAATTCTTCATATATTTCATCATTAACTTCTACTTCTAGCACTTTATCTAAAATTTTACTATTCTTCGCTTTTAAAAATATATCTTTATCTTTTTTTAGATAAGCACCTCTTCCATTCATTTTGCCTGTTAAATCAACATGAACGTTACCTTCTTTATCGCGAACTACTCTAATTAAATCTCTTTTTTCACATTTTTCCCGACTGACTATGCAGGTTCGCATCGGAATTTTTCTCTCTTTCATATAATTCTATTTATTTCCTTCCTCATTTATTTGAGATAAAGTTTTAATTTCTAATTTATACTTAGTTAGTTTACTGGCAAGTTTAATATTACTTCCTTTTTTACCAATCGCAAGAGATAAATTATCATCTGTCACAATGGCTAAGGCTTCCTTTTTCTCTTCATTAGTAATATTAACTATAACATTTTTAGCAGGACTTAAGGCATTAGCAATAAAAGTGGCAGGATCTTCATCATATAAAACTAAATCCACTCTTTCCCCATTAAGTTCTTTTAAAATGCTGGCAATTCGACTTCCTTTTTCCCCAATACAAGAACCAATCGCATCAATCCTTTCATTAGTAGAATAAACCGCAACTTTACTACGATTACCCGCATCTCTAGCCACACCATATAAAACGATATCCCCACTTTGTAATTCGGGAATAAAAGACTCAAATAATCTTTTAACAAAACCATAGTGTTTACGAGAAACCATAATAACTGGTCCTTTAGTGCCATTTTCAACTTTGGTTATATATACTCTTATATTAGAGCCCATTTTAATAGTTTCGCCAGGAATTATTTCACTCTTTGGTAAAATACCTCTTGTTCTTCCTAAATCAATATAGTAGTTTCTTTGGTCTTCCATCGCCACTAAACCTAGCATAAGTTCATATTCTTTGTCGGCAAATTCGGCAATTATACTTTCTTTTTCGGCTTCTCTTATTTTTTGAGTTACGACTTGTTTTGCTGTTCCAGCTGCCACTCTTCCAAAATCTTTTGGCGTAACTTCCTTTTCAATTGTATCCCCAATTTTAGCATTCGGATCAATCTTTAAGGCATCTTCTAAAAGAATTTGTGCATCAATATTAATTTTAGGAGGATTTACCGTTACATTTCCTTCTTCATCAACTACTTCTTCCCCTTCATCAATTTCCGGTACAACAACTAAATAAGAATAAACTTTAATATCGCCTGTTTCTCTATTAATATCTACTCTTACATTAGTCTTCGAATCAAAATTTTTCTTATAAGCTGTTTGTAATGCTAAAGTCATTGCTTCAAAAACTACATCAGCACTAATATTTTTTTCTTTAACTATTGCATCTAATGCTTTAATAAATGCTTTACTATCCATAATTTAACCTCTTTCCTTACTAATTACATCTAAAATGTATTCATTATCACATATATCATATTCATCTACTATAGGGTTTATTATATTGGTAGCCATAACTATCCCGTCTAAATCAATTCCCCCAACTTTATCTAGCTCGACGGTTAAAAAAGTATATTTACCTTTTTTCTCTAAAAAGATATCACTAACCATAATTTCTTTCTCTGATAAAGCCTTATCTATAGCCTTTCTTAAATCCTCTAACACTTTTTCTTCTTCACCTCTTTTATAAATAAAAGCGGGATATTATGTCCCACTTAAATCTGCAATTGTATTATACCAAAGTTTTTATTTTTACACAACCCAAAAGTTATTTAATAAAGCCATTATGCACAAGTTTTGTTTCACTTACCACCATAAAGGCCTCTTTATCATATTTATTTACAATACCAGTTAGTTCTTTTAGTCTTCGATTACTAATTTGAATATATAACATATCTTTATCATTACCTTTATAATCATTTTTAAGTAAAATCACCGATACTGCATAACCCATCTTCCTTAATTTAGAAACTAATTTTTCAGAACCCTTCTTTAAAACTATTTGTACTCCCACAACTTCTTTAATTAATTTTTGGGATAACTTAGATCCAATAAAAGTACCCGTGGCATAGCCAGCCGCATAAAATATAGCTACAACCCACATATTCATATCGGTATTGATAGCCTCTCTTGCCACTATATACCAAACTAAGACTTCAAAAAAAGCAATTATAAAAGGTTCAATAGTTTTTCCTTTAACGAAAAAAACGGTTCTAATTGTACCTAGAGTTACATCCACTATCCGGGCTAAAAATATCTCTAAGCACTTTAGAACCATTATTATTCCTCCTATACTGTAAAAGCAATTATTAAAATAAGAAGAATAAAGAAAAGAATAAATCCAAGAACAAATCCCCACATGACAGCATCATTACTGTCTTCGCGCCTTTCCATTAGTTCATTGTCATGATTATACATTTCGCTTTTTAGTTTAACTTTATTTTTTTCACTATCAACTTTTTCCTTTTTTTCTTCCATAGTTATTTTCCACACTTTCTAATAAAATTATACCAAAAAAGCCTTAATATTACACATATTTTATTTTTATATGACAATAATTAGTCAATTTTTTTATTAATATTTATTTTAACATTTATATTTTGCCTACTTTTTCCTTATTATGGAATTAATCAAAGTATATCAAAAAACTGATAAAACTATCAACTTTTAACTTTGACATTTTTATCAGTTTCTACTTTAACATTATAATAATTATACCTTATGGCGAACCTCGGCCGGTATTATAGATTTACACAACAGACTACTTGTTCTACCGGCACACTTCTAGACTATTGCTATATTGCCAGATTGGGCGATATATTATATCGCTACGTAAAAGTTATTATGAATGGACTAGTTTCTATTCCATTACCCGATATCTTTATATTGGACGATAGATAGAATACCGGGCGTAACGCCCCCGCGTTGTCCACGGGCTCCCTACTCTCGAAGCCCCTATTAAACACCGCCCACGCATAGTAACCGTGGATACTGTATTTGCCGAACCTAGCCATCGTCCATTCGGCACGACTCGGATATGTTGGACTACTACTTGTTCCGTGGGCTATATGTAACCAACTATTTGTATTTACGTCTTCAGAAGACCAACTACTTGGGTATTCCCATGAGTAATAATAATCACTGGCATACATTAAGCCTATCTTATATGATGCATTTGTTGTTGCTGTTTTTTCGTTTGACATCATCCCTGTTGCTGTGGCTGCAAGTTCACCATTATCTCCCATATACCATTTTGGATTGCTTATTATTGTTTGCCATGTTCCATCAATTGTACTTAAGAATGTTGTGTTTAAATATGTTCTTACTGAATTTCTATCATGATCCCAATTAATATTGCCATCTGCTGACCACGCCCCTTCACTTACCTTACCATCATCATTTTTTATTGGAGTGGCTTTGATTATCTTTAATTGATTCATTTTTAATCCTAATGTATCATTATCACTTTTTTGAATTCCTATTATTCTGTACATATATGTATCTGGATTACTTGTACAAGCATTTACATCGCTTGTTCCAAAACAAATGTAATTATTTGTTATCTCGGAATATTCTCCTATGTATCGAAGCAATTCATCTCCTGAATATGCTTCTCTTAAGTATTGTGTACTTGTTGTTGATTGTAATGTTTTTAAGTTTTCTCCTCCATTTGATTGTATTATATAGTTTTGATAGAACCATGTTCCATTGTTCGGTTGTTGATTTATTAAGTTTCCTGCATTATCATAAACAGTAGCATATATCGTCCATGTACTCCCTTCTGTTAAGGTTACTGTAAAATTAGGTTGTCCTGTTAAATAATTATTTGATTGTTCTTCTATCTTTACTCCATCTTTATATACATGTACTGCCCATACTCCTACTCCGGTTAAGTTATCATTTGGTATTATGGTTAAGGTTTGAGTTCCTGTATATGTCCCTTCTGATAAACTATACCATACTGTCGGTGGCGTTGTATCTATCGTGTATGTTTCATAATGCCAGCCATCTCCATTATTTGGTTCTTGTACTATTATATTACTTGCATTATCATAAACACTAGAATATATTGTCCATATCCCCTCTGTTAATGTTACATCATAGCTTGGATATCCCGTTAAATTACTATTTGATTTTGTCCAATCTTGATTACTATAATTTAATGCTCCTGCATTATATGTATGTACTGCCCATACCCCTACTCCTGATACTGCATCACTTGGTGTTACTGTTACTGTTTGGTTAGCATTATATGTTCCACTTGGTACACTGTATGACACTGTTGGTGGTGTTACATCATAGGTTATTACATCACTAATTGATAACGATTTATTTCCATATCTATCTTTTACAAACCCAAATATTACTTTTACACCTTCTGTTCCATCTGGGAATGTATAACTATATTGATTGTTTTCTGTTATGTTTTGCCATTTACCATTACATGTGTTTATATCATCTGTCTCTGTTATACATACTTGATCTAAATTGTTAATTTTAAATTTCTAACCACCAAGAATTTAAAAATTAAATTAACCTAAAAAAGCGAAAAAAAGAAAGCAA
>CANRAA010000006.1 GCA_947628485.1 uncultured Bacilli bacterium | reverse complement strand
AGATGAATAAGCATCTTTTTAATTGGCTAATAAAAAAGTTTGGGAAGTTATTTTTTTAAAAACTGTCCGGAGGTAAGATAATTTAAAATATTTAAATCATTAGATAAAGCTATTTTAATTAAATCTTCAATTGAGGATATATTAATAACTTGATAATTATTTATATTTGGATTATCTAAAACTTTAATAATTAAACTTTTATATTCTTTGATAATTCTTTTAAAGTTATTACTTTTATTAAAATAAAGATTAATAAAAATACCTGAGGCAATAAGAATTATGGAAATAGTAAAATAATTATGATTAAAATCATTAATTTCTTGTTTGTTAAAATTATCATTTTCTTCTATAAAGATAACTTTTTCATTTAAAGGAATAGTAATCTTTAAATAATTTAGAATAGTATCATTATCTATAATATTTAATTCTATTAAAAGAGATGAATTTGTTTTAAGATTAAGATTACTTTCAAAATTATTAAGATAATTTTGATAATAATTATAATCAATAACTATTTGTTCATTAATATTGTTTGTTAAATGATTATCTTTTATGGGATATTCTTTTTCAAAGATAGGATTATTTTCATAATTAGATTGTAATTTTATAGTTATTTTATAAGTATAGTTTTGTTGTTTTAAGTTATTAAATAAAATATCATAATTAATATTAATATCTTTAATTAAAGAAGAAATGTAATAATTATTTTGAGGAATAATATTATTAGAAAAATAATTATTATCATTATAAGTAACTTCATAAGAAGATTTATTTTGAATATCTAAATTATGATGATTTGGTTTAAAAAATGTAAGAATAAGAATAATTAAACCGATGATAATTAAAATAAAAGATATAAACTTAAATAATAAAGGAAATTTTTTCAAAGTTACGTCCCTCCTTTATTTAAAAATTCATCTAAATAAACTGCTGGAAGTCCTAAGTATTTTAAAGAAAATTTGTAGAGGCCTTTAATGTCTTTTTTATCTACTTTATAATTATCAATGACATTGTTATTATCACCTTTAGTTAAATAAGAATTATTAATTTTTTTAACTACCCGGTGGACAATCGTTTTATCTTTAGTTTCAAAAACAATTATGTCTTTTTCGTGGACATTTTGGATATCTTTTTCATAAATTACTATATCTCCCTTTTGCAAAGTGGGATACATACTATTAGAAAGAATAACAATAGCTTCATATTTAAACATACCTAAAGTAAAAAGAGTGAGTAATATTACCATTATGATGGTAAGAAATGAGGGAAAGATATTAACTTTATGTTTTTTATTGAAAATATATTGGAATATTATAAAGCATAAGCTTATTTTAATAAGACTACTGGTGCCAATTAAGTACCAATTAGTCTTAGGAAGAAAGGGAACAAAATAAATAATTAATTTATCTAATATATTTAAAATAATCGAATATGTATAATGAAAATGGATAGTTAAATAAGTAAATAGAAAGTTGGATAATATTAAAGGAATCACTTCGGAACAAAAATAAGTATATAAATCTCTTCTTAGATTAAGAGTGAAAAGAGTATGATAGTTAAGTTCTAAAAAAATAATTAAAAGAGTAATAATAAAGGGCTTGTTCTTTTTATCATTTATTAGATTATGTCTTAATAATTCGATACTAATAAGAGGGATAATACTATCTATGATGTTAGTTAAAATATGCTTTAAAGGATTAAGAGTATACCCATAAAAAAGACCAATTTCGAAATAAAAGTTTAAAAATAATAAAGAAATTAGAATAATAAGAGGAAGATAATATTTATTTTTAAAAGTCATAATATTTTTATAATTAAGATAATTATAAATAAGATATATAAGGGCTAAAAGAGGAATAATATATTTAATTAAGAAGGAATAATAAAAAAGATGAAGAAGGATAAGAATAATAGTGCTAAGGTAAATAAAGATATTTTTTTTCATAATTTACCTTATTTTTGAGCATAAGTAATGGTTCCCGATAAACTTTTAGTTAAAACTTCAGGTAATTGGGTAGTGCTTTCATTATAAGTAATGGTAAGTTCTAAGGTTGTCGTATCTCCCGCATTTAAATCCGTTGGGGTTTTACTAACCGTATAACTAATGGCCTCAGAACCACCTACTTCTTCATTAAATACTAAACTTTGTAAAATGGCATCAATGGTGCCGGCATTTTGAATTTTGATGGTATAAATTACTTTATCACCCGGTTTATTTAACTTAAGGGAAAAATCAAAAGTGGTATCCGTAAAAGTGGGGGTATCAACATTTAAACCAGCAGAGGCATAAGTAACTTCAACATTGGTTATTTTGATGTTCCACTTTCCGACAATTTCGGCATTGCCTCCGATTAAGAGGTCTTCAGCAAAAGAGGAATAACCTACGCTCATAAAAAGGATAGAAATAAAACAAATGAAGATAATTAAAAAACGATTTAATTTCATAAGAATACTCCTTTCATTTTCAAATGATGCAATATGCTATCCCACTATAATTTATGCCAAAAAAATTTCTTTAAATAGTGAGGTTGCCTAAAGAAAAAAATTTATGATTGTTTTTGGATGGTAATAAATATATAATAAATATAAGAAAGGAAGATACTCATGAATAATGTTACTCTTTTACCAGCAGATCGTTATATTGTCGTTAATAAAAGTATATTATCAGATAAAGATCGGTTAGTTATTATGAGTTTATATGAACCTTTAATTGGTTCTTTAGGGGTATCTTTATATTTTACTTTATGGAATGATTTAAATATTAATAATATTATGAGTAAAGATTTAATTCATCATCATTTAATGGTGAGTTTAAAAAGTGATATTAGTAAAATAAAGGTAGCGAGAGAGTCATTAGAGGCCTTTGGTCTTTTGAAGTGCTATGTTAAAGAGGGTAGTGTTAATGATTATTTATATGAGTTATATTCGCCTTTAACGCCAAGTGAGTTTTTTAACCATCCTATCTTAAATATTGTTCTTTATAATAATGTGGGAGAAAAAGAATATAATGAACTAAAAAATTTATATAAAATGCCGAGGATTGATTTAAAAGAATATACAGAAATTACCAAAAAGATTGATGAAGTATATGATACTTCTAAGTTTAATTTAAATACCGATTTAGTTGATGTCCATAAAAATAGTATTGTCTCATCATCTCGGATTAATTATGATGAAATAATATCTTCTATTCCGAAGGGTTTAATTAGTGAGAAAACATTTAATAAAAAAACGCGAGAATTAATTGATAATTTAGCTTTTATTTATAATATTGATACTTTAAAAATGATTGAACTTATAAGAGGCTGTTTAAATGAATATGGGGCCATTGATAAAAATGGGTTAAGAATATTAGCAAGAAAAGATTATCAATTTAAAACAGGATCTTTGCCTACTTTAGTTTATCGTACGCAACCGGATTATTTAAAAAATCCTCTCGGAGATAATTCTAAAAGAGGAAGAATAATTGCGGTCTTTGAAAATACTTCCCCTTATGATTTTTTAAGACATAAATATCATAATGTAAAACCAACGGGAAGAGATTTAAAACTTTTAGAGCATCTTATTATTGATTTAGAACTACCTCCTGCCGTTGTGAATGTCTTAATTGATTATGTCTTAAGAAAAAATAATAATAAACTTACCTCGGCTTATGTAGAAACGATTGCTTCCCAATGGAAAAGGGCTAATTTAAAAACGGCGAAAGAAGCGATGGAATTTGCGGAAAAAGAACATCAAAGAAGTTTGAAAAAAACACCCCAAAGTATTAAGAATACCGAAGTTGTTAAAACCCCAATTTGGTTTAATCAAAAAATTGAAGATGAAAGTTTAAATGTGGAAGAGGAAGCCGAATTAAAAGATTTATTGAAGGAGTTTAATTAAGATGGAAATAAAAGTCGATACTAAAAAGGTTAGTAAAAATCAAGAAAAAGAATATTTAAAAGCGATGCAAGATGAAAAGTTTAAAGGTTTAGTTAAAAAAATAAAAATAATTGAAGAAGAAGCCAAGAAAAATGTTGTTAAATTAAATGATACTTTAGAAGAACTTTCGCATTGTCAAAAATGTAAGGGTTTATATGAATGCCAAAATAAAGTAAATGGTTATGTGTATTTTCCTATCGTGAATGAAAGTAACTTGTCTTTTACATATAGACCTTGTAAATATCAAAAAGAGGCGCAAAAGGAAATAAATAATAAAAATACAAGTGAAAAATTAATGGAAAATGCTAGGTTAAAAGATATCAAAATTACCAAAAATAGAACGGAAGTCATTAAATGGTTAAAAAACTTTTATGATAATTATAATCCCTATGGCTTTAATAAAGGACTTTACTTACATGGTAATTTTGGTACGGGTAAAACTTTTTTAATCGCCGCTTTATTAAATGAAATTAAACTTAAATATAAAGTAAGAGTCGAGATTGTTTATGTTCCGGAACTTTTACGTAAATTAAAAGAAAACTTAAATGCGGTAGGAGATAATCTTAATGTTTTAGAAAACGCGGATATCCTTCTTCTAGATGACATTGGAGCCGAAAAAGTAACCGAGTGGGGCCGTGATGAAATAATTGGGACTATCTTGCAAACGAGGATGAATAAAGGCTTAACGACTTTCTTTACATCTAATTTAAATAGGGATGAATTAATGCAAACTCTAAGTTTAACTAAAGAAAGAGAAGATGCGGTTAAAGCAAAAAGAATAATGGAAAGAATTAAATATTTAACTTATGATATTGAACTTCTTGGTAATAACTACCGAGAAGAAAAAGAAAAATGATGAGAAAAAAAATAATCTCATCATTTATTTTTGAAGTGGATTTATTGTTTTGGTAGTTGATATTAAAAATAAAAAGTAATGATAGGATAAGTTTTTAATATATAAAGAGGTTTGACAGGGTAAATATGTCTTATAAATCCACTTCGAGGACGTATTATAGCACTCCTCAACCGCAAAATTTGTCAAACGGTGTCGACCGAAGCAATTTTTTTAAATTTTTCCAAAAAAATAAACAAAAGTTCGATTTTCTATTGACATTCGAAAAAAACTAGAGTAAAATTTAATTATCAGAGAGTGTAGAGGAGAATTATGAAAGCAAAAGAAAAAGATACAAAAAATACGGATAAAGCTTTAGAACAAGTTTTAAAAGATATTGAAAAACAATTTGGGGCTGGAGCTATTATGAAATTAGGTGGCGATGAACACATTAAAATTGATGTTACTTCATCAGGTTCCATTGCCTTAGATATTGCCTTAGGTGTTGGAGGATTTCCAAAGGGAAGAATAATTGAAATTTATGGACCTGAGTCATCAGGTAAAACAACGATTGCCCTTCAAGCGATAGCAGAAGCGCAAAAAGCAGGAGGAAGGGCGGCATTTATTGATGCGGAGCATGCTTTAGACCCTGTTTATGCCAAAAGTTTAGGCGTTGACATTAATGAACTTTTATTAAGTCAACCAGATACAGGTGAACAAGCCTTAGAAATTTGTGATGCCTTAGTTAAAAGTGAAGCTATTGATTTAGTCGTTATTGACTCTGTTGCGGCTTTAGTACCGCAAGCGGAAATTGATGGCGAGATGGGTGATAGTCACGTTGGTCTTCAAGCAAGACTTATGTCCCAAGCCTTGAGAAAATTATCTGGTACTTTAAACAAAACTAATACGACCGCCATATTTATTAACCAATTAAGAGAAAAAGTGGGAGTGTTATTTGGTAACCCTGAAACTACTCCTGGTGGTAGAGCCTTAAAGTTCTATTCAACAGTAAGACTAGACATTAGAAGAGGAGAACAAATTAAACAAGGTGACCAAGTTGTAGGTAACAGAACTAATATTAAAGTTGTTAAAAACAAAGTAGCGCCACCATTTAAAACAGCCGGTGTTGATATCATGTATGGTGAAGGAATTAGCCATGAAGGGGAACTTGTGGATATTGGTAGTGAAATTGGTATCCTTGAAAAAAGTGGAGCTTGGTATGCTTATAAAGAAGAAAAGATTGGTCAAGGAAAAGAGAATGTTAAAATGTTCTTAAGAGAAAATCCGGATATTGCTAAAGAAATTGAAGATAAAATTTATGAACATTATGGGTTTAATAAACCAGAAGAAAAAGAAGATGAAGAATAAATCTTCTTTTTAAAAAAAGTTTTAAAATACTTTTGTTCGTAATAATTAATTATAAGAGGGAGCTTGAAAAAATGAGGAAAGATAAAATGTATTTAATGATGAAACAATTAGAACAGTATGGGATAAAGAACAAGAAAAGTATTATGTAAGTATTATAGATTTAGTTGGTGTTTTATCTGAAAGTGAAAGGCCAAGAAAATATTGGAGTGATTTAAAAAGTAAATTAAAACAAGAGAAAATGAATTGTCCGAAAAAATCGGACAATTAAAGTTAAGTGATAAAAAAACCAAATGGTGACAATTTGTCACCGGTTGAAATTTAACACTTGTAAATGCACTCAATTAAAGGTTAAAGAAATAGAAAATATTAATTAAAAATAAAATAAATTTAAATAATAGTTATTTATTAAACTTTTTGCCTTGATAAAATGACCATTTAAGATTATAATTAGATTATGGATAATTATAATTATATTTATTATATTTTATAAATTTTCTGTAAAAAAATTAGAAATGGAGTGAGAGAATGGATAATATAGCCGTTATCATCTTATTTCTATTTCTTGGAATAGCTATTGGAGCCGCATTAGTTTTTTTAGTTAATCATTTCAAAGGGGTAAGTGCCGAAAGAAATGCTAATAAATTACTAGAAGATGCTAAAAAAGAGGCTGATAAACATAAGAGAGATTCTCTTTTAGAGTTAAAAGAAGAATCATATAAATTAAAACAACAAACTAATGAAGAAATTAAAGAAAGAAAAAAAGAAATTAAAGAAAGTGAAGATCGCCTTATCAGTAGAGAAAACAACTTAGATAAAAGAGAAGAAATGTTACAAAAGAAAGATATGGCTTTAGAAGAAAAAGAAAACAATTTATTAGTTAGAAGTCAAAGTTTACAAGAAAAAGAAGATAAGATGGACAAAATCCTAAAAGAAGAAGTTGAAGAACTAGAAAAAATTTCTGGTTTAAGTAAAGAAAAGGCCCATGATTTAATTATGGCTAGAGTTGAATCAGATATGGCTTTAGAAATCTCTGAGTATATTAGAGATGAAGAAGAAAAGGCAAAAATTACTGCCAATGACAAAGCAAAACAACTAATTGTTAATAGTATGGAACGTTATGCTGATGATGTAGTTGGAGTGCAAACTGTCTCAACTATTGATTTACCAAATGATGAAATGAAAGGAAGACTAATCGGAAGAGAAGGAAGAAATATAAGAACCTTTGAATCCGTAACTGGTGTTGATTTGATAATTGATGATACGCCAGAGGCTATCGTTATATCTTCCTTTGATCCTTTAAGAAGGGAAATTGCCAAACAAACAATTGAAACTTTAATTAAAGATGGTCGTATTCATCCAAGTAGAATCGAAGAAGTCTATGATAAGACTTGCAGAGATATTAACAATAAAATTACCGAACTAGGTAATAAAGCAATTACGGATTTAGGTATTGCGAAAATGGATGTTGAATTAATTAACTTAGTTGGAAAACTTAATTTTAGAACTAGTTATGGGCAAAATGCCTTACAACATTCTATTGAAGTTGCTAACCTTTGTGGTTTAATGGCTTCCGAGTTAGGTGAAAATATTACCCTTGCTAAAAGAGCTGGTTTACTTCATGATATTGGCAAAGCTATTGATTTTGAAGTAGAGGGTAGCCATGTGGAAATTGGTGAACAAATTGCGAAAAAATATCATGAAAATGAAGTTGTAATTGATGCCATTACATCCCATCATGGTGATAGAGACCCTAAATCAATTATTGCCGTATTAGTTAGTGTTGCGGATACCTTATCTGCTGCTAGACCTGGAGCTCGTAATGACTCAGTGGAAAATTACATTAAGCGTTTAGAACAATTAGAAGAAATAGGAAACTCTTTTGAAGGTGTCGAAAAAGCTTATGCAATGCAAGCTGGAAGAGAAATAAGAGTTATGGTTAAACCAGGTGAAATTGATGATGCTGATAGTTATCGGATAGCCAGGGAAATGAAAGAAAAAATTGAAGAAGAAATGCAATATCCAGGAACTATCAAAGTTACAGTTATAAGAGAAACAAGAGCACA
This sequence comes from uncultured Bacilli bacterium, assembly GCA_947628485.1. Taxonomy (GTDB): domain Bacteria; phylum Bacillota_I; class Bacilli_A; order RF39; family UBA660; genus SIG200. The sequence goes on along the minus strand of CANRAA010000006.1, from coordinate 30,212 downwards.
AGAAGAAGCTAAATAAAGCTTCTTTTTATAACAAATAAAAAACCCTTAAAGGGTTTAATCTTCTTTTTTATTAACTTCCATAATGACCGGTAGGATTATTGGCCTTCTTCCGGTTAGTTCATTAATGTAAGGTAATAATTCTAATATAATTTGATTTTTTAAATCGGTATAATTATATAAAGATGTCTTTAAGAAATTATTAACAATTTCGCCAATTTTATGTTCAATTTTATTCATTAGTTCTTGATTTTCATTAACTAAGACAAAGCCTCTCGCAGTAACATTTGGTTTAATTAATAATTTCCTTGTTAAAGTATTTATATTTAAAATTGTAATTAAAATACCATCTTGACTCATTAATTTCCGGTCTTTAATAACCACACTTCCAACATCACCAACTCTTGAACCATCAACATAGACATCTCCAGATGGAACAGTTCCTCCTCTTGTAACAACGCCATCTTTTAAAAGTAAGACATCACCATTACTACAAATGAAAGTGTTTTCTTCCGGTATATCACAAAGTTTAGCAATATTAGCATGTTGTTTTAACATTCTAAATTCGCCATGCATAGGCATAAAGTATTTTGGTTTAATAATTCTAAGCATCCATTTTAATTCTTCTAATTTAGCATGTCCAGAAGTATGGATATCACTAAATTCCGAATTAGTAAATACTTTAACGCCTTTTAGGTAAATCTTATTGATAATCCGATTTATACTTTCGGCATTACCCGGAATTGGGCTTGATGAGAAAATAACTAAATCATCCGGAAGTAGAGATATTTGTTTATGGGTTCCGTTCGCAATTCTTGATAGGGCCGCGAGTGGTTCCCCTTGACTTCCGGTACATAAAATACAAATTTCATTTCTTTTTAAACTTTTCGCTCCATTATTATCAATAAAAATCGATTTATCAGAAATTAAATGGTTATTTAAAGCTAGTTCAATTGAGGCTTCCATACTTCTTCCAAAAACAATTATTTTCCGGTTATATTTTTTACAAGTTTCCACTATATGTTTAACCCGGTAGATGTTTGAGGCAAATGTGGCAATGATAACTCTTCCAACATGACGCCCGATGATATCATTTAATGTTTCATCAACAACAGATTCACTATTCGAAAATCCGGTGGATAAAGCATTGGTGGAATCACTTAAAAGTAAAGTAACGCCTTTTTTACCAAGTTCGGCCATTTTATGAATATCGGCCATGGGTCCAATTGGCGTTAAGTCAAATTTAAAATCGCCCGTTTCAAATATTACCCCGTTTGGTGTATGTACTACTACCGCATAACTGTCCGGAATAGAGTGGGTAGTATTTACGAATTCCACTTCAAAATGTTTAAATTTAACCACTAAATCTTTGGTAATTATTTCTAAATTTGAATAATTAATGCCTCTTTCCTCTAACTTTTTAACAATTAAATCGTTAGCAATTTTGGGGGCATAAATAACCGGTATCTTTACTTGATTAAGTAAAAATGGAATACCTCCAATATGGTCTTCATGTCCATGGGTTATAAATAAGGCTTTTATTTTACTTTCGTTTTGTTTTAAATAAGTAATGTCTTGGATAACGTAATCAACACCTAGTAAACCTACTTCTGGAAACATTACACCCGCATCAATTATAATTATCTCATCATCATGTGTAATAACATACATATTTTTTCCGACTTCACCAAGACCGCCTAAACTAACGATGGAAGTCGCTATATTTTCTTTCATAATTTCCCTCTTTCTTAAAATAAAAAAGTTCTTTAACTGCTAATAATTATACCCTAATTTAAGAAAAATGTCTACTATTTATGTAAAAACTGTTTTAAATAATGTCAAATTTTGATATGATTAAAGAGGTGATATTTATGGGTTTATTTAATAAATTAAAAAATTTAGTTAGTAAAAAAGAAGAAGTAGAAGATAAAGAAGAAAAAGAAGAAATAAAAAATTATGAAGAAGGTTTAAAAAAGACGAGAGAAGAATTTGTTTCGAAATTAAATATTTTGGGAATTAAATATACCAAAGTATCGGAAGAATATTTTGAAGAATTAGAAAGTATTTTAATTATGGCCGATATTGGGGTTAATACGGTTATGAAATTTATGGATAAATTAAGGGATAGAGTTAAACATGAAAATATCACAGATACCGCTTATTTAAAAGAAGTTATTGTGGATGAGTTATTAATAATATATGTGGAAGGTGAAAGTTTATCCGATAAAATTAAAATGAATGACAATGGTCCAACGGTTATTTTAATGGTTGGAGTAAATGGCGTTGGAAAAACTACTACTATTGCGAAACTTGCTCATAAATATGGCGAAGAAGGCAAGAAAGTTATGTTAATTGCGGGAGATACCTTTAGAGCAGGAGCCGTTAATCAACTAGAAATTTGGGCAAAAAGAACTAACTCTTTATTCTATGGGAAAGAGGGAAGTGACCCAGCTAGTGTTATTTATGATGGACTTGTAGAGGCCAAAGAAAAAAATGTGGATATTGTTTTAATTGATACGGCGGGAAGACTGCAAAATAAAGTTAATTTAATGAAAGAACTTGAGAAAATTAATAAAGTTATAAGTACGCATATTGAAGGGGCACCTCAAGAAACTCTACTTGTAATTGATGCGGCGACAGGTCAAAATGGTATAATGCAAGCCAAAGCATTCAAAGAAATTACGAATATTACAGGAATAGTTTTAACTAAATTAGATGGCACTGCTAAAGGGGGAATTGTTTTAGCCATTAAAGAAGAAGTTAATTTACCGGTTAAATTTATTGGTTTAGGAGAAAAAATGACCGATTTAAAACCATTTGATATTGAAAATTATATATATGGTTTATTTAAGGATATGGTATAATGGAGAAGTTTTTATATTATAATGCTTTATATTTAATATATAAAGATTTACTAAATGATAATAATAAAGAAGTTTTTGATAATTACTATGGTAATGATATGACCATGCAAGAAATTGCCGATTTAAAACATATTTCTAAGTCAAGAGTAGGAGTTATCATTAAAAATGTGGAGAATAAATTAGATAAATATGAAAGTGCTTTAAAAATATTTGAAAAGAATGAAAAATTAAATAATTTACTAAAATTAGAGGATATTAATAAAGTAAAAAAAGGTATTGAAGAAATACTAAAAGGAGAATAATTATGTTTGAATATATGGGAGATAGATTAAGTAAGGCTATTAAAAATATTAGAGGCTTAGGTAAAATAACGGAAGATAATATTAATGATGCCATGAAAGAAATTAGACTGGCTTTACTGGAAGCCGATGTTAACTATATGGTTGTGAAAGAGTTTGTGGCCTCTGTTAAAGAAAAAGCCTTAGGAATGGAAGTTGAAAAAAGTCTAAAACCAGATGAAGTATTTATAAAAATTGTCAAAGATGAATTAGTATCTTTACTAGGTGGAGACTATGTTCCCCTTGATACCAAGGAAAATTTCGAAGTTATTATGTTATGTGGTCTTCAAGGTAGTGGTAAAACTACAACAGCAGGAAAACTTGCTAATCTTTTAAGAAAAAAATATAACCGGAAACCTCTTTTAATTGCTGGGGATATTTATCGTCCGGCTGCGATAAAACAACTTGAAGATATAGCCAACTCTTTAAATATACCCATCTTTAAAGAAGATAAAAAAGATGTCTTAGAAATTGTAAATGATGGAATAAGTTATGCCAAAGATAATAATTTAGATTATGTAATTGTGGATACAGCTGGTCGTTTGCAAATTGATGAAGACTTAATGGAAGAGTTAAAAAATATTTCATCAAATGTTAAATTAAATGAAATTATTTTAGTTATTGATGCCATGATGGGACAAGATGCTATTAACGTTATTACGGGATTTAATGATGCCTTAAGTTTAACAGGTTGTATTTTAACAAAAATGGATGGGGATACGAAAGGTGGGGTAGCTCTATCTTTAAGACATCTTACCAATGTACCAATTAAATTTGTTGGAGACTCCGAAAAAATGGATGGTTTAAGTGAATTCTATCCGGAAAGAATGGCGGAAAGAATTTTAGATATGGGAGACATCCTATCGATTGCCGAAAAAGTTGAAGGAATAGTTTCTGAAGATGAAGCTAAAGAACAAGCAAGGAAAATGCAAAAAGGAACTTTTGACTTAGAAGATTTCCTTACAACATTTAAACAAATAAGAAGATTAGGACCTTTAGAAAATATTATTAAAATGCTTCCCCAAGCAAGAAGTATGGGTTTAAATAATATTTCGATTGACCCTAAAGATATGGCTCACATTGAAGCAATTATTTTATCCATGACGCCTTATGAAAGAAGACATCCGGAAGTATTAAAAGCCACCAGAAAGCAAAGAATTGCAAAAGGAAGTGGTCGGAGTGTGGAAGAAGTTAATCGCCTTTTAAAGCAATTTGAAATGATGAAGAATATGATGAAAAGTATGAGTAATGGGAAAATGAAAATGCCATTTTAGGATTGACTTTTTAATAATTAAAGATTAAAATACATACTCACGCAAAGGAAGTGAAATTATGATATCTAATGAAGAAGCTGTAGCCTATTTAATGTTATTTGGAAGAAGTGAAGCAAAGGCGAGAAAAATACTTGCTAGTCCTTCAGGAGTTAATTATAAAAGTATAATTGAAGACTTTGTAAATAATGTAAGAATGAAAAAGAATGATCCAACTTTAGATGTTTTAACTTATTTACAAAATAATCCTAAAGAAATAAAAAGGAAACCATTTTAAGCAAAATATCCTTGCATAAAATAGCAAGATATGGTATATTATTAATGAACACGAAAGTGTTTTTTAATTGAAAAAATTTTTAGGAGGTTAAAATGGCTAAAGAAGTTAAAGCAAAAAAAGATGCAAAAGAAAAAAATGTAAAGAAAGTAAAAAAAGCAGAAAGTAAAAAAGTAGACAAAAAGAAGAAAACAGAAAAGGTAAAAAAAGAAAGTTTAGCTAAAGGCATTAAAAAAGAAATGAAACTTGTTAAATGGCCTACAGCTAAAGAAATTTTAAAATATACTATTGCGACTGTTGTTTTCTGTGTTGTTTTAGTGGCATTCTTTGAAGTTTTAAATTTAATACTAGCATTTATAAAGGGGTTGTTTAATTAATGGAAAAAGAATGGTATGTAGTTAATACTTATTCCGGACACGAAAGTAAAGTTAAAGAAAAATTAGAGGCTAAAATAGAATCTATGGGAATGCAAGATTATATTTTTAGAATTGTTATTCCCGAAACTAAAGAAGTCGAAGTTAAAGATGGTGTCAAGAAAGAAAAAGTTAAAAAAATGTTTCCTGGCTACATTTTAGTCGAAATGATTATGTCTGATGAAGCTTGGTATATCGTAAGAAATACCCCAGGAGTTACCGGATTTATTGGTTCAAGTGGTAAAGGAGCTAAACCAACCCCATTACTTCCTCAAGAAATTGACCGTATTTTAGTTAATATGGGTATGAGTAGAGTTAATGTGGAAGATGACCTACATGTTGGAGATTCTGTAAGTATTGTTGATGGACCATTCAAAGGAATGATGGGTAAAGTTGATAATATTGATACGGAAAATAATCGTCTTAACATCATTATTGACTTATTTGGTCAAGAAACAAGTGTTGATGTTGAATTATTCCAAGTTAGTAAAAATTAATTTACTAACTTTTTTCTTTTTACAAAAGGAATAAAAAAGTTTATAATTAAGTAAGAAAGCAGTGATAAAGTGATAATAGGTAGTCATGTTAGATTTGGAAGTACCCAAATATTAGGAAGTTTAAAAGAGGCTTTAGGTTATGGAGCTAATGCCTTTATGTTATATACCGGAGCTCCCCAAAATACTTTTAGAAGTAAAATAGATAGTAATTTAACTACTGAGGCCAAAAAATTAATGCAAGAAAATAATATCAGTATGGATAATGTGATTTGTCATGCTCCTTATATTGTTAATTTAGCTAATAAAGAAAAAGAAGATGCTTGGAATTTTTCGATTAGTTTTTTAAAAAATGAAATTAAAAGATGTGAAGAATTAGGCATTAAATTTATTGTTTTACATCCGGGAAGTAGTGTTAAATATACCACGGAAGAGGGCATAAATAATATAATTGAGGCTTTAAATTACATTATTAGTGATGATGATAAATGTATGATTATTTTAGAAACAATGGCCGGGAAAGGTAGCGAATGTGGAAAAACTATTGAAGAGGTTAAAACCATTTTAGAGGGGGTTAAATCTTCCAATATTGGTGTTTGTCTTGATACTTGCCATTTAAATGATGCCGGGTATGATATGAGTAACTTTGATTTATTTTTAGATAGTTTTGCGAAAATAATCCCTTTGGATAAAATAAAATGTATTCATATAAACGATAGTAAAAATGAAAGAGGGACGCATAAAGATCGCCATGCTAACATTGGGTATGGCACGATTGGTTTTGATAATTTAATCAAAATAATAAATAATGCAAAATTAAAAAATGTTCCTAAAATTTTAGAAACACCTTATATAAGTAAAAATGATAATGAAAAAGAATTAGTTTACCCTCCTTATAAACAAGAAATTGCAATGATTAAAAGTGGGAAATTTAATCCTAATTTAATTGAAGAGGTCCGCGAGTTTTATAAATAACGACTGTAAAGGGAACTATATTCTTCATAAACTTTAACGATTTTGTTAAAGTTTTCTTTTGTGTAATGATTTTGATAACGATTTATATCAAAAAGACGAGGATTTTTTAAAGCTTCTAGAGCATTCTTTTTTAAAAATTCATAAGTAAAGTCCAGTTCACTTTCCGATAAAGTAATATTTTTAGAAATGGCAAAATTATTCACATCTTCTTTAGTTATTTTACTTATATATCTTTCTATTATATTAAACATAATTATTCACCTATTATATTTTATGTATTTATTTAAAAATGAATACATTATATCTTGTTTACCATACTAATAATGGTGGATTATATGAAAAAATATTTAGGAATAACAATTATCTTTTTAATCCTTTTAGGAAGAATGGTTTATTTAAATTTAAATGAACATGAAGAAAGTTTAAAAAAATTAGAAGATAAAACTGTAAATTATGTTTATGGGGAAAGTGCTCCAAGAGGAAGAATTTTAGACCGTAATGGTAAAGTTTTAGTGGATAACATCGGAGTTAAAACTTTATTTTATACCAAATTAAAGGGCGTAACTGTCGAAAAAGAATTAGAAATAGCTAGAGTTCTTGCTGGTATTATTGATATATCTATTAATGAAAATGTCTTAAAAAAATATTGGTTACTTACCCATAATAATGGGGATGATTTAATAGCTAAAGAAGAGTATGAAAAATTAAGGATGCGCAAAATAACCAGTAAAGATATTGAAAATTTAAAATTAGAAAGAGTAAAAGAGGAAGATATTAATAATTTAGAGGAAATAGAGAAGAAGACGGCGACTATCTATGATTTAATGAATAAAGGTTATTCTTATGCCAAAAAAATTATTTCCAAAAATATTAGTGACTCGGAATACAGCACTTTAGTAGATAAAAATATTGAAGGGATTAGTACCGAACTTACCTGGGAAAGAGTCTATAATTATGGGGATACTTTGAAAGATTTATTTGGCTCTATTGGGAGAATTCCTGAAGAAGAAAAAGAAGAATATTTAAAAAAAGGGTATAATTTAAATGATATTGTTGGCTTAAGTTATTTAGAAAAAGAATATGAAGATTATTTAAAAGGGGAAAAAGAATTATATGAAGTTAACAGCGATAATACATTAAAAGTAATAAAAGAAGCGAAAAATGGCAATGATTTAGTTTTATCGATAGATATCGATGTTGAACTTAAATTAGAAAGTATTTTAAGAGAAAATATTATTTTAGGTAAAATGCGAAAGAATACCGATTATTTTAGTGAAAGTTATAGTATTGTGGGTAATCCAAATACCGGTGAAATTATTGCTTTAAGTGGGCAAAAGTTAATCTCACTAGAAGATGAAACATTTAAAAGTGTGAATACTAATTTAATTAACTCTTCTTTTACCGTGGGAAGTGTTGTTAAAATGGCAACGATTAGTACCGGTTATAAATATGGTGTCATTGATATTGGCACCAGTGTTAAAGATGGGTGTATAAAACTTGCTCATGTACCCATTAAATGTAGTTACAAAAATTTAGGTAAAGTTAATGATTTAACGGCCATCAGTAAAAGTAGTAATTATTACCAATTTAAAATAGCCATCGGCCTAACTAATCAAGAATATAAATATAATATGGCTTTAAATACAAGTGAAAATGATTTTAATAAATTCAGGGATATGTATAAAGAATATGGTTTAGGTAATCTAACGGGAATAGACCTTCCTAACGAAAAAACAGGAATAAAAGGGGCATTAACCTCGAGTGATTTACTTCTTAATTTAAGTATCGGCCAATATGACACGTATACCCCCATGGAATTATTTCAATATGTTAATACCATCGCAAGTGGTGGTACAAGAAGAAAACCCCAACTTATGAAAGAAATTAAAAATGAAAATAATACTATTTTCCAAAATGATTATACCGTTTTAAATAATGTTAGCCTCGATAATGTTTATTTAGAAAGATTAAAAGAAGCGATGCATTTAGCCACCACTAGTGGGACCGCCAGAAGTTATATTAAAAGTGAATATAATCCGGCGGGTAAAACAGGAACTAGTGAAACATTTATTGATACGAATAACGATGGCGTGATGGATACCAAAACAACTTCGATTGCTTTTGTGGGCTTTGCTCCTTATGATAATCCGAAGTATAGTGTCATTGTTTTAGCCCCCAATATTTATGTTTCAAAAGAATATAATTATAGTAAAGTATATATAACTCGCTATATTTCGCAAAGTATTATGAACTTTCTATTTGAAAAAGAGTAAAAATTTGGTATAATATGGTGGTTAGGTGAGGAGGTCTCTATTATGGCTAAGAATGAAAACCGTAATTATGTTACTATGCGTTGTACTGAATGCGGTATGGAATTACGTCCAACAAGTAAAAATAAAAAGAACAATCCTGAACGTTTAGAAGTTAAAAAATATTGTCCTAAATGTCGTAAAAACGTTGTTGCAAAAGAAAAGAAATAATTTAGAAAAGAGGAGTTTTAAATGAACATTAATATTAATGATATCAAAAACGGTATGACTGTTATTATTGATGGTAACTTATGTTTAATTCAAGAATTCCAACATGTAAAACCAGGTAAAGGCCCTGCTTTTGTTAGAATTAAATTAAAAAATTTAAGAACTGGTTCAATTGTGGAACAAACATTTAATACCAACATTAAAATAACGAGAGCGCGTATCGATAAAAGTAAAGTTCAATATTTATATGCTAGTGGTGATGACTTAGTATTTATGAATAATGAAACTTATGAGCAAATCGAAGTCCCTAAAAAGATTTTAGGAGACGATGCTGACTTTATTAAAGAAGGTATTGATATTTCTATCGATTTCTATGAAGGTGAAATAATTGGTATTACTTTACCAGAAAAAATTGAGTATGAAGTAGTGGAAACTACCGAAGCTGTTAAAGGAAATACAGCCACTAATGCGCAAAAAGATGCAAAACTTGAAACTGGTAAAGTTATAAAGGTTCCTTTATTTATTAATGAAGGAGAAAAAATCTTAGTTACAACTAAAGATGGAAAATATGCCGGAAGAGCCTAATTGGTTCTTTTTTTATATAATTTTTAACACCCATATATTGACAAAATAAATAATTAATACTATAATAAAATTACTTAGTAAGAATAATATATTTAGTAGTCATAGTTAGTAGTTATTATGTATTATAGTAATGTTGCTATGTGTGAAAGATATATTTAATTAGTAAATAAATTATGTAATAATAATCTTATCTACGCTAAGTAAAGACAATTGTTTTAAGAGAAAGAAAACTCTAAAGATAAGCTATCTGCACTAAATACTGATAATATTTAGTTAATATTTAAAATTATGGAGAGTAATTTTAAATTACGCGGAGAAGTTATTTAAACTAAGGTAACTATTTTATCAGAATAGTTATTTTTTTTGAGATTAATGTTACAAGTGTGTTAATAAAACTTCAAAATATCTTTTCTAAAAAATATTTTATGTTATACTTAAAGAAGGGATATTTATGAAGAAGTATATTTTATCAAGTATTTTATTTATAACTTTAGTCATTCTCACTTATTTTTTTGTATTAAGAGGATGTGATTTTAATTTGCTTGTTGCCTCTTTTAGAAATACTAACTCTCTTTTTGTGTTTTTAACATTTTTATGCATGGTGGGATATGTCTTTATTGGGAGTTTCTTTTTAAAAAGAATCCTCTATCATTTTAAATATAATGTTAAATTTTTTGATGCTCTAGGTTTTATGTTTACAGAAATTTATTTTTCCTCTATTACGCCAAGTTATATTGGAGGTCAACCTATTCAAATGCTGGAAATGAAAAAAGATAATGTTCCTTATGAAGTAAGTAGTGTGGTTGTTTTATTTAATTCGATGATGAATAGAATTGCTTTGTTAATTGTGGCCACTATTTTATTTATTTTCTATGGAGGAACGGTTTTAACTTTAAATACCTTTTATCAAGTTTTAGTATGTTTAGGTTATGGAACGGCTATCTTTGTGTCTTTCTTTTTTGCGGGAGCCATTTATTCTAAGAAAATGAGTAATTTGTTTTTAAAAATAGCTAATTTTATTATTGATCATATTAAATTTATAAAAAATAAAGAAGAACTAAAAGAAAAATTAAGTAAAGCTTTATTAAATTATCAAAAGTGTGCCTCTTTAACAAAAGAAAATAAAATGATTTTAGTAGAGTCCCTTCTTTTAATGATTGCGCAAAGAATTTTATTTTTACTTGCGAGTTATACTGTTTATAGAGCCTTTGGGTTAAATGAACATTCTGTCTTTGTCGTAATGGCCTTCCAAGTTTGTGTTTGTTTTGGTAGTGATTTAATGCCTACACCGGGAGGTGTTATGGTTAATGAAGGATTAACTTTAGTCGTTAATGAAATCCTTTATGGAAGCACTCTTGCTTTATCGGGAATGCTTATGCTTAGATGCTTTAATTTCTACTTCTTAGTTATAATAAGTGCCATTTTCTACTGTCTATTTCGGTTTCCCAAAAAAAGAAGTAATCCCGAAAATATAAGTGTTTCGTCAAAAAATGTCTAAGGAAAGTTGAAAAGCCTAACTTTCTTGTGATACAATTAAAATGGTGAATAAAAGATATGGCAAGATATGATGAAACATCAATCAAAATTTTAGAAGGTTTAGAAGCGGTTAGAAAAAGACCGGGAATGTATATTGGAAGTACGGATAAAAGAGGACTTCATCATTTAATATGGGAAATTGTTGATAACTCAATTGATGAGATTATCAATGGTTATGGTGATTATATAAAAATAGTTTTACATAAAGATGGTTCCGTTACCATTGCCGATAATGGAAGAGGAGTTCCTATTGGGATGCATGAAAGTGGAAAGTCTACTCCTGAGGTTATCTATACCATTTTACATGCTGGTGGTAAATTTGAAGAAGGAAACTACAAAGTAAGTGGGGGACTTCACGGTGTTGGTGCCTCTGTTGTTAATGCCTTAAGTGAGAGAATGGATGTTTTAATATACCGGGATGGTAAAATTTCTAACATTCGGTTTAAAGATGGTGGCGTAGTTGAAGAAGAATTAAAAACAGTGGGAACTACAAATAAAACCGGAACGGTCGTTACTTTCTTACCCGATTATAGCATCTTTAAAAATTGTAATTTTTCGTATACCACTATATGCGAAAGAATGCAAGAAAGTGCCTTTTTAATTCCGAATGTTACAATTGAAGTTATTGATGAAGATAGTAAAAGAGAAGTTAAGTACCATTATGAAGCGGGACTTACAAACTTCGTTGAATACATGAATGAAGGCAAAAATACCTTACATAAAGTCTTAAACTTTAGTGGAACCAAAAATAATATTGAAGTAAATATTGCGATGCAATACACGGATACTTATAATGAAAATATTATTTCCTTCGTAAATAACGTTAAAACAAGTGATGGAGGTACACACGAAGTAGGATTTAAAACGGGTATTACCAAAGCATTCAATGATTATGTTAAAATGAATAATTTATTTAAGGGAAAAGATAATACTTTTGATGGTAGTGATGTAAGAGAAGGTTTAAGTGTTGTTATTAATTTAAGAATACCTGAAGGATTACTTCAATTTGAAGGTCAAACGAAAGGAAAATTAGGCACACCGGAAGCGAGAAGCATCACGGAAAGTGTTACTTATGAAAATATTAAATTCTTTTTAGAAGAAAATAAAGATATTGCTTTAAATATAGTCGATAAAGCTTCCAGAAGTAAAGTGGCCAGAGAAGCGGCGAGAAAGGCTAGAGAAGATGCCCGTAATGGTAAGGGTAAAAATAAAGTTGAAAAGATATTATCCGGAAAACTTGCGCAAGCTACAAGTAAAAATCCGAAGATAAACGAATTATTCCTAGTAGAAGGAGATTCGGCTGGTGGTAGTGCGAAAAGTGGCAGAGATAGAAAATTCCAAGCTATTTTACCATTAAGAGGAAAAGTAATAAATGCCGAAAAAAGTAGTGAAGCGGAAATATTAAAAAATGAAGAAATTAATACGATTATTCATACTATTGGCGCTGGTCTTGGTAGTGATTTTGTTGCTGAGGATTCTAATTATGATAAAGTAATTATTATGACCGATGCCGATGTTGATGGTTCGCATATTCAAATATTATTGCTAACTTTCTTTTATCGTTTTATGCGTCCTTTAATTGAGGCTGGTAAACTTTATATAGCTAAACCTCCTTTATATAAAATTGATTATGGTAAGAAACATTTCTATGCTTATAGTGATGATGAGAGATTTAAAATTGTAAGTGAAAACCAAGGTAAACCAGATATATCAAGAAATAAAGGTTTAGGAGAAATGAACCCTGATGAACTTTGGGATACCACGATGAATCCCGATACAAGAACTTTAGTAAGAGTAAATATTTATGATGCCTCTTTAGCAGAAAAAAGAGTTAATGTTTTAATGGGCGATAAAGTTGAACCACGTAAAGAGTGGATTGAAGAAAATATCATCTTTACTATGGAAGATGATTATCGGGTAGAGGGGTAGTTTATGGAAGATGTTTTAAAAAGAATTGAAGATTATGCTTTAGAAGAAATAATGGGGGAAGCCTTTTCTTCTTATGCGAAAGAAATTATTCAAGATAGAGCCATACCTGATGTTCGGGATGGCCTTAAACCCGTGCAAAGAAGAATTTTATATGCGATGTTTGATGCTGGGAATACTTATGATAAAAAATATTTAAAAAGTGCGGCCACAGTTGGGGATGTTTTGGGTAAATATCACCCTCATGGGGACTCGTCTGTTTATGATGCGATGGTTAGAATGAGTCAATGGTGGAAACAAAATGCCCCTTTAATTGACATGAAGGGTAATAATGGTTCCATGGATGGCGATCCAGCTGCGGCTTATCGTTATACAGAAGCTAGACTTGCCAAAATTAGTAATGAACTTTTAAAAGATTTAGAAAAAGATACGGTTAAATGGGCTCCCAACTTTGATGACCGTCTTTTAGAGCCAACCGTTTTACCTGCTAAATTTCCCAATCTTTTAGTAAATGGGACGATGGGTATAAGTGCCGGGTACGCTACGAATATACCACCCCATAATCTTGGCGAAATCATTGATGCTACAATTAAGAGAATAGACTCTCCTAATTGCCACTTAGATACTATTTTAGATATTGTTAAAGGACCTGATTTTCCAACTGGTGGTATTGTTATGGGTTCCGATGGAATTAAAGAAGCCTTTAAATGTGGTCGTGGTAGAGTTGTTGTTAAATCAAAATATGAAATCAAAAAAGAAAAAGGTAAAGAAAAAATAATTATTACGGAACTTCCATTTGAAGTTAATAAAGCCCAACTTGTTATGAAAATTGATGCTTTAAGGATTGATAAAAAACTAGAAGGAATTTCGGAAGTTCGCGATGAATCAGACAGGGAAGGTTTAAGAGTTGTTATTGATTTAAAAAGTGGGGCCAATAGTGATTTAATTATTAATTATTTACTTAAAAATACCGATTTACAAATATCTTATAACTATAATATGGTGGCTATCGTTAATAGGGCTCCCAAAACTTTAGGTATTTTAGAAATTTTAGATGCTTATATTGCTCATCAAAGAGAAGTTATTTTAAGAAGAACCGAGTTTGATTTAAAAACTAAATTAAGAAGACTTGAAATAGTGGAAGGTCTTATTAAATGTATTTCGATATTAGATGAAGTTATTAAAGTCATCAGAAAAAGTAAAAATAAAAGTGATGCCGAAAATAACTTAGTTAAAGAATTTACCTTTACTTTAGAACAAGCTAAAGCTATTGTTAATTTGCAATTATATCGTTTAACTAATACCGACATCGTAGCTTTAGAAGAAGAAATGGCCTCTTTAAATAAATTAATTGAGGGTTTAAAAGCAATTTTAAGTGATGAAGAAGTCTTAAAATATGTGATGAAAAAAGAATTAAAATTAGTTAAAAAAGAATATGCTACGGAAAGAAAAACGGAAATCGTCTCCGAAATTGAAGATATAAAAATTGATATGACCACCATGATACCAAAAGAAAACGTCATTGTCGTCGTAACTAATGAAGGTTATGTTAAAAGAGTATCTTCGAAGTCATATGCCTCAAGTGATAATGAAACAACCTTAAAACCAGGTGATTATGTTACCAATATTTTTGAAACAACAACCCTAGATAACTTAGTTTTATTTACAAGTTTAGGTAATTACCTATTTATACCGGTTCACAAAGTATTTGAAACTAAATGGAAAGAACTTGGTAAACATGTTAATAACTTAGTTAAAATGGAAGAAAATGAAAAAGTTATTGCTTCCTTTATCTTAGAAAGTGATACTTATTTAACTTTATTTACCAAACTAGGTATGACAAAACAAATTAGTATGAAAGATTTAGTCGTAACCAGATTTAGTAAAGCTTTAACGGCTATAAAACTAAAAGATGGGGATGAACTTGTAAGTGTAAGTAAAAGCCAAGATGAAGTATTGCTTGTTACGGAAAATGGTTATTACTTAAGATATGAAAATAAAGAAATACCAATTGTTGGATTAAAAGCAAGTGGCGTAAAAGCTATAAACTTAAGTAGTGATACTTTAGTTAATGGTTTAACATTTAATCAAAATGATGAGTATTTAAGTGTATTTACCAAGAATAATACGGCCAAAAGAGTAAAATTAGAAGAATTAAAATCTTTAAGTAGAGCTAAAAAAGGTAATATGCTTTTAAAGAAAAATAAAACGGTTACTTATAAGATTTTAAATGCTTACATAACTGGTAGTAGAGATATTATCTTAATTAAGAGTGATAGTGAAATAAAAGAAGTAAAATCTAGTGAAATACCAATTATGGATGTAAATAGTAATGGTAGTAGTATAACTAAAGGTCATATTGATAAATATGATTTAAAAAATGAGTTACAAAAAATAACCGAAAAAGCATCTGAAAAAGAAGAAGTTAAGGAAGTAAAAGAAGAAAAACAAGTCTCTTTTGCGGACTTTGCTAAAGACTTTAAAATTTAATAATTAAGAATATTCATCATATTATTTACTAGGTGATATGATGAGTAAAAAAGAAGAATTTAAAGAATTTTTAAGAACTAAACCTGAACTTACAGAATATATCAGGAATAATGAAGTAACATTACAATCTCTTTATGAAATATATGATGTATATGGTAATTCTGAAGAAGCCTGGAAACCTTATGAAAGAAAAATAACACCAAGTATTAATCCTGGTAAAATAACGGATATTATGAAAAATATTAATTTAGATGAAATTCAAAAACATATTAATACTGCTCAAAAAGCTTTAGGGGTAGTCGAGGATTTAACCGCTAAAGGAACAACTAATATAGAAAATGCCATTAAAGGTCCTGTAGAACCTAGACCTTTAAATAAGTTTTTCGAGGATTAATATGGAATACTTTCTCCAACAAAAATTAAAAGAAGACAAAAAATTTAAAAGATATTTTGATGAAAACACTTGGGAAGTTAAATATTTAAATAGAGATCCAGCTTATTATAAAAAGTTCTTAAAAGATATGAAAGAAATGTATAAAGAAAGACCTACTGATAAATTAAATGAAGCTATTAATACAGTAGGAATTATTAGTTCAGTTATTGATACTTTAAAATAGCAATAGACAATTCTATTGTTATTTTTTAATTATTTAAAAGAAGTTTTTTGGTCGCAATTTGCGACCAAAAAAATAAATTAAGATAGAAAAATAAAACTTGAGGTCACAGATTGTGACCTCAAGTTGATGATAACCTATATGCAATTTTCCCCATACTTATGCCAAAAAATTATCATAATAATAGGATTATTTATATAATTTTTATGGTAAAAAATTAATATTAAATGAAGAAATTTTTTAGTCGCAATTTGCGACCAAAAAAATAAATTAAGATAGAAATGTAAAACTTGAGGTCACAGATTGTGACCTCAAGTTGATAAAAAAAATAAATAATTAAAAATTGTTTTAAATTCAATAAACATTAAAAAATATAAGGTGAAATGGGGATTTTCAACTCTTTTAATAAATGATTGAAATATTTTTTTGACTATTTTTAAATTAAAAAAATTATAAATTAAATTTGAAAATAAAACTTGAGGTCACAATCTGTGACCTCAAGTTGGAAATCGAATAAATACAATTTTTATAAAAAATCTATTTAAAAATCATAAATTCTAAGGTCACATTTTGTGACCTTAGAAAACGATAAAAATAATATGATAAATTGCGATTCCATTTTGGAACCACAAATAACAAATAAGAGTGCAATTTGCAAAAATGTTACAAAAGTCATTGACAAATATTAGTTCGTGTAATATACTTGATATATCGATAACAATTAAAATAAGTGTTAAAAATTAATGCTTATATTTTTATTAAATTATTAATGTTTAAATTTGAAGTTCCATTTTGGAACTTCAAGTTAACAAAAAAGTAGGAGGAACAAATGAATAACTTAGTAGTAAAGGAAAATGAAATAACAAATAAAATTTATGATGTAAGAGGAGTTCAAGTAATGCTTGATAGTGATTTAGCAGACCTTTATCAATGTAAGAATGGAACTAAAGAAATAAATCAAGCAGTCAATAGAAATGCTAGTAAATTTCCAGATAGATTTTGTTTTTTGTTAACGCAAGAAGAAAAAGAAGACTTGATGTATCAAATTAAGAGTTCTAATTTAAAACCAAATAATTATGGTGGAAGAAGATATAATATAAGAGTATTTACTGAAGAAGGCGTAGCTATGCTTGCAACAATTTTAAAAACCGAAGTTGCATCTAAAGTTAGTGTTGCTATTATGGACGCTTTTGTTTTAATGAGAAGGTATATATCAAATAATTTATATGAACAAAGATATATAAATAATCAAGTGTACATTAATGCTGAAAATATAAGTAAAAATACAGAAGATATAAAAGTATTAAAAGAGTCTTTTGAAAGTTTTAAAGAAAATAAAAAAGTAAATGAAATATATTTTAATGGCCAAATATATGATGCATATTCTAAAATAGTAGATATTTTAAAGGAAGCTAAAGAAAGTGTTGTTATAATAGATAATTATGCTGATAAAAGTATTTTAGATATGATAAGAGATATAAAAGTAAAAGTATTATTAATATGTAAAAGTAATGGCTTATTAAAAAATATTGATATTGAAAAATATAATAAACAATATAATAATTTAGAAGTTAAATATAATGATACCTTTCATGATAGATATATAATACTAGATAATAAAATAATCTATCATTGTGGTTCTTCCCTAAATCATTTAGGAAATAAAACTTTTAGTATTAATAAGTTAGAAGATAAGTTTGTTATAAAAAGTTTAATAGACAACGTAAAAAGTATTAAATAATATATAATTATTTAACTATTGATTTCTTATATGGCTTTCTTTCATCAGTTCTATATAGTATATAGTCGATACTTGTATCATAGTAGTCGGCTAATTTTTTTAATATGATAACTGGTATGTTAATCTTTTCTAATTCATATTTACTGTAATTAGATTGGTCAACATTTAAGTATTTAGCCATATCTTTTTGATATAAATCTCTATCCTCTCTTAATTCTTTTAGTCTATTCATTTTGTATTATCCCTTTCAGTTAAAATAATACTATAGTTATATTCTGCCTATTGACATATAGGCAAATTTTACCTATAATAAAATTATATAGTTAAAATATACCTATCAGGTTATTTTTATATAAATATAACATTCGGTAAATGCAACATACAAAAAAGAGGTAATATAAATGAATAAAGAAAAAATAAAAGAAATAATAAGAAGTAAAGAAGGAATAACATTAATTGGAATAATAACATTACTATTAGTAATAACTTTAATAAGTATTTCTGTAAAAGATACTCATGCTTATTATAGTAGTGTAACAGACCCAGTCCAAATATTTAATAGTAAAGTAGGAGATTTTAAACCAAAGATAACATCTTTCTATATAAAACAATCAAAATCTCCTAAATATACAAATTTAGGAAGTAATACAGTATATCTAACCCCAGGAACAAATAATAAGAATATAGATCAAGTATGTATAACAGAAACAAATAATGTAAGTAGTTGTACATGGCAAAATATAGTTTCAAACAATCAATATAGTTATGCCTTTGCCAACACCAATACTGAAGGAAACAAAACCATCTTTGGATTTGTTAAAGATAAATATGGCAATAAATCAATATCAAGTAGTGATGTAATAACATATGATAAGACATTACCAGTAATAAATAAGTTTTATATAAAAAATGAAGATGCCACAAAATATACCAATCTACAGGCAAATACAGTATATTTTACATATACCGAAACAAATCCTCAAGATATGTGTGTAACAGAAGGAACAGATACAAAGAATTGTACATGGGTAACAGTAGGAAAAAGTACAACATATACCTTTACCAATACAACAGAAGGGACAAAGACAGTAAAAGGATATGTAAGAGATAAAGCCGGTAATATATCAAGTGTAAAGACAAGTGCCATAATATATGATGTAACGCCCCCAACAGTAACAAAAGTAGAAGCTCCAAATCCACAAGAGACAAGTTTAACATTAAGTATAACAGCAAATGATAATAAGACAGGAGTAAGTACAACAAGTGGAATAGATAAATATTGTTACTCACAAAAGAACTCAGCAAAAGAGACAGACTATATCTGTGGAACAAGTGCAAGTATTGTAGTAAACAGTTTAAAAGCCGGGACAAGTTACACTTTCTATGTGTATACCAAAGACAAAGCAGGCAATAGTGGAATAGCAAATAGAGTACATTATGCATTTATAACAAAAGTAGCAGGAAAGACAGGTCAAGACTTAATAAATGATAGAAAAAATAATTCGGCCTTACAAGACACAGCAGTAGATGGAATGTATAGGTACTATGGAACCAAAGACCAAGTAACAAATAATTATATATGTTTAGGCTCAACAGCAACAGACAAATGCCAAGATGGAGAAAACATGTATCGAATAATAGGGATAACAACTGATGGAAAACTAAAAGTGATAAAAGCAATGCCATTATATGGGATGACATGGTATGGGGAGAATCCTTATGAAATGTGGGGTGGTACTTATTTGTATACATACTTAAATGAAGATTTTTATTCTTCAATAAATACAAGAATACAAAAATTAATAGAGAAACATGCATGGAGTTTGGAATACAACATGTGGAACGATTTAACTTGGTATCCGGACCAGACTCGTACGGATGGTACAGTATCGAATTATATAGGGTTAATGTATGGAAGTGATTATTATAATTCAGGTGAAGGGCGAGAATATACAAATTCTAAGAATAATTGGTTATTTATCCAAAATGGCTGGAGCAGTAATGGTGATAGTAATGAGTGGACCATGACTTGGTTTGGTTATCAAGGAGGAGGTGTTTCTGATTACCTAGCGTGGGGAGTAAACAATGGTGGTTTATTAAATGCGTTTCGTG
Source organism: uncultured Bacilli bacterium (assembly GCA_947628485.1). Lineage (GTDB taxonomy): Bacteria > Bacillota_I > Bacilli_A > RF39 > UBA660 > SIG200. The sequence goes on along the minus strand of CANRAA010000006.1, from coordinate 10,105 downwards.
TGACCGATTCTTCTTGGGCTTATCGTCCAGTCTTCTATCTAGTATCAAATATAACTTTAACTGGAACTGGAATAAGCACTGACCCATTCAGAATAGTAAGTTAGAATGAAAATTAAATCAAGGTCACATTTTGTGACCTTGTATGTTTATATAATATACTTAATCTTTTATTAAATAATCATTAATGCCAAATTTTTCTTGCATTGGATCAAAGAATATATCTGTTCTTGGAGGTTTATAAGTTAAAATACCCATTATAATATAAATAACTATAATAAAGATAATACTAACTATTTTTTCATTATTAATTGGGTTTAGTTTTAAAATAAAATAACCAATGATATTAACTATTAAGATAGTTATAAATAAAAGAGTAATATTAACAAACATATTCTCGCCAAAATTATAAAATATAGGAAGATAGATAGCTAAATAAATAGGAATAGCAAATAAGGCTTTAGATAGAGTAGTTAAAGTAAAATTATTATAAATTATTTGTTTCTTTTTTAAAATAAATAATTCGAGTAAACTATAAATTAAAATAGTGGTATAAATCATTTTCATATGTTCCCAAATACTTTCATTTATAGGGAAAAAGATAGAAAATACAGGATTAGGTAACCATTCATATAAGAAGTGAGTTAAAAAACAAAGTAAAAAAGTTAGAATAGTATTTATGAATATCATTTTCTTTAAATTCAATTTAATCACCTTATTATTAATATATAAAATTAAAAGAAATTTATACTATTAAGGGTATTTTGTGTTATAATCTTTTTGTTTAGGGGTGAACATAATGGAAAAATATCAAGAAATAGAAAGAAGTATTATTAAGAAATTTCGGAAAGATATATGGCATAATTTTGTTAAAGCCATCAATGATTATAAATTAATTGAAGAAAATGACAATATTATGGTTTGTATAAGTGGCGGTAAAGACTCCTTTTTACTCGCTAAATGTATTGAGGAATTACAAAAACATGGGAATATTAAATTTAATGTACATTATGTTACAATGAACCCAGGATACAATAAAGTAAATGAAGAAAAAATTAAAGAGAATGCTAAAATTATGAATATTCCTTTGGAAATGTTTAAAAGTGATGTTTTTGAGATTGCTCAAAAGTTAAATCAAGAAAATCCTTGTTATTTATGTGCGAGGATGCGAAGGGGACATTTATATGGTAAAGCAGAAGAATTAGGCTGCAACAAGATTGCCTTGGGGCATCATTTTGATGATGTTATTGAAACCACTCTTTTATCAATGTTTTATGGGGCTGAGGTTAAAACTATGATGCCCAAACTTCATAGTGATAACTTTAAAGGATTAGAATTAATAAGGCCATTATATTTAGTTAAAGAAACTGCTATTAAAGCTTGGCGAGATTATAATGGTCTGTCTTTCATTAATTGTGCTTGTCCCTTACTTGAAAAATGTAGTATAGAAGAAAATAGTGACGATATAGGAAGAAGACAAGCTATGAAAAACTTAATAAATAGTTTAAGAAAAGAAAGAAAGAATATTGATAACAATATTTTTACCGCCCTTAATAACATTAATATGAATTGTATATTAGGTTATAAGAAAGATGGTAAGTATACATCATTTTTAGACGAATATGAAGTAGATGGAAAATAAATCTTCTTTTTTTAATCAAGAAATTATAACCAAAAAACAAGTAATATGTTTGAAGTCTCAACTTGGGACTTCAAGTTGAGAAAAATAATTTTGTAGTTTAAAATAATTTCTAAGGTCGCAAATTGCGACCTTAGAATTAAAAATATAAGTTATAACCAAATATAATAATGTCTTTGCGTTTATAAAAATTGAACATCACAATTTGTGATTTCCAATAATTAATAACAACTTTTATTAATAAATATATTTTTAAGGTCAAAAATTTTGACCTTAAAGAACAATAATATATAAGCAAAATAAAAACAATTAATCTTTTGGTTTCAAATTAAAACTAAAAGTTATCAACATAATATTTAAAATTTGTGGTCGCAAAATGCGACCGCAAATTAATAATTTAAGTAGTAAGAATACTTTATTAAACTTGAAGTTTCAATTTGAAACTTCAAGTTAAAAATAGTTGATTTAGAATTATCTATAATTCTAAGGTCGATAATTTCGAACTTAGATATAAAATTAGTTATGTAAATTCTTTCTTTAAATTTAGAATTAATCCTTTGAGGTCCCAAATTGGGACCTCAAAGCAATGAATAAAAAAGTCGAAGTTGAAGTAGATTTTAAAAATTAATCAACACCAAAAATTATAAGTTAAAATGGGCATTTCCAGTTAATTTTAAATACAAATATGGTGAGTTTTTTAATAAAAATTTTTTAATAAAAACTTACAAATTGAAGTTAAAAATGTCTTTTGAGGTCCCAATTTGGGACCTCAAAAAACAAATAAATTGTTTTTTACAAAAATGTTACAAAAAGTTGTTGACAAATATTAGTTCGTGTAATATACTTGACATATCGGTAACAATTAAAAATAAGTGTTAGATATTAATGCTTATATTTTATTAAAATATTAATGTTTAAACTTGAGGTCAAATATTTTGACCTCAAGTTTAAGAAAAAGATTGGAGGAAAAATGATGAATAACTTAATAATAAGCGAAAATGAAATAACAAATAAAATTTATAATATAAGAGGAGTCCAAGTAATGCTTGATAGTGATTTGGCTGAATTATATAAATGTGCTAATGGTTCAAAAACCATAAATCAAGCTGTAAAAAGAAATATAGATAAATTTCCAAGTGATTTTTACTTTCAATTAACAAATAGTGAATATGAAAATTTGAGGTTCCATTTTGAAACCTCAATAATAAAAGGAGGTCGTAGATATAATCCTTATGTATTTACAGAACAAGGAGTAGCAATGCTTGCCACAGTATTAAAAACTGAGGTTGCTTCAAAAGTTAGTGTGGCCATAATGAAAGCCTTCGTTATAATGCATAAATATATTTCTAATAATTTAATAGAACAAAAAAATATAAATAATCAAGTGTATATCAATGCAGAAAATATAAGTAAAAATACAGAAGATATAAAGATGTTAAAAGAGTCTTTTGACAGTTTTAAAGAAAATAAAAAAGTAAATGAAATATATTATGATGGACAAATATGGGATGCTTATTCTAAAATACAGGATATATTTAAACTTGCAAAGAACAAATTAATTATAATAGATGGTTATGCCGATAATAGTGTTTTAGATATCATAAAAAGATTAGATAACATTGATGTTGTAATAATAACTAAATCAAATAATTTATTAACTAAACAAGACATTGAGAAATATAACAAACAATATCATAATTTAAAAGTAATATTCAATAATAGTTTTCATGATAGGTATTTTATATTAGATGATAATACCATCTATCACTGTGGTTCTTCTATAAACAGAATTGGTTATAAAACTTTTTGCATCAATATTTTGGAAGATCAATTTGTAACAAGTTGTTTACTTAAGCAAATAAAAAACATAACGTGATGTTATGTTATCTAAACCATATAAAGATAAATAAGGCAAGGCATAAACAATAAATAGAGAAATGCCATAGTTTACCTTTTTTAACAATATTACTAAGCCATATGTAAGAAAAATAAGTAACTACTAAAGCAGCGATAAAACCTCCTAGATAGGGAAGTAATAGGGAAGTGCTTGTTTCCATTAAATCTGGAACCTTTAGTATCATCGTTCCTAAACTAACAGGGAAATATAACATAAAAGTATATTTTAAAGCTTCTTCGCGTTTTAATTTACATAAAAGACAAGCCACTAAAACCGTACCACTTCGACTAATACCAGGAATAATCGTAATCATTTGAAATAAACCAATTATAATCGCATCTTTAAAAGTAACATCTTCTTTATCACCCTTTATATTACGAACAATATAAAGCATTAAAGCCGTGAATAAAAAGGCAAAACCTAATATTTTTAAAGAAGTGAAATGAGCCTCTAGATAATCATTTAATAAAATACCGGCAATCCCAACGGGAATAGTACTAATAATCATCTTAATAACATACATAAAACCATTTTTATAAGTACCTCTTTTTTCTTTATTAAAAATATAACCAAAGAAATCTTTAATAAGTTTAATTATATCTTTTCTAAAAATAAATAAAATTGCTAAGAAAGATGCGAAGTTAGAAACTATCTCAAAATTAAAAGTATTAAACATTTCGGTGTTAAATAAATTTTTAAATAAGAAAATATGCCCACTTGAAGATATAGGTAAAGGTTCCGTTAAGCCTTGAATAATTCCTAAAATAATGTATTTTATGTAATTCATTTTTATCACCTAGTATAATTATATAATATTTTTTTAAATTTATAAATAAAATTATATAGGATGATTTATGGTGTTTTATTAATAATTTCGTTTATCTTAATGGTAATTGGTTTATTTTTTATTCTCCTCTATGTAAACTTATTAGTTATGGGGTATAGTTTTTTCGAATTTGTTTATTTTATTATTAGAAGTATTTATCCTCTTTTATTTTTAGGAGGACTCTTATTAATGATTTTTATACTTTACAGAGTTAGAAAGGGAAAAAGAAATAATGGATTATTACTATGATATTTTATTAAATTTTCAAGAAGGGTATTGTATGTTTTATGAATGGGATGAATTTGATGTTATCGACTATATTAAGAAAATACCTATATATCATGTAAGTAGTAAAATATATAATGATTTTTATATGAGTAAAATAAAAGTAGGTGAGGAATTCTTAAAAGAAATTGAAAATAAAACTAGACTTAAACAAAATGGCTCTTTAAAATATGCTTGTATAATTAGTGATGGGAAAAATAGTTTAGGACTAGAGTTTAATGATAAAGGGCTCTTACAAAATAAAAGTAGTTTAATTTTAGAAGATGAGTTAAATATCAATGAATTTATGTTTAATATTAGTTTAAGTAATATCGATTATGAAGTAGTAGAAAAAGAGAATATTCCTAAATATACAAGACAAGAAGAAAAGGTTAAAAAACTTATAAGAGTTGAGATAAAGGATATTTATAATAAGAAAAATTACAGTAAGCTTAAATATATTTATTTAGAATGGTTTAAAGAATTAAAAAGTGATTATGAAGAAATGTATCAAGAGATGTTAAAAAAGTTAGATGGCGATTTAACAGATAGGGAATATAATATCTATGAACTTATTAAATTATCTTATAATAATGTATAAATAAATTAAATTTAACCATATTAAAGTTAGGAAGTGATTTTTTTGAAGAAATTATTTTCTTTACTATTAATTAGTTTATTATTATGTGGTTGTGGTAAAAATACAGCCAAAGATGCCGTGGAATCTTATTTAAAAAAATATAAAACTTTAAATAGTGAAGTATTATTAGACTTAGAAAGAGTAATTGATAAAGAAAATTTAGAAGAGGAAGAAAAGACAAAATATCGGAATATTTTAAAAAAACAATATAAAGATTTAAATTATCAAGTAACAGAGGAAGAATATGATAATGATATTACGTATATTACGGTAAGAATAGAAGTTTATGATTTAAAGAAAGCCCAAGATGATGCTTATATTTATATGGAAAATCATAGTGATGAATTTAAAGATGAAAATGGGAATATTGATGAAGATAAATATTTAAATTATAAATTAGATAAAATGAAAGATACCACGGAAAGAAGAGAATATGAAATTGTATTTACCGTAACTAAAGAAGATAAAGAATATGTAGTAGAGCAGCCAACCGAAACGGACCTTTTAAAAATTCATGGCGTATATAATTATGATTTATCGTAAAATATAATTGTCTTAACATAAATGTTTTGTTATAATAGACTTAAATTTAGAGGTGAATATGAAATTTAACTTATTTAGTAAAAAGAAAGAAGTAGTTCCTTTTGATAAAGAAAGATATATCAAAACATTTTATGAGGCCACGATTAAAAATGGCCTTATTAAAGAAGGCTTAGAAGAAGAATGGCTAAATTTTTTAAAAAGTACTCTTCAAAGAGAAGAAGACATGCGTATTGTTCAAGAAGTTTTTAGTGGGCTCTTTAATCTAGCTATAACTCCAATGGAATATTTAGAAAATCATTTAATAGAAAGTGAAGTAAGAGATAATTTAATTTATTTTAGTTTATATGGTGATGAATTAAAAAAACATTTAGAAAATAATGCAAGTAAAAAGACACATTAATTATTTAGATGCGCCTTTTCTTTTGGGATTGTTTCGAACATAAGAAACGTTAGATTTATAATTTCTTTTAACATTTTTCTTACTTTGGGTTTTATTTGGCCTTTTTTTCTTGGTGTTAGTATTTTTCTTAGGAACTTTTTTCATTTGGGTTGGAACTTTATTATCTTTTTTTGGACTCTTATTTTTGGTTGTTGATTTAGTTTTATTATCTTTCTTATTATCATCTTTTTTACTTAAGATAAAACTTTTAATACTTTTTTTGTCTATAGTTTTTACTTTTTCAATAGTATCATCTTTAGGTTTAGCAAAATCATAGTATTTTTGGACAAAAATTACAATAAAAGATATTAAACATCCGAAATAAACTAATATAATTACAATAAAAAATATATCAATAGGGTCAAATACCTTGTTCATCCCAAATTCCTTCTTTCGCACAATATTATAATATATGTTTTGTAAAATTAATAGATATAAAATGTCAAATATAGTAACATTTTTTACATAATTTTATATATGTTATGCTAAAATTCGCTAAAATATGATAAAATTAGGTAGGAAGGTAGGCATAATATGCGAAGTAGATATTTTAAAATTTTAATATTTATTTTCTTATTCATAGTCAATATGAATATTTGTTATGCTGATGTTTATCGGGGGAAAATAACCGGAACGGGTGTTTATTTAAGAAGTGGTCCGGGGACTAAATATAGTTCGATTAAAACTTTAAGTAAAAATAGTGAATATACCTTAACAAGTGATAAATTATATAGTGATGAAGGAGGATGCTCAAAAGGGTGGTATCAACTTTATTATGAGGGAAGTGCCACGGGTTATGTTTGTGCAAGTTATGTCTCTGTTTCCACTTTAGTTTATAATGAAAATGCGACGAGTAATTGTGAAGTAAATATGCAAAATGCCGGATTTCCTTCTACTTATTGGCCAGGACTATGTAAAATGCAAAGTGACCATCCTAACTGGCAATTTAAATCAATTCCCACGGGTCTTGATTGGAGTACGGCCGTAAATAAAGAAAGCGTCTGTGGCGAAAGTTATATTTCGAGTAGTGACCCAAGTAATGTTGACTCAACTTGTCATAATCCTTACTCTAAAACTTGGTATCCAGCCTCAGCTAGTGCGGTAGCCTATTATATGGACCCCAGAAATTGGTTAAGTGATTCTTATGTTTTCCAATTTGAATATTTAAAATATGATACTGGTTTATCTTCCTCTTATGCTCCAGCAGCCTCTGATTTAATCGACCATTCCGCATTCTATAAGTATCACTACGAAAAAGGTACAAACTTAGGTAATGTCATGAATGATGTTGGTTATGAGTTAAATGTGAGTCCAGTTCATATTGCTTCAAGGGTTTTACAAGAACTAGGAGCTAAAGACTCTTTATACAATTTATATAGTGGTGTTTATCCCGGTTATGAAAATTATTACAATTTCTATAACTTTGGGGTAAGTGATAGTTGTGCGACTTCTAAAGGAGCGACTACCTGTGGCCTTACTTATGCGAAAGAGCATAATTGGTATGGGGTTCACGAAGCCATTAAAGGTGGCGCTAGTCAAATTGCTAATAACTATATTGCTAAAGGTCAATATACTATTTACTTACAAAAATTTAATGTCGTGCCAACTGAAAGCAACAAATTATATGGGCATCAATATATGACCAATATAAACTCCCCATCCGAAGAGTCTAAGTCATCATATAAAACTTATAATGATGCGGGTCTTATAAATAGTCCATTTGTCTTCTATATACCAGTTTATAATAATATGGATATTACCAATTACAATACCAGTAATGGTGCTGTTGATAGTAATGCTTCAACTGATCCATCAAAACTGGCAGTTAGTACAATTGTTACGAGTAGTGGCTATCATTATTCTGGAGGCAATATTTCCGGAATAGTCGCCAATACTTCAATTAGTGAACTTAAAGAAACCATCGAAAGTATTGCCGGAAGTGGGGCTGTAACTGTTAAAAATGCGAGTGGTAATCTAGTTACTGATGGAAGTATTGGTACGGGTTATCAAATAACAATTAAAAATGCCAATACCAATGAAACTTTAACCGCTGTGGTTAAAGGTGATACTTCAGGAGATGGTGTTATTAATGCTCTAGATTTATTACAAGTTCAAAAAAATTTATTGGGAACATATAATCTCGATGGTGTTTATGATAGTGCGGGTGATACCTCAGGAGATGGTGTCATTAATGCCTTAGATTTATTACAAGTTCAAAGAAGTATTTTAGGTACATACACAATTAGTTAGGAGGATTTCATGAAGAAGTTAAAATTATTAATATTTACCTTTTTAAGTTTAATAATATTACCAAGCCTTGTTAATGCGGCGAGTGGAAATATTAGTATAAGTGGGACAAATACCGTGGTGGTTAAAAATAAAGTAACGGTTACTGTAACCCTATCTAGTAGTGTTCCTATTGGTAGTTGGGAAATGCAACTTAGTTATGATAAAAAATATTTACAACTAACTAGTACAACAGCGGAAGGTAATGGCGTCAAGATGGCTAATTCATCGGCCACGGGTACCAAAAGTAAAAAATATACTTTTACATTCCAAGCCTTAAAAACGGGTTCGACAAAAATATCTATAGATATGTATGATGCATATGCTTATCAAGATTTTAGTGAATTATCCTTAAGTGCTGGTAGTAAAACAATTAATATTATTACGCAAGAAGAACTTGAAGCAAGTTATTCTAAAGATAATGATTTAAAAGAATTAAGTGTCGAAGGTTATGAAATCACCCCAGCATTCAGTAAGGATAATTTAAATTATAAAGTAGTAGTACCAGAAGGAACAACGAGTGTTAATGTTATTGCTAATCCAAATGATAGTAAATCTTCTGTATCAGGTGCGGGAACAGTTAATGTAACGGAGGGCGCAAATACAATAAATATTGTGGTAAGAGCGGAAAATGGTAGTGAAAAAACTTATACCTTAGTAGCGGAAGTAATTGATGAACATCCGATTAATGTTACGGTAGATAAAGAAAACTATACAGTTATTAAAATAAGAGAAAATTATACTTGTCCGGATTTATTTCTAGATAGTGAAGTCGAGATAAATGATTTTAAAATTCCAAGTTGTAGTAATGATAAATTAGGCTATACTTTAGTAGGTCTTAAAAAAGAAGATGGTACAGTTGAAAGTTTTATTTATCAAAATGGTAAATATACTAAGTATAATGAAGTAGTAGGTACATCTTTAAAGATTGTCGTTTTAGATTATGAAGGAACTTTACCGGGTTTATCTAAAGCAACTTCCATGATTGGAGGAACAACCCACGCCGCTTTAAACTATAAAGATAATTCCAAATTCTATGTCGTTTATGGAATGAATGTGGCAACCGGTAAAAAAGATTTTTATCTCTATGATACTGTTAATAATACTTTAACTTTATATGATGATGCCCAAGTAAAAGATTTAATTAATTCTAATCATCTATATTTATATATTATTGTGGCTTTAGCAGTAGTTTTATTCCTAGCCTTTATCTGTATAATTAGGTTAAGTAAAAAAGGGAAAAAGGTTAAGACGGAAATACCTAAGGAAAACAATATATTAAAAGAAGAACCTAAGAAAGATGTAAAAGAAACAAAAGAAAAGAAGAAAACTAAAGAAAGAAAAAAAGAAGAAGTTAGAGAAGAAGTAAAAGAACAAGTAGAAGATAAAAATGCTATCACCGAAATAAATGATGAAGAAGATGATGAAACAGAAACTTATTATTTATTTGAAAATGATCGTAAAAAACATCATAAGAAAAAGAAAAATAATATTTAACGGTTCTTAAACATTAAGGAGTGATGAATAAAAAATCGTCATTCTTTTTTGATGTAAAATTTAGTGCAAAAAAATAG
>CANRAA010000005.1 GCA_947628485.1 uncultured Bacilli bacterium | reverse complement strand
AGTGACATATATTATATTAGTTTTGAGACATTTTCAAATACTAACACTTAAGACATTATCATAAATTAATCATAAATCCTTACCAAATCGTTACTGAGTATGTGAAAAATTTTTGAAAATGTCCCTATTTAAAAATTGAATAATTAATGAAAATGTCTTCGTTTTATTAATTTATTTTATTGACAATAGGAACCCAATTATGTGATGTTATCGGCTTGCAAAGGCTTATATTATCAGCCTTTGGCTAAAAATGCCTATCACATAATTGCCTATTGTCAACAAAAAAATATGAAGGGACATTTTTACTAATTATTCGTTACCAAAAAAAGGGACATTTTTACTAATTATTCACAAATCCTTACCAAATCGTTACTGAGTAATTGACTATTAGATAATATTGTGTTATAATAAACGACATTATTTAGGAGGGGTGTATGAAATTTGAGTTTGAATTTGTAAGTTGTTATGAACTTGAGCATTTTTTAAAGGATAAATTAGGAAAGAAAATAAATATTTATGGAGTTGATAATACTAATCTTTTTGGTGAATATTTTTCTCAATATCGTACTTATAGCGAGATGTTTCAACCTGGTCTTCCTTTTTATATAAGGTATTGTCTTGACGGTTATATTGATGGGGCTTTCAGAATTAGTGTAGGAAATGTTACAAAAAATAGTACTGTAGGAGAGAAACTAGCGGCTTTAAGTGATTTTTATTTAGCGCTTGTTGAAACTTATGGCAATCCAACAGCATTTTATACTACTAAAGAAGATGTTGAAAAACTTTTCACATTACAATGGTCATTTGCTAATAAAGAAGAAGTTATTACAAAATTTAAAAATAATACTTATTTTGATGATGCAAATATTGATAAATTAATAATTATAGACGAAAAAACAGATGATGTAATTAATCATAATTTAAAAGATGAAACCAAACAAATAATTTCTGAGCAAATTGGATTACCTTTTGAATTATTGCCTTTAATAAATGAAAATCTTGAAGATTATCTTATGTATACTAAAGGCAAAAAAATAGAGGTTCCTAAAGGTGTAATGACTGACTGTTTACCAGTAACATCTTTTGAAGAAAAACCAAAAACAAGAACTTTGTCAAAATAGAATTTCTTGTGTAAAAAATAGTTTAGCAGATTTTATGAATCAATTGTTGTAGAGTAATTGAATACTTTATAATATTGTGTTATAATAAGTGTCAACATTTGCAAACATTTATGTAAAGCAAATGCTAGATACTTATTTTTATTTACACAAAGTGTTAAAATGATTATGTAACTAATTAGTAGAGGTGGTGAAAAAGATGAAGTTATTAGAAGATATTCTCTATTTAATTAATTCTTTTAGTATGGTTGATATAATCTTTTTCTTTGCCATTATTGCTTTACTTATCTTACTAGTAACTTTAGTTTATTTTATTAAGATAAATAAAGATGTGATAGATAGTGAAGATTTATTTAAACATCTAGAAAATGATATTAATGAAGATGCAAAAAAAGAAGAAGTGAAAGAAGTTAAAGTTGAAGAGCCAAAAAAAGAAGAGGTAGAAGAGTATAATGATGAAGAAGGCGAACTTTTAGATTTAAAGGCTTTAACCGAGAAACTTAAAAGTGAAAATATTGAATCCTCTAGTAATTTTGAATATGAAAAAGAACAAGAAGAAAAAGCTATTATTAGTTATGATGAGTTATTACAAAAGAAAAATAAGTATGCTGTAAATTATGAAAAAGAAGAAGTAATGGACGATTTAGTCGTTAAAAAAGTTGATTTAAATGATTTAGTAAATAAAAATGAATTAGATGAAGTAAAAGAAGTAAGAGTTATTAGTTATGAAAAAGAAGAAGCTTTCTTAAATGCTTTAAAGGAACTTAATGAACTCTTAAATTAAAGGGTGGTTTTAATGAAGTTTTATATTGAAACTTTTGGTTGTAAAGTAAATGCTTACGAGTCGAACTTTTTAAAAGAAGCCTTAATAAGTGAAGGTTTCTTATTTACGCATGAGTTAAATGAGGCGGACATTGTTTTAGTTAATACTTGTACGGTTACCAATACTTCTGATAGTAAATGTAAAAAGTTTGTTAGAAGAGTAAAAAGAGAAAATCCTAAGGCTATTTTAGTTGTCTTTGGTTGTAGTACGCAAAATAAACCCGAAGAATACAAAGAAATGGGGGTAGACATTTTACTTGGTAATAAAAATAAAGTAAAGATACCCGAATTAATTAAGGAGTATCTAAATACTCATGAAAAATATTATTATGTCGATAAAAATCGCGATTTAGAATTTGAAAGTATGATGATTAATGATTTTAATCATACGAGAGCATTTATTAAAATTCAAGATGGTTGTGATAATTTTTGTTCTTATTGTATAATTCCTTTTATGAGGGGTAAATGTCGGAGTAAAAACTTTGCAGAAATCATTAAAGAGGCCAAGGAACTTTCTAAAAACCATCAAGAAATTGTCTTAACTGGTATTCATACTGGTTCTTATAATGATAATGGTTATGATTTAGTAGATGTTATTAATGAGTTATCTAAAATAGATAATATTAAAAGAATAAGACTATCTAGTGTGGAAATTACGGAACTTAATGATAAGTTTATGGAAATGCTTAAAACTAATGAAAAGTTTTGTAATCATTTACATATTCCTTTACAAGCGGGAAGTGATCATGTTCTATCTTTAATGAATAGAAAATATAATATGGAATATTTCTTTAATAAAATAAAAGAAATAAGAAGGATTAGACCTGATATTGCTATTTCTACCGATATCATTGTCGGATTCCCTGAAGAAACCGAAAAAGATTTTATGGAGACTTATGAAAATGCGAAAAAATTAGAATTTAGTAAAATTCATGTTTTTCCTTATTCGAAAAGAGATGGCACGAAAGCTAGTCTAATGAAAGAAGTATCTTCCATAGATAAATCGAAAAGAGATCATAAACTTCTTAATCTATCTGATATCTTAGAAAAACAATATCAAGCTAAATTTATTGGTAAACCATTAGACATTCTAATTGAAGAAGTAAAGGATGGTAAATCAATTGGCCGCTCTTCAAACTATATTAGAGTAGTAATTGATAAAGAACTAACTAAGAATAAAATTTACAATATAATATATGAAAGTGCTGCTGTAAATTCTTAAAACTAAGACATATAAAAAGATATTTAAGTATTTGCCTAAATATCTTTTTGCTTGTTTAAATAATTAATTAGAATTTTCTATATAAGCCAATGGCTTTTCCTAAGATAACACAATTATCTAATATAATTGGGTCCATCGTGTCATTTTCAGGTTGTAATCTGATATGACCATTTTCTTTATAGAAAGTTTTAATCGTAGCTTCCCCTTCCATAGTCATGGCAACAACTATATCACCATTTCTCGCTGTACTTTGTCTTTCCACAATAACATAATCGCCATCATAGATACCGGCATTAATCATACTTTCACCACTGACATGAAGAGTGAATATTGTAGCTGCTGCTGGTACTAAGGATGCGGGAATTTTAAAGAACTCATTTGGTTGTTCAATCGCCGTAATAGGATTTCCTGCTGTTACTTTACCAAGAAGTGGTACTTTAATAACATCTTCATTAACTGGTAAGTATTCATTTTCGCATAAAATTTCAATCGTTCTAAATTTATTACTTGTGGTTTTAATATAACCTAAGTTTTCCAAATTCTTTAAATGAACGAATACAGTAGCGGGACTACTTAAGCCAACTCCTTTACAAATTTCCCTAATGGCAGGCGGATATCCATGTTCAGCCGTATATTTTTTTACAAAGTCTAAAATGTCATTTTGTCTTGGTGTAAGTTCTGGTATTATCATAAAATTATCATCTCCTTAAAATAATTTTACAACAATAGTTAAAAAATGTCAAACAAATGTTTAAAATTTTTAAAATTTCTTTTTTGCCCTTGATTACAAACTTATGTTTTGATATGATTGATTTAGAAGGAGTGATATAATGAAAAAAATGTTAAGTCATTTTGGAGGACTAATCTTATTTTATAGCGTAATTGTTTTAGGAGTATTGCTCCTGGAAGTAAGATTTTCATATCTTAATGAACTAGCAAATAATAACTATAATGTAACAATGAATCAGTAAATTCATTGTTTTATTTTGCAATTTGTTTTATAATTAGGATGAGGGTAAGAAGTATGAAGAAAAAAGTTCTAGTATTATATGCTCGTTATGGATCTGGTCATGAGGCCATAGCTAAATATGTTGCTAATTACCTTAGTGAAGATAGTAGTTTAAATGTTAAACTTTTAGATATTAGCGACTATGGTAATTTTTTAGGCCGGATTGGTGTTAAAGTAATGGATTTTGTAGGAAAATATCGTCCTGCTTTAATCTTTAATTTTTTCTATGAGTTAATGGACCATCGTCTTACCACGCTTGCCCATAATGAATTTGCTAAGAAGAGTTATGATAATGAAACCCTACGAAATGTTATTGTGGATTATAATCCTGATATTGTCATATCTTCGCACTTTTATGCTAGCAATATCATTACTTATTATAAAAAGTTAGGTTTAATTAACCCTAAACTATATACGATTATTACGGATTATAGTCCTCATGAATGTTGGATTAAAAATAAACATTTAGAAGATGGTTATATTGTTGGTAATGATGTGGTTAAAGAAGAATTAATTAAAAGAGGAGTGGAAAGCAAAAAAATATTCCCCTTTGGTCTTCCTTTAAATATTGATAAAATTAAACATTTGGATAAATTAGAAGATATCTATAAAAGATATAATTTAAAAAAAGATAAAAAGATTTATTTATTCTTTGGTGGTTCATCTGTCGGGAGTATGTATTACTATGATTACTTTAAAACCATTTGTAAATTAAATTTAGATAAATATATTATCTTTATAAGTGGTAAGAATGAAAAATTAAAAGTAAAATGCGAAGAATATGTTAAAAAGAATAAGATAAAGAATGTATTAGTTTTAGGATATTCCAAAGATGTTTTAAATTTAATGAAGATAAGTACTCTCGTGATATCGAAACCTGGTGGAGCAACAGTTACCGAGTCTTTAGAGATGAGACTTCCAATGATACTAGTTCCGGGTGTGGGGGGTCAAGAGAAATACAATGCAAGGTTTATAGCCAGAAAAAAATATGGCCTAAAGGTCAGAAATATCTGGAGCTTTAAAAGAGTATTAGAAAGATTAGAAGTAAATGATACGTTTATAAAAAAAGCCCATGAAAGATTAAAAAAATTAGATAATAATGAGTCAGTAGAAAAAATTCATAATTTAATAGTTAGTAAGAGGTAGTTTATGAGTAAAAGAGATAAGTTAATAATAAATAATTTAAAGATGTTAAGTTTAGATATGATTAGAGAGGCTGGTCATGGTAATGTTTTCTTAAATATTGCCGCATCTAAAGTGTTTTATACGTTATATTTAAAACATTTGATGTTTGAAATCCATCGTCCTAATTATATTAATAGAGATAGAGTGTTGGTTAATAATGAATTTTTACCAACTTATTATGCTGCCAATTATTTGTTTACACGAAACTTAACTATTGATAATTTAAAAGATTTTAAAAGAATGGATAGTCCTACCCCAGGCATCCTTACGAGTATGACTCCAGGAGTCCAAGTTGGAGGTATTAATCCGGGCGATATTATCGGAGAGGCCGTTGGTATTTCTTTAGGTAAAAGATATTTAGATACTTTAATTAAAGATGAACTCAAAAAAAATAGTATCTTAGATTTTAAAACTTATTGTATTTGTAAATTAAGCGATTTAATGAGTGGTACTTCTTATGAAGCTTTATCTTTTGCCTCAACGGAAGAAGTAAAAGACTTAATTTATATCGTTATTAATGACGATATTAGTAAAGATAGTAAAACTAGTGAAGTATTTACGGAAGAATTAATGGACCGTTTAATGGCTTTAAATATTGATTTAGATGTTATTAATGATAATTTAAGTGCGATTGACGATGCGATAGATGATGCAAAAAGAAATAAAAAATCAACTGTTATTCTAATTAATATTAAAGATAAAGAGGAGGATGAGTTCTATACGGATCTTCCTTTAGATAAAGATAATATGGATGCTTTAAGAAATGAGTATGGTATTCCTTCGGCTTTTGCTACCATTGAAGAAGTAAAAGTAGAAATTAAGGAGGAACTCGCAAGAAGACTTGCTAAACCACTTAGTAAATGGCATGAACTTGTGGAAGAATATCGGGAAAATAAAAAGATAAATGAAATAATTGACTTTTTAGAATTAGGACGAGTTAATGTTAATTTTAAAAGTGAAAACATCAAAATAAATGATAGTTATGAAGAAGAATTAATTTTAAGTAATAGTAAAATATTTAATTTAATCGCAGCCAAAAGTCCTTTTGTTCTAGCGGCTAGTAATGATAATTTTTACTATAATAAATGTTTAATTAATAATACTTCTTTTATGAATAAAGAAGAAAAAACGGGCAGAAACATTTTATTTGGGGAAAGAATTTTAGCTTTAGGTAGTGTATCTTTAGGGCTTGCTAGTTTAGGCTTTAAAATGTTTATTGCAACTTCCTTAACTTACGAAAGTGCAATGGAGTCTTTTATTAAAATAGCCAGTTTAAATAATTTAGATATTACTTATGTATTTACAGAAGATACTTTCCTAAATACTTATGAGGAACTAGGATTTCACCCAATAAATGAGATTAATAATTTAAGAAGTATCCCTGGTTTAATTACCTTTAGGCCAGCAGATATTAATGAAGTTTTAGGGGTTTACGAAATAATTACGAGTCATAAAAAAACGACGGCAATCATTGTGGGGAATATTAATACTAAAAAATTAGAAGATACTAATCCAAAATATGTTCTCGGGGGAGCTTATAGAGTAAGAAAAGAAAGAGAAGAAGCTAACGCCATAATTATTTCCTCAGGTAGTGAAGTACCAATTGCCTTAAGACTAGCGACCGAACTGGCTCCTTATGGTATTGATTTTCGGGTAGTATCGATGCCAAGTAGTGAATTATTTGCTATGCAAAATGAAAAATATCAAAATATGTTACTTCCTTCTCACGTTAAAACATTTATTGTCGAGTATAGTAGTAAAGATTTTTGGTATAAGTATGCTACTGGTAAAGAATATATATTAGGAATAGATAAATATGTTCTTGGTGGTACTAAAGAAGAATTATTAAATGCTTATAATCTTAATATCGATAGTTTGAAAGCGCAAATTATTGAACAAATGAAGAAATAATTTTAAATATAAAATAGTAAATATTAAATACATCTTTTATTGTCAAAAGGTGTATTTTTTGGCGTTTAAATTACATTTAATTTTCAGTAAACAAAATGTATATAAAGAAACATTTTGTGTCAAATTTTACACATTTGTAAATTTTTTAAAAAATTATCTTTGAAAAAAAAGGAAATCCGGAAAAAAAGTTTAATAATAATAGTGAAGGGAGGAAAAATAGGCACAAAATCAAAAAGAATAAAAAAGAGCAAAACATCATTTAAAAAAAGAAAGAAAAGAGGTAAAAAATGAACAAAGAAAAATATGATGAATTAATGAGAACAATTGAAAAATCACAAGTTAATAGTTATGTTAGAGCAATTGAAAATAATATGGAAGATTTGCATATGAAGTGGATGGTTGGCAAACATCTTCAAGAAATGGAAGAAAAGTGTGGCTCAAATGAAGAATACATTAATAAATGGTCAAAAACATTAACAAAGGCTTATGGCAAGGATTTTACCGAATTTAATTTAAAATTAATGCAAGAGTTTTATAATACATTTAAAGATGATTATATCTTATCCTCTCAAATTCCTTGGCCATATATTGTTGAATTATTGCCAATTAAAGATGAAAGCGAAAGAAATTATTATTTCAATGAAATTATTAATAACAATTTATCGTTATTTGACCTTCATAAAATAATAATAAACGATTGTTATAATAAGCTTTCTAAAAAAGAAAAAAAGAATATTAAACTAATTGAAAGTTTATATAATTTTTCTTTAGAAACAGGTGAGTCAACTATAGTAATCGAGGGAATGGAAGAAGTAATGGAGGCGATGAGAAAAAATTGTGAAAGCAAATAATTTAATAGTTATTGTTAATTTAGCGAAATTTTTCGCTAAATTAACATAATCTAATTTGTTTATCACTCGACACCCTTCGACAATTTATTTGTGAATATTGTTATATAATGAAAATGGTGATAATTATGCGATGCTTTTATATTTTTAAAATTAATCGGGAAATGACTATTTTAACTAAAGAGACCCCTTATAATTTATATAAAACAATTGAGGGCTTATATTATTTAGATACTTATGATCTTGGAGCCTCTTATGAAGTATATGACGATTTATTTTTATCTTTTGATCCCATGTATGTTAATAAAAGAATTTATAATTTATTTAAAAATAATCGCTATTATAATTATATTGAAAAGAAACATATTATTTATAATAAATATCGCGGTGAAGAAAGTATTTTAAAAGTTTACCCCAGTCATATTATTTTAAAAAGTAATATTATTAATCCCACCTTACTTTTAAATTATTTAAATAGTGATAATTTATTTGTCTGTGATTTTCAAAATAAAGATTATTTTTGGTTAAATGAATTTGTAAGATAAAGATTTATGTGCTAAAATTAAATAGTGGTGAATAATGAAATTTAAGTTAAATGATTACATTATTAATTATGAAGTAGTAAGAAAAGATAATAAAAATCTTTATTTTCGTTTTGACGAAAATTGTAATTTAATTATCACAGCTCCCCGTTTTATTAGTGATAAAGAAGTTCAAAATTTAATTATGAAAAATTCCAGTGCGATTTTAAAGATGTATGAAGATGCCTTAGAGAGAAGTAAAAGAGAAGAAAAATTTTGGTATCTAGGTAAAAGTTATGAAGTTAATTTTGATAACAGAGTAAAAGATATTGAAGTTGATGAAGATACGATTACTTGCTTTAATGAAGAGGCTTTAGAGAATTTTTATGCTAAAGAATGTGAAAGAGTATTTAAAGAGGAAATTGATGTTTGTAAAAAGTGCTTTAATAATTTACCGGATTTTGATTTAAAAATTAGAAAAATGCGGACTAGATGGGGAGTTTGTAACACGAGAAAAAATATTATCACTTTAAATAGCGAACTACTTAAAAAAGATATTTCTTTAATTGACTATGTTATTGTTCATGAAATGGCTCATTTTTTTGAGGCTAATCATAGTAAGAATTTCTGGCATATCGTAGAAGAAGTAATACCGGATTATAAGATTAAAAGAAAGAAATTAAGATATTAATGAATAATGTTGTTTTATCAGGAAGTCTTTCTTTAGGTAAGAAAATAGATTATTGGGTTAATTGTTTTAAAAGTAATAATTATGAAGTTTTAGATTATCCTAAATTAATTGCTAATAATAAAGATAGAGTTAATAGATTAAAAGAATATTATCATAATTTGGAAAATACCGATGTTTATTTTTTAATAAATGAAGATAAAGGAAATATTAAAGGTTATATTGGACTCTCTTCTTTTGCGGAACTTAACTATGTTATTATTTTAAATATACTGCATAATAGGAATATTTTAATTTATTTGTTAAATAAGCCAGTGAAAGTCTTGACTGTTATGAAGAATTAAATTATTACCTAGAAAATGGCTTAATTAAAGTCTTTGAAGGAAATTAAAAAACCACGGTTATTTCTTGTATTCTTTATTTAAAAATAGTATAATAAAGGCTATGAAAAGAAATGAAGTAGACAGAAATAAATTAAGTCCCATGATGAGACAATATATGGAAATCAAAGATAATTATGAAGATGAACTTCTATTTTTTCGGCTTGGAGATTTTTATGAATTGTTTTTTGAAGATGGACTTACGGCCTCAAGAGAACTAGAACTTACTTTAACAGGTAAATCTTGTGGACTAGATGAAAGAGTACCGATGTGTGGTGTTCCTTATCATGCAGTTAAAGGTTATATCGAAAAATTAGTTAATAAAGGTTATCGAATTGCCATTTGTGAACAACTAGAAGACCCTAAAACGACTAAAGATACTGTTAAAAGAGGGGTCGTTGATGTTATTAGTAAAGGAACGATAACCGATTATGAACTTTTAGATGATAAAGTTAATTCTTATATAGCGAGTATTCTAGAATTTAGTGATATCTATATTATTACTTATGCTGATATTTCGACGGGGGAACTTTCTAGTATTAGTTTAAAAAAAGAAGAAAATACTCTTTATAGTGAAGTTTTAAATTTAGGTATTAAAGAAGTTATTTTAATAGATAATACCAATGTTACGTTAGTAGATACCCTAAAAAATAAATATGGGATTGATGTTGTTTTTAGTAATGCTTATTATAATGAAGAATTACCTTTCTTAAAAAAAGTCAATGATGCCAGGAAGAAAATGGGCGTTAACCATTTATTTTATTATTTAGTTGTTAAAGAATTAAAAGATTTAAGTCATTTTAATGAACTAAAAGAAATCAATAAATTGGATTATTTGGAAATGGATGTTCACACTGTTCGTAATTTAGAATTATTTGAAACGATTAGATTAAAAGATCGCAACTTTTCTTTGATTTGGCTTTTAGATAAATGTAAGACGGCGATGGGGTCAAGAAAACTTAAAAGTTTTTTAATGCATCCTTTAAAAGATCTAAATTTACTTAATCAAAGATATGATAGAATTGAATGTTTAAATAATAATTTTATTTTAAAAGATGAACTTAAAAATTTATTAAATGAAATTTATGATATTGAAAGATTATGCGGGAAAGTAGCCACCGGTAGTGTTAATGGAAGAGATCTTTTGCAACTAAGAAACAGTTTAAAAGTTTTACCAAGACTAAAAGAAATTTTAATTAAACTTGATATGTATCCAGATATTGATACGCATCAAGATATCTATATGTTGTTGGAAGCCTCTTTATATGAAAACCCTCCAATCAGTGTTAAAGAAGGATACCTAATTAAAGAGGGTTATAATAAAGATTTAGATGAACTTAAAAATATTCGGAGTAATGGGAAAGATTTTATTTTGCAAATTGAAAATAAATTAAAAGAAGAAACGGGAATTAAAACTTTAAAAGTTGGTTTTAATAAAGTCTTTGGTTATTTTATTGAAGTATCTAAAGGTATGGCTAAAGAAGTTAAAGAAAATTTTGGTTGGGAAAGAAGACAAACTTTAACAAATTGTGAAAGATATATCTCTCCCGAATTAAAAGAAAAAGAAGCTTTAATTTTAAATGCCGAAGAAAAAATTATTGAACTTGAGTACAATTTATTTACCGAAATTAAAAATATAATTAAAAAAGAAGTTTTGAAAATTAAAAAGACGGCCGATATTATTAGTGAAGTAGACGCTTTAGTATCTTTATCTATTTGTAGTGAAGAGTATAATTTAGTTAGACCTACTTTAAATGAAGGTAAAGACTTAGAAATAATTGAAGGAAGACATCCTGTTGTCGAAGTAGTTAGTAAAGATAATTATGTGGCAAATGATTGTGTAATGAATAGTAATCAAAGTACTTTACTTATAACAGGCCCTAACATGAGTGGTAAATCAACATTCATGAGGGAAGTAGCCATTATCATAATTATGGCGCAAATGGGGTCTTTTGTTCCTGCTAAAAAAGCCAAGATTCCGATTATTGATAAAATATTTACCCGTATTGGAGCCTCTGATGATTTAGTATCGGGTGAGTCTACTTTTATGGTTGAAATGAAAGAGGCGGAAAATGCCCTAGCGAATGCGACTGAAAAAAGTTTAATTATTTTTGATGAATTAGGACGGGGTACTGCAACTTATGATGGGATGAGTTTAGCTCAAGCCATCTTAGAATATGTTTGTGAAAATATTAAAGCCTTAACTTTATTTTCGACCCATTATCATGAACTAACTAGTTTAGAGAAAAAGTTTAAACTTATTAAAAATGTGCATGTTGAGGCAGTCGAGAATAATGGCGAAATTACTTTCTTACATAAAGTGAAAAATGGGGCGATTGACAAAAGCTATGGTATTCATGTGGCTAAACTTGCCGGATTACCCGAAAGTCTTTTAGAAAGAGCAAGTGACATATTAAGAAATTACGAAAGTAATAAAAAGAGTAATAAACAAATTGAAAAAGTGCAATTAAGTTTTGATTTTGAAGAAGAAAAAGATAAAAGTGAAGACTTATTAAAAGAGGAATTAAATAAAATTGATCCAGTTAATATGACGCCGCTTGAAGCTTTAAATTACTTATATGAATTAAAAAGAAAGGTCCAAAAATAATCTAGTAAATAAATAGGACATTTGGTATAATTGAAAGTGTGGTGATAATTATGGCCAAGACCAGAAGTGAATTAAGAGAAAAATGTATGATTATCTTATATCAATGGGATTTATTCAAAAATAATACTCAAACTAATATTGATGAAATAATCAAAGATAATATGGAAATTGAAAACGATTTTGTTAAAGATATTGTCTATGGGGTTATTACTTATCAAAATACCATTGATGAAATAGCTAATAAATATATGAAAGATTGGGATATTTCTCGAATTGATAAGACTGGTGCCTCTATTCTTAGAATGGGTATCTTTGAGTTATTGTATACGGATACTCCCGATATTGTGGTAATTAATGAAGCCATAGAACTTGCCAAAAAATATAGTGATGATAGTGTTCGTAAAATAATTAATGCCGTATTAGATAAGGTTACCAAAAATGAAATTAACGAATAAGGATTTTCAAAAAATTAGCAAAGTGGGTCATGTAAGAGAAGTATATTTATCTTCCGGTAATTACTTTATTAAAGATACTTGG
Organism: uncultured Bacilli bacterium; assembly: GCA_947628485.1. Lineage (GTDB taxonomy): Bacteria > Bacillota_I > Bacilli_A > RF39 > UBA660 > SIG200. Next base: position 25,621 of record CANRAA010000005.1, on the reverse strand, counting down.
AATATAAAAGAAGCTGTTAATGAAGTAATAGGAAGAAGACTAGCCTCCATTTTTAATTTAAAATGTCCGGATTATAAAGTAGTTATATTGGACTATGATGGCGATATTTCCTTTAAGTCACAATATCATAAATATTATAGTATTAGTGAAGATTTATTAAATAAGAATGGTAAATTTAAAACAGCTCGGGAATTGGGAATTTTATTTGAAGAAAATTGTTCTTTATACCAAATTTGGTTTAAATTAGAAAAATTATATGGTAATGTTTCAGACTTAATGATGGACATAGTCAAAGTTTATATTTATGATATTCTTTTTGGCGGTTCTGATAGACATGCTAGTAACTGGGGTATTTATTATAATGATAACATTCGTCAAGTGGCAATTTTAGATAATGAATTTTTGTTTGAAAATCAAGAAAGCATGATATCCTCTTATTTTTCGGAAGATGATTATAATGAAATTAATAAAGTTAATAGTAGTGAGGATTTTAAAAGAGAAGAATTTAATAATTTCTTAAAAGATTCGAGTGAGGAATTTATTAATTTATTTTTAGTTTATTATAATTTATTTACGCCTGAATACTTAGAAGAATTACTTTTAAGTATTGAAGGTGAAGAAAAATTTATTACGGAGTTTGGCGAAGTACCATTTGTTATTCCTCATAAAGATGAGATATTGGAAAATTACCTAAAAAATTATGAATTACTTGGAAGTGTTTTAGAAGAAAGAAAATTAAAATAGAAAGGAGGATTTATGTTTGAGGAGATAAAATATTTGGAAGTATCCGAAGTAAACGAATATATTAAAAGTTTATTAGATAGTGATTTATTTTTAAATAGAATTTATTTAAAAGGGGAAATATCAAACTTTAAGTGTCATACCCGAGGGCATTTATATTTTACTTTGAAAGATGATGGAGGAAGAATTAGTGCCGTTATGTTTCAAAGTAGTGCGAGAAATTTAGCATTTGTTCCGGAAGATGGCATGAACGTTTTAGTAAAGGGTCGAATTTCGGCGTATCCGGCCATGGGTAGTTATCAAATATATGTGGATTCGATGGAACTGGATGGTTTAGGTAATTTATATTTAGAATATGAAAAGTTAAAAGAGAAATTACTTAAAGAGGGTTTATTTAATAAAGAACATAAAAAAGAAATACCCAAGTATCCTGAAAGAATAGGGATTGTTACAGCCGATACTGGAGCGGCGGTTAGAGATATTATGAGTACCATTAAAAGAAGATATCCTTTATGTGAAGCCATCTTGTTTCCAACTCTTGTTCAAGGAAAAGATGCAGCCCCGAATATCGTAAAACAAATTGAAGTTGCCGATAACTTTGGGTGTGACGTCTTAATTGTTGGAAGAGGTGGCGGCTCAATTGAAGATTTATGGGCTTTTAATGAAGAGATTGTGGCGAGAGCCATTTATAAGGCTAAAACGCCAATAATTAGTGCTGTTGGGCATGAACCGGATTTTACCATTGCGGATTTTGTCGCGGACCTAAGAGCTCCAACCCCAACCGGGGCGGCCGAAATGGCTGTTCCTACTGTCTTAGATATTAACAATTTAATTAATCAATATAAATTAAGACTTAATAAAAATATTAAAAATTTAGTTAATACCAAGTTTATATCTTTATATAATTTAAAAAATTCTTTTATCTTAAAAAATCCCATGAGTTTATATGAAATAAAAGAACAGAAATTAGATAAACTTTTAGAAGATTTGCAAAAGAATATGACTTATTATATGGAAAATAAAAAAGTCTTATTAGAAAGAAATTTAAACAGATTGCAGTTTGTAAGTCCTATGGCCTTAATTAATGAAAATGAAAATATTTTAAAAGGTTTAAAAACTAATTTAAATAATTTAATGGATAAATATTTAATTAAAAAACATAATTATTTAGATAATGTAATTACGACTTTGAAATTGGTTAATCCTTTAAATATCTTAAGTAATGGTTATTCTTTAGTTAAAAAGGATGATAAAGTTATTAAAGATGTTAGTAATTTAAAAGTAAAAGATAAAATAACCATTAAATTTCATAAAGGGGAAGTTACTAGTGAAGTTTTGGAGGTAAGAAATGATAAATAAAGAAATATTAAAAGAATACTTAGCAAAATATGATGAAATAAAAGCGGAATATGCTTTACTACAAAATGTTAAAAGTTACTTAAACTTAGAAAAAGAAAAAGATAGTAAAGAAAAAGAAAATTTACATCAAGAGTTAACAGTTACCAAAGCCAATTTATATCATGAAAAATGGAATGAACTTTCCAACATGAAAGAATTTTCGAAAACTTGTTATTATCAAAATCTTCTTGATATAATTTTTGCGGGCCTTTCCATGGTTTTAGTCGGGGCAATTGGCGGCAGATTTTTAGGAAATACCGAATTTACCTTGCTTTTCAGTGGGATTGTTTGCCCGGTATTTATGGTAGGTAGCATGATAAATACCAAAATTAAACATAAAAAAGAAATCAAAGAAATTGATAATATCGATATTAAAAATGTAACTAGTCCTGATTATGAAAAATTAGTTCAAGATTATACTTTAAGTGAAGAACGCAATAAAGAAGTGGAAGCAACTTTAAAAATAGTTAATGATAGACTGGCTAAACTTGGTCTTGTTAAATTAGATATTGAAAATTTAATTTTATGTTTATTTTCTAATCTTAAAAACATTCGAAAAAATAAAAGTAATGGAGAAATGCCTTTTGCCACTTGGTTAGATGTTACTAATTTAGATACTGACCCCGTGTTAGTAATGGGACCCAATTTAAAAAAAGAAAGATAGGAGGAATAAAAAGTGAAAGAAGAAAAGAAAGAAAAATCAAAAGTTGCGGAAAAAACTTTTGAAAGTAATTTAAAAGATTTAGAAGATTTAGTTAAAGAATTAGAAGCTGGCAATGTTCCTTTAGAAGATGCCATTATTAAATATACAGAGGCCATGGAACTAGCTAAAGATTGTAGTGAAAAATTAAACAATGCGACCGAAAAAGTTAATAAAATATTATCAAGTGATGGCGAACTAAAAGAATTTACGACTCCCGAAAATTAATTATGGAAACATAGTTAATTTTTTTAACTATTTAATTTACATAAATTTTATAATAAAATAAATACTAGTAGTAGGTGGAATATGAAGAATAAAAAAAGGAATAAAAATAAAAATTTAATTTGGTTAATTATCATAATTATTATTTTAGTTATTCTAAGTCTTATCTTTGGGATTAATTATGCTATAAAAAGAAAAGACGAAAATATTATTGAAAGGGAAGTTAATCTAATTAAAAAGACCAATAATTCGGCTTTTTTAAATCAAGAATTAGAAAAAGAATATTTAGATACTATTACTTATAACGATTTAATAGATACTTTTTTAGACAGAGAAAAAATGTATCAAGATACGAGTATTTCTTTAGAATATAACAATATTTTACTAGAGGGAAGTGAAGATATTACTTTTTCTTTAGTGGGAGAAAATAAATTAAAAATGATATTAGAAACAGATTATAATTATCAAAATTATCATGAAGATATTATAAGTTCTAAAGAGTATACAGTAGTTGTTAAAGATACTATTTTTCCGATTATTAATGGGTTAAGTGATAAAACAATTTATGTGGGAGATAATATCAATTTAGAAGAAGGAATAAAAGCGATTGACGAAAAAGAGGGCGAAGTTTCTTTTATAGTTTCCGGAAACATTGATAACAAAAAAGCGGGTACTTATGAAGTATTGGTTAAAGCCACCGATCAAAATGGTAATGTTACTGAAGGTACTTTTAAAGTAACAGTTAAGAATAAACCAAATACTAATAACAACAATAATAGTAATCAAAGCCATAACAATAATAGTAGTAATAACAATAGTACTCAAACTAAACCTAGTGGTGAGTTAACCACTAAAGAAAAAGAGGCCGAAGCCCGGGTAATTGCGAAAGAGATAGCCAAAAGTATTACGGGAAGTACCGATTTAGAAAAAGTTACTAAGGCTGCCGAAAGGGTTAGTGAATACTATCAAAAAGGAGTTCATAAAGAAAGTGGAGTGGATTACCGGACGGCCTATGGGGTTTTCATTAAAGGAGAGTCTTCTTGTGCGGGAACAACGAGAGCCTTAGGTATGGTTTTAGAAGAAATGGGTTATAGTTGGACTCATGCTAATGAAAATCAGTGGACACATCAATGGGTAATACTAACTATGGATGGTCGGGTCGGTTATGCTGATGGTCAAGTTGGAATTGCCGGTTATGGGGTTCATCCGATTGCCGAATAGAAAGTTAAATACTTTCTTTTTTTAATTATTTATCTTATAATTAATTTTAAGGAGGATCTTTTATGTATGCGGAAGTTTTAATTGAATACCCAACCAAAAAAATTGATAAATATTTTACTTATGAAGTTCCTCTTGATATGCGGGGATCTTTGCAAGCCGGTATGAAAGTAAAAGTTCCCTTTGGTAGTAAAACTATCAATGGTTTTGTCATGAAAATAACAGATACCTTTAATAGTGATTATGAATTAAAAGAGATTGTCGAAATAGTTGACCCCGAACTCAAACTAAATGATGAGTTAATGCGTTTAGGTCTTTATTTAGAAGAAAAAACTTTATGTCCTAAAATAAGTGCTTATCAAACAATGCTTCCGAGTTCTTTAAAAATAAAAGATAATGATACGAATTATAATTTTTATAAAACTTATTTAATGTTAAATAAAACCAAAAAAGAAATATTAGATTATTTAGTAAGTTATGGTAAAGAAAATAAACAAACGATACTTTTAAATACATTATTAAAAGAAAAAAAAGTCTTAAAAAAAGATTATGATGCTTATACGTTTAGAGCCTTAAAAGAAAAAGAATTAATTAAAGAAGTAAAAGAACAAGAATACCGGATTAACAAAAGTTCTCTAGAAGGATTAGTTAAACATCCTTTAAATATAGAACAACAAAAAGTGTTTGAGATAGTAAAAAACACTCATGAATTTAAAACTTTTTTACTGGAAGGTATTACCGGAAGTGGGAAAACGGAGGTTTATCTAAACCTAATTGAAGATGCCTTAAATAGAGGGAAGACCGCGATTATGTTAGTGCCCGAAATTAGTTTAACGGTCGCATTAGTAAATCGTTTTTATGAATGGTTTGGAAGTCGGGTAGCCATTTTACACAGTGCTTTATCTAGTGGCGAAAAATATGATGAATATTTAAAGATTATGCGAGGGGAAGTCTCTTTAGTTGTAGGAACGCGTTCCGCCATCTTTGCTCCTTTAGAAAATATTGGCATCATTATTATTGACGAAGAACATAGTGATACTTTTAAACAAGATAATATGCCGAGATATAATGCTAAAGATATAGCAATGGTAAGATGTAAATACCATCATGCGCCTTTAGTTTTAGGAAGTGCCACTCCTACTTTAGAAAGTAAAGCGAGAGCCTTAAAAGGAGTTTATAGTCACTTAAAACTTACGAAAAGAGCCGGTAAGGGGACTTTACCGCAAGTATCGATTGTCGATATGCTGGAAGAAGTCAAGAAAAAGAACTTTATTTTTAGTGATGAGTTAATTACTAAATTAAAGATGCGAGTTTCGGCTCATGAACAAGCCATGATTTTATTAAATAGAAGAGGTTATAGTACGACAATTACTTGTTCTAATTGTGGTTATACTTATAAATGTCCCAATTGTGATATTACTTTAACTTATCATAAGTCTTCAAATAATTTAAGATGTCATTATTGTGGGTATAGCATTGCTAAAGATAATGTTTGTCCCAACTGCCATGAAGATGCTTTAAATTATTTAGGAATTGGTACGGAAAAAGTAATGGAAGAGTTACAAAAAATTATTCCAGAGGCTCGAATTATTCGCATGGATCAAGACACTACCAGTAAAAAGGGTTCGCATGAAAAAATAATCGAGAGTTTTAAAAATCATGAATATGATATTTTACTTGGTACGCAAATGATTAGTAAAGGTTTTGATTTTCCTTATGTTACTTTAGTGGGTATTATCAATGCAGATAGTTCTTTAAATATTCCGGATTTCAGGAGTAACGAAAGAACATTTTCTCTTTTATACCAAGCAAGTGGCCGAGCTGGAAGAAGTAATTTAGCCGGGGAAGTAATATTACAAACATATAATCCCGATAACTATGTTTTAAACTGTGTTAAAGAAAACGATTTTAATAAATTCTTTAATTATGAAATGAATATTCGGCATATTTTAAAATACCCACCTTATTATTATTTAGTTAGTTTAAAAATCATTGCGAAAGATTATGATAAATCTTTAGAAAATGCTACCAAGATTGCGAATTACCTAAAAAAAAGTATTTCTCCATCATCGATTGTTTTGGGACCTACCACCGCTAGTTTATTTAAATTTAATAATACTTATCGGTTTCAAATTGTTATTAAATACCGTTATGACGCAAAGTTAATGGGTGTTTTAAAATACTTAGATAATATTTATTTAAATGATAAAGATGTCAATTTAGAAATCGATATTGACCCTTTACATATTTAAAAGTTAACGATAAATAGGTAAATTTAAGTAAAAGGGTAGATAAAAAAATAAATATATTTTATAGTTATATTGTCTAGTTTAATATATATTGTAATATGGTATTATATTTAATACCATATTATGTGAAATAGATATTCGGCATTTAAAACATTACTTAATAAATTCTTAAGGTGAATAGAAATATTTGCCTTTTTCTTTTAATATAAGAAAATTTATGATATAATCTCTATATAATAAGGAGAGTATTATGAACGACTTTAATTATGATAATGAGATAATTGAATTAGAAAGTGAAACGGAAGAAGAAAAAAACGAAGAATTAAAAGAAGAAACTCCTAAAGAAAGAGTCCAACACAAAAAGAAGAAAAGAAGTTTCAAAGATTTTTGGGATGATTTAAATAAATGGCAAAGATTAGGTATCGTTATCGGTATTGGTTTAGTTTTGTTGGCTATTGCGGTGGTAATTATTTACTTTGTCGTCTTTAAGGAAAGTAAACCTGAAGAAGAGGAAAAAGATCCTGTTATCGTTGAAAAAGATAACTACCGTTATGAGGATGGTAATTTAATTTTCTTAGACCGTAATGATGTTGAACTTGGCAGATATGAATGTACGACCAAAGATAGTGAAAAATGTTTAGTAGCCAAGAGTGATTATACAGGTGATGAAATAGAAAGAATAATAAATGTTAATGAACTTGGCGAAGAAATCATTAAGGCTAGTAAAATTTATTTAGATAATTATGTTTTTGTTAAAGATGGTGAAGAGTTATTCTTATATGATATAAAGAAAAGTGACAAAGCTATAATGCTCCATAATTTTAAAGAATATCTAACTAGTAAAGATGTCATTGTTATATCGGATGAGTCTGACCGATATGGTTTAATTGAAATTACAAGTGAAGGGGTTAATTATTTAATTAGACCATCTTATGATAATTTAGCGATTGTTAATGGTAATTTACTTTATTTAGTAGCTAAAGATAAAGATACTTCTTACATTATTGATAGCACTTCAAAAAAATTAAGTGGTAATGTTAAAGGCATTATTGCGAGTGCTTCAGACAGTTATGTCGTAAGTAAAGAAAATAGTAAATATGTTTTATATTCTTATGATGGCGCCAAACTTTTAGAAGATTATGATTATATTGGCCTTCATGATGGTATTATCTCTTTAGTTAGTAAAGGTCATTTATATTTAGTTAATAATGATTTACAAAAATTATATGAAGAAGGAATTAGACTAACAAGTAGTGATTATGTTAAAAAGTATGTCTATGATAAAGATAATAACTTAAAAGAAACTAAGGCGGCTTATGAAATTACAGTAAATGGTAATGATGTCTTAGTTAATTTAGGTAGTACGAGTAAGACTATTAATCTAAATGAAGGAAAAGTAAGTGGTGCAACTTCTTATATGAGTTATTTTGATGGTAGTTTGTATTTCTATAAAGATGATGAAAAACAAGATTTATTAAGTACTTATAAATGTGTCAATAAAAATGAGTTAAAAGATAATGCTATATTAGACAGGTGTACAATCTATACTAAAGATAATAAATATAGTGGTATTTATAATAATAACTATGCCTTTATATATGATAATTTATCAGATAGTGATGTCAAAATCTATCTTTATGATTTAAAAACGAAAAAAACTAAAGGAACTTATAGTGATATTATCTTTGTTAATGATACCGATATAGATTTAGATATCAAACAAATTGATACGACATCGACCTTTATAATTGCTCAAAGTGCCACGGGAGAAAATACCGGTAACTATGGAGTTATTGAAATAACCGATAATAATGTTAAAGGAAAAGTGGAATTTAAATATAAAGAAATAAAATATAATAATAAATATTATTTAATGGTTAATAAAGAAGACTCTTATAGTGTTTATGATAGTAATTTTAAAAAGATAAGTAATGAATTTGATTATATTGATTTATATGATAAATATTATGTGGGTATTAATAATAATAGTTTAAATGTCTATAAATATAGTAGTGCTTTAGGTATTTTAAGTAGTGATTTAGATGTTAAAGATAACAAATATGAAATTAAATTTGATGAAAAAGGTTTTGTTATTACGATTGATGGAGAAGAATACAAATATGATTTAGAAGGATATAGTCGTTATGATTAATAAAAAGACTGTCCTTGCGACCATTATTGCTCTTTTAATAATTTTTGTTCCTTTAACGATTGCGTCATACTTCTTAAAAGAAAAAGAAAACCCTTTTGATAAAAATCCTGGTCATGATTTTTATTATAAAGAGATGCTTTGGTTTTATGATGGTAATGATTTAATTAATACTTATCATTGTAATACGACTTCTTGTGATTATGCTGAATATGTTATTGATGATGAAGATATTAATTATTATAAAGATGGTAATCTAAAAAAGAGTGAAGTTATTAATAATAATTATGTTTTTATTAAAGATGGAGCTTTAACTAATCTTTATAGTTTAGATTATGGTAAAGTTTTACAAAGTTATAAACAAGTTAAAACTTATAATACCAATATTTTTGATAATATTTATATTTTACAAAATCAAGATGATTTATGGGGAGCTATCAGTGTTTCGGAAAACATTAATAGTATTTTACCTTTTGAATATAGTTTTGTGGGATTAAAAGATAATATAAATGAAGATGGTTCTTTAAATGCCGATATGTTTATCGTCTCTAAAAATAATAAGTGGTATTTAGTAAGTAAAGATAATGAAAAAAAGTCTTCGGAGTTTGATAGTAAGATAGTTGATTTCAATGATAAGCTGATTGTTACTAAAGGAAGTAGTTATCACATTTATAACTATGATAAAAATGAATATTTAATTGATTATAATATCAGTGATTATAAGCTAGTTAAAGATTATCTTTTAATTATTAGTAATAATATGTTATATATTTATAAAGATATTAGTAATGGTTATTTAAAGAGTTATAATGTTTCCAGTGGTAAGTTAAATACAGAAGTCGAAAATAATAAGATAATTATTAAAATTGGGGAAAATGTGATTGATACTCTTGATGTTTAAAAATAATTTTGATAAAATTAAAGAAGTTTATACAAAGAAGTTGAGGGATATAGGATTTCTTTTAAAGAGAGTTAGTGGATGGTGCAAACTAATAAAAGAAGAATATATTTGTTGCAATGGAGTATAAAAGCAGAAATGCGTTATAATTTAAAGAAAAAATAAAGGTGGTACCGCGGTAATTTCGCCCTTTGGTATTATCTTTTTCTTTTGGAGGAAAGTTTATGTTAGAAAAAAAGTATAATCATTTAGAAGTAGAGAAAGGAGTTTATGACAATTGGCTAGAGTCTCATTATTTTGAATGTGGAGATACCTCAAAAAAGCCATATGCCATTGTTATTCCTCCACCGAATGTTACAGGAAAACTCCATTTAGGACATGCTTGGGATACGGCTTTACAAGATATTATTATCCGTTTTAAAAGAATGCAAGGTTATGATACTTTATGGCTTCCAGGAATGGACCATGCCGCGATTGCGACTGAAGCTAAGGTAGTTCATCGGTTAAAAGAAAAAGGTATCAATAAGTATGAACTGGGAAGAGAAGAATTTTTAAAAGAATGTTTTAAATGGACAGATGAACATAAAGATATTATTCATAAACAATGGGCCAAACTAGGTCTTTCGGTTGATTTAACTAAAGAAAGATTTACACTTGATGAAGGACTAGAAAAGGCTGTTAAATATGTATTTGTGCATCTTTATAATAAAGGTCTTATTTATCAAGGAGAAAAGATTATTAACTGGGACCCGGTAGCCAAGACTGCTTTATCTAATGAAGAAGTTATCTATAAAGATGTTAAAGGAGCTTTTTATCATTTAAAATATTTTATTGAAGGTACCACTGACTTTTTAGAAGTAGCTACGACAAGACCAGAAACTTTATTTGGAGATACGGCAGTGGCGGTAAATCCGGAAGATGAAAGATATAAAGATCTAATTGGTAAAAATGTTATCTTACCAGTTGTGGGTAAATTAATTCCGATTATTGGGGATGAACACGCTGATCCCGAATTTGGAACAGGTGTTGTTAAAATTACGCCAGCGCACGACCCAAACGACTATGAAGTAGGACTTAGACATAATTTAGAGAGAATAAAAGTCTTAAATGAAGATGGTACGATGAATGAATATGCGGGTAAATATGAAGGTATGGACCGTTTTGCAGCCAGAGAGGCTTTAGTTAAAGATTTAGATGAAGAAGGTATCTTAATAAAAATTGAAGAAATTACCCATAGTGTGGGACATTCCGAAAGAACGGATGCCATGGTGGAACCATATTTATCAAAGCAATGGTTTGTTAAAATGGATGAACTATCCAAAAGAGTAGTGGAAAATCAAAAAAATAAAGATACTAAAGTTAATTTTATTCCTCCTCGTTTTGAAAAAATTATGAATAATTGGATGAGTGATTGCCACGATTGGTGTATATCTCGGCAACTTTGGTGGGGGCATAGAATTCCAGCTTGGTATAAAGATGATGAAGTATATGTAGGATATGATGCACCGACGGGTGAAGGCTGGCATCAAGATGAAGATGTTCTAGATACTTGGTTTTCTTCCGCTTTATGGCCATTTGCCACAATGGGATGGCCAGATGAAACAGACCTTTATAAAAGATATTTTCCAACTGATGTTTTAGTTACAGGTTACGATATTATTTTCTTCTGGGTTTGTCGGATGACTTTTGAGTCTTTAGAATTTACTAACCAAAGACCATTTGAAAAATGTTTAATCCATGGTCTTATAAGAGATAAATTAGGAAGAAAAATGAGTAAGTCTTTAGGTAATGGAGTCGACCCAATGGATATGATTGAAACCTATGGGGCTGATGCTTTAAGATATTACTTAACAACCTCAACGGCTCCAGGAATGGATTTAAGATTTGACGAAGAAAAATTAAAATCGACTTGGAATTTTATTAATAAACTATGGAATGCCTCTCGGTTTGTACTTATGAATATTGAAAGTGTTAAAGAAATAGATTTAACTAATTTACAAAAACATGACGAATGGATTTTAACCAAATTAAACGAGACCATTAAAGATGTTACCAAAGCGATGGAAAAGTTTGAGTTTAACAATGTTAATACAGCGATTTACTCCTTTATTTGGAATGATTTTTGTGATAACTATATTGAAATGGCTAAGTTTAGTATTGATACTGTTGGTACAAAAAGTACCTTACTATATACTTTGACTTGTATTTTAAAAATGCTCCATCCATTTATACCTTATGTTACTAATGTCATTTATGATTATCTGCCAATAAAAGATGAAAATATTATGATTAGTTCTTATCCTATCTATGATAAAAAACAAATATTTACGGGTAGCAAGATGGAAGTAGATGAGATAATTGAATTTATCAAAAACTTTAGAACAACGGTTAAAGAAAATAATATTTTACCTAGTTACGAAGTTAAATTAAACTTTAAGGAAGTTTTAATAAATAAAATACTTAAATTAGATGGTAAAATAATAGATAAAGAAAAAGATATAACGGCATTTAAAGTAAATACTAAAAATTATGAAGCGATTATCTATTATGAAAAAGAAATTACGGAAGATGATTTAAGACTAAAAGAAAAACAAATTAATGAATTAAAAGCCTCAATTAATAAAAGAGAGAATTTACTTAATAATGCTAATTTTGTTAGTAAAGCTCCAAAGGATTTAGTGGAAAAAGAAAAACAAAAATTAGAAGATGAAAAAGAAGAATTAAATAAATTATTAAGTTAAAATAAAAATGCGAGATTAAATTAAATTTCTCGCATTTTTTCTTTATCTTTAAATGGATTTTTCGGATCTATCTTATCAATAAAAAGAATTCCATTTAGGTGATCCATTTCGTGTTGAAAGGCTACGGAAATGTCTTCTCGGACTCTTATTTCTTTGGTGTTTCCTTCCATATCTTGATATTGCACGCGCATTCTCGCATATCTTGGAACAATCCCACAGACCTCTCTATTAACAGATAAACAGCCTTCACCTTCGCCAACATAGATTAATTCTTCACTATGACTAAGCATTTTAGGATTAATAACGATGTAATTTTCAAATTTTTCATCATCAACTTCTTCCACAATCACAAAAATGTTTTTAGGAATACCTAGTTGAATAAAAGCAAGTCCCATACCTGGTCTTAAATCATATTTTTCAGAATATTCTTCAATTTGACTCATAGTAAGATAAGTAATTATATCTTCAATAGTCTTTTTATCTTCTTTAGATAAAGGAAATGAAACTTCCTTACTAATTTTTCTTAAAGTTTTATTTTTTTCATCTAATATTTTTAAATCTGGTAACTTCATAATTTATTCCTTTCTATTTAGCATAAGGATCTTTTCTTGTTTTCTTAAATCTTTTGGATGCCACTGCTTCCATATTAAGTCTTTGCGTAACCGCTAATTCTTCTTTAATATCTTTTATTCTGGATGTGTAAGCTTCTTTTTCTTCTTCAGTTGGATTATCCCTTAAAAGAGCATATAAATTTTGTAATTCTAATTTAATATCTTGGGAAGTTGGATTATGTTTTATTTTTGGTTTTGGATTAGTCCTTTTTTCATAGTTGATGGCAAAACCCGCTAAAAGTTTTAATCTTTTAAAGTCAGTTCCAAAATACCCCTCAATCCGGTTATGATATGACGAATATTCATAAATAAATCTTTTCATTTCTAAAAGAGTTCTATTTTTTAAATCAGCATCTAAAGTATTCTGATATTCCAGTTCTAAGTAAACCTTTCTAAATAATTGATTGCCCCAGTTGTTATTATGAAACTGATAGTAAAATTCTTTCATAAATTTGGCATCTTCTATATGATTTTGATAAAAATTTACTAAATAATCCCGATCTAAGAAAACTTTGTCTTCCGCAAATGTTAAATTAAAAAATAGCGTACAAGGGTAGGGACCATTACCAAATTCAGCAATAGCTAAGTTTTTTGACCAATCAGAAGGTTCCATAACACTTGAGTCCATAAGCCAATATTTTAAATCATTTAAACAAGTAAATTTACTTGTAAACTCCGTGATACCTTCAAGTGTTTTTTCGTTCGTTTTAAAACTAGGTATATTGCTATACCCCTTTAGTTCTTTTTGAAAACGATTACCATCACAAACAACTAAACTGTACCTCATCATAATCCCCCTCATATCTAGGTAAATTATAGCACTTTTTCCTTAAATTGTCAAATTAGTGTAAATTTATATTGATATATATTGAGAATAATATTGATTAAATATCATATAATAATTATATAAAAATTATATAAAAAATATCTAAAATTATTGATTTTACGATACAAATATGGTATTCTTATGAGGTAAGGAGATGAAATTATGGCAAATTTAACTACAACCATAAGTGTTCAAATTAATACTAAAGATAAGGAAGAAGTCGGTAAGATACTGCAAAAATTAGGGATAACTTTAAGTGGCCTTATTAATATGACTATTAAACAAACTATCTTAAAAAAGAAAATACCATTTGAAGTATCTGCCGAAGAAGAATATGAAGATGACATCGAAAAGTTTTTCACCAAAAAAGAAATCAAGGAAATGATGAAGGAAGTAAAATACATTAAAAAACATCTTGATGAGTATCCAAAATATAGCAATAGAGAGGATTTAATGAAAGCCTTATTATCTGATGATGAACAATGATTATAAATATAATGTATTTTATTCTTCAAAGTTTAAAAAAGACATAAAGAAAGTTGAGAGTCAAGGAAAAGATCTTACTAAATTATTTGATGTTGTAGATAGACTGGCAGACAAAGAAAAATTAGAACCTAAATATCTTAATCATCCATTAAAAAGAAGTAAGAAATATAAAAATTGTTTTGAGTGTCATATTGAACCTGATTGGTTATTAATCTATGAGTATATTGATGATGATTTAGTACTATTGTTAGTTAATACTGGAAGTCATAGTGACTTATTATAGTTATTAATACTTCTTTTTTTTGATGCTTTTTTGTGGTATTATATTGGTGGTGTTTATATGCAAGAAGAAAATATACGAAATTTTTCCATTATTGCTCATATTGATCATGGTAAGAGTACTCTAGCGGACCGTATTTTAGAATATACGGGGGCAGTTTCTAAAAGAGAATTAAAAGAGCAAATGTTAGATAGTATGGACATTGAAAGAGAAAGAGGCATAACTATTAAACTTAATACAGTTAAGTTAAAATATCAAAAAGATAATCAAGAATATATTTTGAATTTAATAGATACGCCGGGACATGTCGATTTTTCGTATGAAGTAAGCCGGAGTTTAGCGGCTTGTGAAGGGGCTATTTTAGTTGTTGATGCTGCTCAAGGAATTGAGGCTCAAACACTGGCTAATTTATATTTAGCCATGCAAAATGATTTAACGATAATTCCAGTTATTAATAAAATTGATTTACCCAATGCCGATATTCCTAAAGTTTCTAAAGAATTACATGATGTTTTAGGTTTTAAGGAAGAAGAAATTATCTTATGTAGTGGAAAAACGGGAGAAGGGGTAAAAGATTTATTAGATGCGGTTGTAAATCGTATTCCAGGACCGAAGATTAATTTAAATAATCCCACGAGAGCTTTAATTTATGACTCTTATTTTGATAGTTATAAAGGAGTCGTTTTACTAGTTAAAGTTGTGGATGGCGAAATAAATTTAAAAGATACGATTAAAACGATGGCGACCCATAAAAGTTTTGAAGTAACCGAACTAGGGGTTAAAACTCCGAAAGAAGAACAATTAAAATCTTTAAAAAGTGGGGAAGTTGGTTATGTTTGTGCCGCGATTAAAGATATTTCGAGTGTTCATGTGGGAGATACTATCACTACTAAAGAAAGAGAGGCTACCACTCCTTTAGAAGGTTACAAGCCGATGAAACCTATGGTTTATTCGGGGATTTACCCAGTCGAGGCCAATAAATATGAAATGTTAAAAGATGCTTTAAATAAATTAAAATTAAATGATGCCTCTCTTATTTTTGAGCCTGTTACGAGTGAAGCCTTAGGATTTGGTTTTCACACCGGTTTTTTAGGTCTTTTGCATTCCGAAATAATTACGACGAGACTAGAGAGGGAATTTAATTTAGATATTGTCGTTACTAGTCCGACAGTATTATATGAGGCATACCTTACTAATGGGGAAGTTGTGATGGTCGATAATCCTAATAAAATGCCTCCACGGGAAAGACTTGCCAAAATCGAGGAACCATACATTTATACAAGTATTATTGCTCCTGCATCATATATTGGAAGTATCATGGAACTTTGTCAAAATAAAAGAGGAATTTATAAAAGTATTGAGTATATTAATGATACTAGAGTAAATATTCACTATGAACTACCTTTAGCGGAAGTTGTCTATGATTTTTATGATAAACTAAAAAGTAGAACCAATGGTTATGCCTCATTCGATTATGATTTAATTGGTTATAAAGAAAGTGATTTAGTTAAAATGGATATTTTACTAAATGGGGAAAAAGTTGATGCTCTATCTTTAATTATTCATAAAGATTTTGCTTATGAAAAAGGAAGAAGTATCACGGAAAAACTTAGAACTGTTATCCCAAGACAAATGTTTCAAGTTTCTATTCAAGCGAGTATTGGTTCAAAAGTAATTGCTAGGGAAAATATAAGTGCGATGCGGAAAAACGTCTTAGCCAAATGTTATGGTGGCGATGTTTCTAGAAAAAGAAAATTACTCGAAGCTCAAAAAGAAGGTAAGAAAAGAATGAAAATGGTGGGAAGAGTGGAAGTTCCAGCCGAAGCCTTCTTAAGTATTTTAAGTAGTGAGGATGATAAAAAATGAATGAACAAATAAAAGAAGTGGCCGAATATATCATAGATATGCATACAATAAGTGAGGCTGCCAAGCATTTTGGTAAATCCGAAAGTAGTATTAAAAAATATTTAAGTGTTGTAAGAGATAATACTAAAGAAGGGTATGATGCAATTCTCCATCAAAAATTAGACCTTGCCCAACAAAAAATCATGTTACTCGGAGTTAAAAAAGGAGGCATGCTTGGCAAAAGAAAAAGTACTATAAATGAAGATACCGCTAAAATACTTGGGAAAGATTACATTAAAAATGGCTTATCTTTAAGAGAACTAGAGGTTAAAAGTGGGATACCTAAATCGACCTTACATGAAAATATTCATAAAGTAGATGATAAAGAATTTCAAGAAGAATTAGATCACTATACTAAAGGACATTAACATGGAAGAAGTTAGTAGTGTTTATATTCATATTCCTTTTTGTCATAAAATTTGTCCTTATTGTGACTTTTGTAAAGTAATTTATAATTCCGAGTGGGTTAAAGCATATCTTCCTAAAATAAAGGAAGAAATCTTAGATAGTTACATGGGTGAAGATGTTAAAACTATCTACATTGGGGGTGGTACTCCCAGTGCTCTTTCCCTTGAAGAAATAGAATATGTTTTAAATTTAACGAATATCTTTCATAAAGATAAATTAGAAGAATTTACTTTTGAATGCAATATTGAAGATGTAAATGAAAATTTAATAAATTTACTTAAAAGATATGGGGTAAATAGAATAAGTCTAGGTATTGAAAGTTTTTTAGAGGAAAATTATCCTTACTTAAAAAGAAAAAATGATTTTCAAGAAGTAGAGAATAAAATAAAAATGATTAAAGATATTGGTATAAATAATATCAATGTCGATTTAATTTATGCTATTCCTGGGGAAGATATAAAAATGTTAAAAGAAGATTTAAAATACTTTTTAAAATTAGATGTTCCCCATATTAGTACTTATAGTTTAATGATTCAAGATAATACTTGTCTAGGTATTTCTAAAACTCAAGAAATACCTGAAGAAACCGATTATGAAATGTATGAATTAATTCGCAAAACTTTAACCAAAAATGGTTATACGCAATATGAATTATCTAATTATGCGAAAGAGGGATATGAATCGAAACATAACTTAGTTTATTGGCATAATTTAGAATATTATGGCTTTGGATGTGGGGCATCGGGTTATACTTTTGGGGTTCGTTATGATAATACTAAAAGTTTAACAAACTATTTAAAAGGCAAAAGAAGAGATAAGGAAGAACTTTTAGATAAAATGGCCATCATGAAATATGAAGTTATTTTAGGTTTAAGAAAAACAAAGGGGATTAATATAAGAGAATTTTATAATAAATATGGCGTTAATATTGCCGATGTTTTTCCGGTGAAAAAACTTCTTCAAAACAAAGAATTATTATATATAGATGGTTATTTAAAGATTAATCCCACATATTTATATGTTATGAATGAAATTTTAATTAAACTTGTATAAAATTACTTTATCATCCCAAACTATTTAAGGGATGAATATGATATATGATTTAAAAATTTTAAATGGCAATTTAGAACTACCTTTTAATGAATATACTTATAATTATACAGTTAAAGTAAAAGAAGATGTCACTTCTTTAGAGTTTTCTTATAAACTAGCGGAAGATACTTATGTCGAAATTAAAAATAATGAATTAAACGATAAAGATAGTATTGTTACTTTAGATGTCTATAATGTCAATAACGATGTTTTATATACTTTTTATGTTTCAAAAGAGACAACTGAAGATGTGAGTGGCATTGAGAACTATAGACACAGTTTAGAGGTAAAGAAAGATGAAGAATTAAATGTTTTAAATGTCCAATTTTTATCTTTAGGAGTTTTCTTTTTAATTACTTTCTTTTTTGCTTTAATTTTTAGAAGAAGGAAAAACACTTAAGTCTTGTAATCTTAAATTTTTTCCTTTATAATAGTCGTCATAAAGGAGAAAACTTATGAAAGAGAAAGAAAAAATTGCTTTAAAAACGAGATTAAAAAGATTAGGATATCATGATAGTAAAATTAGAATTATCTTAAGTATTGATGATAATTTACTTAAAAAATTATATTTAATTAGTAGTAATAAATCCTTATGTGAAAGTGTCGATACTATTATTAATTTATATAAAGAAATGCATGAAAATAATGAGGTTTATTTAAAAAATTTAGAAAAATATAAAGATCGATATTCTAAAGAAGATTATGAAGAAGGAATTAACTTATTAACCTCTTTATATGGTTATAAAAAGAAACTAGCTTATCAAGTTTTGATTAATGAAGATTTAATGAATATACAAAAAAATATGGAAAGTGTCCGTATTTTGCTCATGGCTCATGATGAAATGCACGCGACTTTTGTTTCTTCTATTTTAACAAATAGAGAACTTATTAGTTTAAATGTTTCTTTAGAAGTAGCTAGTATTTTAGTAGAGCCTTATAATATGGAAAATATTGAAACATTAAGAGAAAAATTAGATACTCTAGAAAAAGAACAATTATTTAAAAGTACTTTAAAAATTTTTCAAAACAGTTTAAGAATCTTTATATCTTGTCCTGAAAAAGATATAAGATGCGCAGCCAAAGATTTAGATGATACCTTAAAAGATATTAAAGTCTTTATTATGAATGAAGATATTGTTAAAAATAATTCTAAATAATAAAACCATCTAGTATATTTTACTAGGTGATTTTTTGGCAAAATTAATTAAACATCGCGGTTTATATTCTAAAAATATTAAAGAAAATACTTATGAGGCAATCAAAATGGCTATAGATAATCCTAAATACTTAGGAGTTGAATTTGATATTAGAGAAACTATCGATCATGAATTTATTGTCTTTCATAATCCTACTTTAAAAGGTAAATTAATAAGAGAATATAAATTTAATGAACTCCCCAAATATATTCCAAGACTTAAAGATATTTTAAAAATTAAAACTCGTAAAATCTTTTTAATTGAAATAAAAAATATTACGAGCTTTAATAAATTTTTAAGTCTTTTAAAAAAGTATGCTTATCAAAATATTTATGTTATGAGTTTTTCTAATGCTTTAATTAATAAATGTTTAATTACTGATAGAACTTATAAAGTAGGTATCTTAAATTATGTAATAAACACCGATGATAACTTAAAGAATTTAGATTTTGTTTGTATTTTAAATAATTTACTTAATGATAATATAATTAAAAGTCTAAAGGACAAAGAAATTTTTTCTTATGGTCTAATAAGCGAAAATACCAATTATAAATATCAAAGTGTTTACTATATTACGGAATATTAAGTAAAGTAAAATTCGCTTTATCTACTATTTTTGGCTCTTTTATTGTATAATTTAAGTAGGTGATTATATGCGCTTAGTAATATCGGCTGGAGGAACTGGGGGACATATTTATCCTGCCCTCGCTATTTTAAATAAATTTAAGGAAAAGGAAAAAAATTTAGAAGTTTTATATATTGGAACGCATAACCGGATGGAAACCGAAATTGTGCCATCCTATAATATTCCTTTTAAAAGTATAAAAATTTATGGCTTTAGTAAAAATATTTTCAAAGATTTTAAAAATACTTATTTAGTTATGAAAGCCTATTATGATGTCATTGATATTTTTAAAGAATTTAAACCTGATGTCGTAATTGGGGTAGGGGGTTATGTTACGATGCCCGTTATTATGGCGGCGAAAAAATTAAAAATCAAATGCTATATTCATGAACAAAATAGTATTCCTGGGAAAACTAATAAATTTTTAAGTCGCGGAGTTGATGCCGTATTTACATCATTTCCTGATAGTTCTAAGTATTTTCCGCAAAACATAAATATCGTTTACAGTGGCAATCCTTCTAAAGAAAATGGGGGAAGTGTAAAAAGTATTTCCAAAACTTCTTTAGGTTTTAGTAAGGCCAAAAAATTAGTTTTAGTTGTTGCAGGTTCTTTAGGTAGTACCTCCCTTAATGAGAAAATGGTAGATTTTTTAAAAAATTGTTCTAGGGAAGACTATGAAGTTTTATATATAACGGGTAAATCTTCTTATGAGGAATTTAAGAAAAATAAATTTAGTAATAATGTTAAAGTTATTCCTTATTTAGATAATCTATCATCCTTCTTTAAAAATTGTGATTTAATTATCAGTAGAGCGGGGGCGGGAGTTCTAAGTGAAATAGTCGATGCCAAAATTCCTTCTATTTTAATTCCATCTCCAAACGTTGCCAATAACCATCAATATTATAATGCTTTATCTTTAGTTAATAAAAATGAGGCCTTAATGTTAGAAGAAAAAGATTTAACTAGCACCTCTTTACTTGATATGGTAAGTAGCCTTTTTAATAATAAAGAAAAATATAACGAAATAAAAAATAACTTAGGAAAAGAAATGTCTCAACCAAGTAGTGAAGTTATTTATAATTATATTAAGGAGGACTTAAAAGATGTTAAGTGATTATGGAGAAGTGTTAGAAAATGTCTCTTTAGAAAATTATAATACTTATGGTATTAAAGTTAAAACTAAGTATTTAATTAAACCTGATACCATTAATCATATTCAAGGGTTAATTAATTATTTAAATAAAGAGGGTATGTCTTATTATTTATTAGGAAAAGGCTCGAATGTTATTTTACCCGATAATGATTTTGAAGGAGTCATAATTAGTTTAGAGAATTTAAATAAAATTACCATCGATAATCATACTGTTAAAGCAGAATGTGGGGTTATTTTAAGTAAACTCGTAAGAGAAGTTATTAACAATAACTTAAAAGGAATAGAAACTCTAGGTACTATTCCGGGTACTTTAGGAGGAGCTCTTTATGGTAATGCCTCATTTTATAAAGATAAATCAATATATGATTATTTAGTTTCGGTATTAGTTTTAGAAGATAATGAGTTAAAAGTAATTGCAAGAAAAGATATTAAGATAGGGCATAGATATTCTAGTTTTAAAGAAAGAAAGGCTATTTTACTTGAGGCTACCTTTGAATTTGTTGATGGTATTAAGGAAGAGATGGAAGAAGAAATAAAGATTTGTCAAGAAAAAAGACTTAAGACCCAACCAACTGATAAAAGAAATGCCGGAAGTGTTTTTAAAAATCCGGATGGGTATGCATCTGGTAAGTTAATTGAAGATGCCCACCTTAAAGGATACACTATTGGGGGAGCTCAAGTATCGGAAAAACACGCTAATTTTATTGTGAATTTAGGAGATGCTACCAGTAAAGATATTAAAGATTTAATAAAAGTTATTAAAGAAAAAGTTTATAAAGAATTTAAAATTAATTTAGAATTAGAACAAATAGTAATAGAATGGTGAAATGATTATGGAAAATAAGAAGAAAAAAAGAAAATTAAAATTTAAAGGAATAATTTTAATCGTATTCTTTCTTTTTCTTATTTCCTTATTTATCTATTATTTATGGACATTACCTATTAAAAATATTGAAATAAAAGGAAATACTTATTTAAAAGATAATGAAATTATTAGTATGTTACCCCTAAAAGGAAAATCCGTTCTTAATGTTAGCAGGAGGAAAATAAAACAAACTTTACTGGACTTAGAAATAATTAGTGAAGTTAAAATTCATAAGAATTATTTTGGGACATTAGTTATTACTGTCAAAGAAGAAAATATATTGTTTTATAATTTAAATACCCAAAAAGTTATTTTATCCAGTGGAAGAGAAGTAGATTACCTAGACTCATTTTTAGGAATTCCTACTTTAATTAACTATGTTCCTGATGAAATATATCAAGAATTTGTCGAAAAACTTAAAATAATTAATCCGGAAGTTTTAAGTAAAGTTAGTGAAATTGAATATAATCCTTCCAAAATTAATGATAAGATTATTGATGATAAAAGATTTTTATTTCGGATGAATGATGGGAATACGGTTTATATAAATACGATTAATATCGAAAAATTTAATAACTATTTAGAAATATATGAAGTAATTGCTAATAAAAATAATGGGGAAGTTAAAGGTTGCCTATATTTAGATAGTAATAGTGAAAATAATCACTTTAATAAATGTGAAGAAGAAGTAGTAAATCCACCAGAAGGAGAAGAACCTGTAAATGAATGAGAAAATTAATTATGATAAAAAATTAGAAAGGATTATGGAAAGTTTAGAAGGTAGGCCTAAACTTCTTTTACATAGTTGTTGTGGTCCTTGTTCTAGTTACGTTATTACTTATTTAAAAGATTATTTTGATATTACGGTTCTTTATTATAATCCGAATATTGAACCAAGAGAAGAATATGAAAAAAGAAAAGCTGAACAAATAAGATTAATTAAAGAATTAAATCTTCCTAATGTAAAATTAAAAGATATTGATTATGAAAATGAAAAGTACCGTGAAGTGATTGTTGGTCATGAAAAAGATAAAGAGGGTGGCGATCGCTGTCACATTTGTTATAATTTAAGACTCGAAAAATGTGCCGAGATAGCCAAGAATAATGGTTATGATTACTTTGGAACAACTCTTACAGTTAGTCCATACAAAAATGCCCAACTCTTAAATGAAATTGGCGAAGAGTTAGAGCAAAAATACCAAGTAAAATGGTTATATAGTGATTTTAAGAAAAAAGATGGTTATAAAAAAAGTATTGAACTATCTAAAGAATATAATTTATATCGCCAAGATTATTGCGGTTGTGAATTTAGCAATTATCACCATATTGAAGAATAGTTAAATATAGCTTGGTGGAAAAATATAGACTTTTTACCTTTTTTTTGCTATAATAACGAAACTATTTGAAAGAAGTGGTTGAATGAAATTCCCAAATATTGAAAGACATAGTTTCGTTGATGCAATAGATAGTGATACTTCAAAAAAACGTTTAGAAAAAATAAAAAGAGTTAATTTAATTAAGAGTCAGTTTAGTTTAAATGATATGCCGATTTTATGTACTCCGGAATTATTAGAAGAAAATATTGAAAAAATAAAAATATGGTTTCAAGATGGGGGTAGAATTAAACAATATAGTAAAATAACTCTTTTTAAAAGTGGTTTATCAGTTGTAACTTTAAAGGATTTAAATGTTAATAAATATTTTTGCAATATTGTTGATAAAATTGGCGTTATAAATGAAGAAGGTACAGAAATAATCCCTTGTTCAACCCAATTTAAAGATATTGTCGTTTTAAATGAAAATTTAATTAGAGTTCAAAATCATGATGATAGTTACAGCTTGTTTTCCCTATTAACTGGTAAAGAAATAGAACCTAGGAAATTATATTATCTTGATGCTGATTTTCATGATGGTTTATTAGTGGGTTTAGTAAATCCTCCTAAAGTTAATACTGATTATGAGTCATCTCATACTAATATGTATGTTTACTTTGATGAATATGGAAATATTGCTTTATCCTCTAATAATTATGCCCTTATGGGTCAATTTAAAGGTGGTTTAACCATTGTTTCTTCTGAAAAATGTATTTCTCCTTGTCCTTATATTTCTCCAGAACATATATTTATTAAAAGACCAGATAATTCCTATTACAGGATTCCTGAATTCGCTCCTTATGAGTATATGTATGAATATCATAAATATTTGATAAATAAAAAGGGCGAAAAAGTTAAAGATTTAGGCACAGAAATTGTGGGGTCTGAGAATAATTTATCAGCGCGACGTGATAGTTCTTCTTTGATAAAAGATATTATTTTTAACTCCGATTTTCCTAAAGAATTTAATAAAAATATTATGGGTGATTTAAAATTTTCTCTAGTTAAAAAGAAAGAATTTATACCTAAAGATATAACAGAAGATTTAAGAACTTTTATTTTAAATAATGGTTATAATCCAGAAAAAGAAATAGAAAAAACTATTGAAAAAGTAATATATTTAACTAATAATTGGGAAGAAATAGTTAAATATATTGATTATAATGATGATGTAACAATAAAAGAAATTCATAGTCAAAAAGTTCCTTATATTTATTATCTAAATAGAGATAGTTATGAGCTAGATAAAGATTATGTTAATACTTCTTCTAAAGGTTTATTAAAATAGTAATTATTATACAAACAAATTAAAAATAACAGAAAGATATAAATCTGTTATTTTTTTTCATTGGTAATAATTATTTTTAAATTATGTTTTTTAGCAATATCCATTAAAGTTTCAAAATAAAATCTATTAGATCCATTTTCAATTTTTTTAATGCCATGATAACTTTTCCGATTTAATTCTTTGGCTAGTTCAGTTTGCGTAAGTCCCGTATATTCTCTTACCATTCTAAATACTTCTTTTGGTTCATAATCATTTGCAACTATTTTCATTTTATCACTCATTTCAAGACCTATTTTAATATATAAATAGAACCTATTAGTTAAAATAGTACTTGACAGTTACTATTTAAAATATTATTATAATTATGGATACTAATAGGTACTATAGAATATAACCAATTTAATATCGGCATCTTCAACATATTGATTAGTTTAGATATTTATAGTCCAACTTAAAGGAGAGTATAATGGAAGAGAATAATATTTTAAATAAGAAGAATAAAAAGAAAATATTAATAGGAAGTATCATAATAGTAATGGTATTACTTCTAGTGGTAGTAGGTTCAACTTATGCTTACTTTAGTTTACAAGTAAATGGAGAAGGAACAAGTACTAAAGTAACAATCACAACTGGAAGTAATAAGCAAATAAAACTATCTGGAGGATTAGAAGACTTTCATATTAAGTTAGATGTCAAAGATATGGCCTATAATAGACAAGGGGATTATTATGCCACAAGTGATAGTAAACTACCTTATGTAACAAATAAAGAAGATGGATTAACAGATATAGGTAAAGTAGAAGTAATTGGAGAATTAGAAGAGAAACATGTATGTACTGCTAAAGCTAAAGTTAATTTAAGTGGCGATATGGCTACATTAATAAGAGAAGGAGACTTAGAAATAAGTTTAGTAAATGGTATATATACGAATATAACAGACTTAACAAAAATAGTAGATAATAACTTAGCCTCATTAGAATTTGTCATAACAGATAAAAGTACACAATATATAAAAGCTTATTTAAAATTTACGAATAGGAATGACGATCAATCATATTTAATAAATAAGAAATTAAATGTCGATATAATAATAGATGAATTTGAATGTAATACGGATAGTTGATAATGTCAACATAAAAATGTAGGTTTTGGCTAATATAATTTTGTAGGAAAACCTACATTTTTATATTAGCA
>CANRAA010000004.1 GCA_947628485.1 uncultured Bacilli bacterium | reverse complement strand
CTCAGTGACATATATTATATTAGTTTTGAGACATTTTCAAATACTAACACTTAAGACATTATCATAAATTAATCATAGTATTTTAACTTGTAAATGGAATTTTCTTTACAAACTGGGTTGTTTGTGCTATCATAATACCTCGTCAGGGGGAAATAATGGAATATATAGAAATTATTAAAAATGAACTATTAAATTGTATGCCACATTTAAAAGAGGAATATTTAAAAGAAGAAGAACTATATGATAACTTTTGGAAATTAATGGCTGTAGTTAAAAATACTGATATTAAAGCTTATAATGAATTGACAAGAACTGAGTTATTATTACTTCGTTATCGTTCGGGTATAATTGATGGAACGGTTAGAAGTTATGATGAAATAGCCTACTTTCTTCATGTAAGTACAGATGATGTTAATAAGATAAGACAAAATGCTTTTTTAAAAATTGAAAGAGTTATGCGTAATGGTTTTGAAAAAAGAGAATTTGCTTCAAAAGAAACTTCTAAAGCCTTAAAAGATTATTATAATATTGAACTTATGTTAAGAAAACAATTTTTAAGTGATTATGCATGTTCAATGAATGAAGAAAATGTAGTAAAGGTAAGATAATGGAAACAGCATATCGTTTAATATATACCGATGAATTAAATAAATTATTTATCGTAGAGAGAAAAAATTTTAGGAATGGCGAAGTACTTAGATTGGCTTTTCAAGAATATTATTTAATTGAATGTATGGCAGAAACTATGGGTTTTAAAATATTACTTCAAGAAGATTTTGGCGAGCTAAGAGAATTAAAATCTAAAGGAAGATAACAAATTGGGTTGTCTTCTTTTTAAATTTATTAAAAAAATTAAAATAATTATTGACAATCATTAGTTTGTATCATATAATTAAATAGTCAAAGGTAAAAAATAGAAAGAAGGGGTTTTGATGAAGAAAATTGTTAAAAAAATAAAAAGGTATTTCTTTAATAGGAAATTACAAAGTGCCTTAAAAGAAGTAGAAAAAATGGAAAAGCATCCAGAAAGGTATAAAGGTTATCATAATCTTGAAGAATTAATGAAAGATTTAGAAAAATAAATGTGTAATTCTTTCTTTTTTTCTAGTCCTTAATATGTTAAAATATTAGGTAGTAATAAATTTAATTAGAGGTGTAATATTATGGCTAAAGTTATTTCATTAGTTAATCAAAAAGGTGGTGTAGGAAAAACTACAACAAGTATTAATTTAGCAGCGGCTTTAGGTAAAGAGAACAAGAGAGTTTTATTAATTGATTTAGATCCTCAAAGTAATGCCACCACTGGTCTTGGACTTACGCAAGGCGATTTTGAACATGATATTTATGAAGTATTAACTGGAAAATGTAGTATTGAAGAAAGTGTCATTAAAACTAGTTTTGAAAATTTAGCTATTATTCCATCAACATTAAATTTAGCGGGAATTGATGTAGAATTTGTTAAGAAAATGTTAGATGATCAAAACTTCCATCAAAATGAACAATTAAAAATAGTTTTAAATGATATAAAAAAAGCTTTTGATTATATTATCATAGATTGTCAACCATCACTTGGGATTGGGACAATGAATGCGCTTGTTGCTAGTGATTCCGTTATAATACCTGTTCAATGTGAATTTTTTGCTTTAGAGGGAATTACGCAACTTCTTAATTCCATTATAATGGTCCAATCTAGTATGAATCCGCATTTGAGAATTGAAGGGGTATTATTAACCATGCTTGATGGTAGAACCAATATTGGTCTTGAAGTAATTGAAGAAATTAGAAAGTATTTTAAAGATAAAGTATTTAATACGATAATACCAAGATTAGTTAGATTAGTGGAGGCTCCAAGTCATGGTAAGCCAATTAATGAATATGATCCCACTAGTAGAGCAACCGAAGCTTATCATAATTTAGCAAAGGAAGTGATTGAGCGTAATGGAAACTAAAAAGAAAGCTCTAGGTAGAGGTTTAGAACAATTATTTACGAATAACAATGTTATTGATTTTGACAACTTTGAAAAAGAAATTGTAAAAGAAAGTAAGAATGACATTGTTAAAATTAAGTTAGAAGATATTAGAAGAAATCCTTATCAACCGAGAACTTATTTTAATGAAGAAAGTTTAAAGGAACTGGCAACCTCTATTAAAGAATATGGGGTAGTGCAACCTATTTTAGTTAAAAAAAGTATTAAAGGTTATGAGCTAATTGCGGGTGAAAGAAGATTAAGAGCCTCTAAAATAGCAGGTCTTTCTGAAATTCCAGCCATCATTAAAGAGTTTAGCGATCAAGAAATGATGGAAATTGCTTTAATTGAAAACATTCAAAGAGAAGATTTAAACCCAATAGATGAAGCCAAAAGTGTTTTAAATATCATTAATTTAAGAAATTTAACGCAAGAAGAATTTGGTAATTTATTTGGTAAAAGCAGAAGTTATATTACCAATCTTTTAGGACTTTTAAAGTTACCTAATGAAGTGCAAGATATGCTTATTAAAAAAGAAATATCAGCATCTCATGGAAGAGTATTAAGTAAACTAGAAGATGATAATAAAATAATTGAACTTGCCGAAAGAATAAAAAAAGAAAATTTAAACGTAAGAGATATCGAAAAAATTGTTAGTGGTAAAGAAATGGTTAAAAGAAAACCAATAACAGTAAAAGAGCATGATCCTAAATATGATATGTATGAAAGAGTAATAAGTGACAAAATAGGTAGTGTTGTTAAAATAAATAAAAATAAATTAGAGATAACTTTTGACTCTTTAAAAGATTTAGAAAGAATAATGGAGATACTAGATATTAAGATTGGAGAAGAATAATGGATAAAAGTTTTTCTTTAAATGATGAAGTTATTATGCGCAAAACTCATGCTTGTGGCAGTAATTTATGGACTATTACAAGAGTTGGTGTCGATATTAAAATTAAGTGTAATAACTGTGGTAGAGAAATTATGATGGATAGATTAGAGTTTCAAAAAAAGTTAAAGAAGGTGAATAAAATTGCGAAAATTACGGAAGAAAAATAGAAAAAAATTACATCCTTTGATGACTTATGTAGTTTTAATTATTATAACTATTGCATTAAGTGGAATACTGCATTTATTAGATGTTCAAGCCACTTATTATAGTGTTAATAATGTAACTGGGGATGTAATGCCAATAACCGAAGTGGTTAAGTCTTTATTTTCTTTAAGTGGGGTAAAGTATATATTTACAAATACAGTAGCTAATTTTGCTGATTTTACCGTTTTACCTAATTTAATTATATTACTTATGGGTATAAGTATTATGGACAAAAGTGGTTTTTTACAAACAGCGATTACTTTAACAACCAAAAGATTAAAGAAAAAGACGGTAACATTCTTCTTTGTGTTTTTCTGTGTTATTGCCTCAATTTTTGGTAATCTTTCTTATTTAATATTCATTCCTTTAGGGGCTTTACTTTTCTATTATGGAAAGCGTAATCCTCAGATTGGGATTATTGCTTCTTTTGCAGCCCTTTCTTGTGGGAATGCCATAAATATTTTATTTACCAGTACGGATTCCGCTTTAGCAACTTATACTAATTTAATTACGAATACGATTGATGGCAGACACTTAGTTAATGGTTTATCTTTCTTTGTCATTATGACGGCTGCTGTAATCCTTGTTTCTTACATCATAACAATTATTACCGAAAATATTATTGTGAAAAAATTACCTAAATATGAATTTACGGAAAGTGAACTCGAAGAAGATATTGTTACGAAAGATGAGAAAAAAGGCATGATTTATGCTTGTAGTAGTGCTTTTGTATATTTGATTATCTTTATTTATAGTATTATACCGGGTTTACCTTTAAGTGGAGCTTTACTTGATTATAGTCAAACTGCTTATATTGATAAATTATTTAGTGTTAATTCTTTCTTTAGTAATGGTTTTGTCTTTGTTGTCACTTTATTATTTATCATCTTAGGTTTATTCTATGGAATTGGAGTTAAAACAATTAAAAATCATCATGATTTCTGTGATAACTTAGGACATTCTTTAGATGGTATTGGCAATATGCTAGTTATGATTTTTTTAGCGAGTATCTTTATTAGCATTTTTAAACAAACTAATTTAGGAAATGTTTTAGTGGCCTCCATTACGGAACTAATTCAAAATAGTAATTTTACGGGATTACCTTTAATTATTTTAATCTTTTTAGGGGTATCTGTGTGTACAATATTCGTACCATCTAGTACGGCGAAGTGGAGCATGATGTCAGCATCCGTTATACCTTTAATTATGCAAAATGGTATGAGTCCTGCCTTTGGGCAAGTAATTTTTAGATTTTCGGAAGCTGGGGTTATGAATATTACACCACTTTTAGCTTACTTTATTGTTTATTTAGCATTCTTAGAAAAATATAATCAAAATGAAGAAAAAATTCATGTTAGTGACTCAATTAAATATCAATTACCATATACAGCCATTATTAGTGTAACTTTACTGGTGTTAATCATTGTTTGGTATTTAATTGGTATACCAATTGGAATAAGTAGTATTCCAACTATTTAGGGGGGTGAAGAAATGAGTTTAAAAGCAGGTATTGTGGGACTTCCCAATGTCGGTAAGTCGACTTTATTTAATGCGATAACCAAAAAACATATTTTAGCGGCCAATTATCCTTTTGCGACGATTGAACCAAATGTCGGTGTTGTTGTTGTTCCCGATACAAGACTGGACTTTTTAGTGGAACTTAATAATCCCAAAAGTGTTGTTCCAACAACTTTTGAATTTATTGATATTGCGGGTCTTGTCAGTGGGGCCTCTACTGGTGAAGGCTTAGGTAATAAATTCTTATCGCATATAAGAGAAGTGGATGCCGTTGTGGAAGTAGTCAGATGTTTTGATGATGAGAATATTACGCATGTGGAAGGGAAAACTGACCCAATTAGAGATGTGGAAATAATTAATACCGAACTTATTTTAGCGGACTATGAAATTGTCGCTAACCGTCTTGGAAAAATTGAAAAGAAAGCGGAGACTACGAAAGATAAAGAAGCTGTTAAAGAAGTAAATGTTTTAAAAAGAATTAAAGAGGCTTTAGAAAAAAGTATTCCGGCTAGAATGCTTGAATATAGTGAAGACGAATTAGATATAATAAAAAACTTTAATTTAATTACATTAAAAAAGATTATTTATGTGGCAAATGTATCTGAAGAGGCCGCATCTGTTAATGATAATGAATATTCTTTAAAATTAAAAGAATATGCCGAAAAAGAAAATGCGGGTGTGGTGGTTATGTGTGCTAAACTTGAAAGTGATTTAGCCGATTATACGGACGAAGAAAGAAATGCATTTTTAAAAGATTTAGGTATTGCCAATAGTGGTCTTGATAAGTTAATTTTTGCGACTTATGACTTACTAGGGCTTGCCACCTTCTTTACCCAAGGACCTGATGAATGCCGAGCTTGGACATTTAAAAAAGGCAGTACAGCGCCCAAATGTGCTGGAATCATTCATAGTGATTTTGAAAAAGGCTTTATTAAAGCCGAAGTTATGAGTTTTAACGATTTAAAAGAATATGGAAGTGAACTTAAAGTTAAAGAAGCTGGTAAATTAAGACTTGAAGGTAAAGATTATTTAATGCAAGATGGCGATATATGTTTCTTTAGATTTAATGTTTAATTAATAAAAGATAATATCAAAAATGTTATCTTTTTAATAATTTTAAGGTTTACAAAATTAGATAAAAAGTATATAATGTAAACAAGGAGGCAATTATGCTCGGAAGAAATATAAAAAAATATCGTTTGTTATCGGGATTATCTATGCGAGAAATGGCTAATTTACTTGGAGTATCTCATCAAACTATCAAAAAATATGAAGATGGAACAATGGCTCCTAACTCAAAAAGATTAATTGCTATATCTAAAATATTAAATGTTAAAATATCTGATTTAGCCTATTCTTATAAAGTGCCTAATTTAAAATATGATAATTTTAGAAAAAGAGCCTCTTTAAGTAAGAAGAAAGAGGATGGCTTAATTATGGCTATAAGTGATGAAATAGGAAAATATTTAGAAATATTAAACTATGGAGATGAAGTTTATAGTTTTGATAAAAAGAAATGGACTTTTGATGTTGATGATTTAGAGTCTTTAGAAGAAATTGCTTTAAAGGTCAGAAAACTATTAGGAGTTAAAGAAAATTGTGCCATTGAAAATTTAACTAATAAACTAGAAGATAATAATTTTTTAATCATCGAAGTAAATTTTGAAGATAAATTTGATGGCTTTTCGGAAATTGTTAACAACTTAGCTTTTATCATCCTATCTTCTAAAGAAGGTTATCGTAATAGATTTACCCTAGCCCATGAACTAGGTCATTTAATTTTAAACTTTAAAGAAGACATGTCAATTAAAGAAAAAGAAATATATTGCAATTATTTTGCCAGTGCCTTATTAATGCCAGAAGAGGCTATGAGACATGAACTGGAAATAAGTAAAAGAAAAATGGCGAATAATGTTTCTTTAAATGAAATATTATTAATAGCAAGAGAATATCAAGTATCCTTAAGGGCGGTGATAATGCGATTATATACTCTTGATATAATTGATGAAAATAAGAAAAAAAGTTTATTTATGAGTTTATCAAAATTAGGATTAAAAAGAGAAGAAGTAAAAAATATAAATGAACATCCTTTAAGAAGAAATAAAATAATATTTAGATTAGAAGCTGAGAATATCATAAGCAGTAAAGAAGTAATTAAATATTTGGGGGTAACAACGTATGAGTATTTTAATATTCAATAAAAGTTTTAATATGAAATAAGAAAAAAAGTAATTAATAAATAATAATTTGGCAGATGCATCTGCCAAATTGCACAAGAGAGGTAAAATATGGTAGAAATTAAATTAAATGATTTCAAGATTGCTATGGATAAAATAGTAACTAAAATCAAAAAAACACAATTGGAAATATTCGAAGATGCTAATGCTAAAGTAATGGATTTATACTTTTATATTGGTAAAATTATATATGAGAATAGTGTATATGGTAATAATTTTATAAATGAAATGTCGGTTAAATTGAAACTTGAATTTCCTAATGCAAAAGGATATTCTCCAAGAAATCTTCGTGATATGAAGAAATATTATTTATCTGTAAAAGACAATGAACAATTGAAGAAATATTCATATAAAATTCCTTGGTCACACAATACATTAATAATGCATCGAGTTAAGGGTTATAATCAAAAACTTTGGTATATAAAAGAAACTTATAATAATGGTTGGAGTTATAATTATTTAGAAATTCAAATAAGAAGAGATGTATATAAGAGACAAATCCTTGGCGACAAACCTAATAATTTTAAACTAACACTTCTACAACCCCAAAGTTCCTTAGCAAAAGAAATTATGAAAGATCCTTATATATTTGATGTAGGCGCTTTACGTGAGAATTTTGAGGAAAAAGATATTGAAAAAGCAATGATAGATAGAATTAAGATGACTTTGTTAGAATTAGGAAATGGATTCAGTTTTATTGCTAATCAATATAGAGTTACAGTTAATGATGAAGAAAATTTTATTGATTTATTGTTTTATCATACGAAGTTGCATTGTTATATCGCTATTGAACTTAAAAATAAAAAGTTTATACCAGAATATGTTGGAAAAATGAATTATTATTTATCTGCACTGGACGATATGTTAAAAACAGAACAAGATAATCCATCTATAGGTATTATACTTGTTAGAAATAAAAATAAATTAAATGTAGAATATGCACTAAGAGATATAAATAAACCCATTGGAGTTAGTTCATATGAATTATTAGACTATTTACCATCGGATATTTTAAAAGAATTACCAACTGAAGAAGAATTAAATTTACATATTGATTTAGAAAATAAATAATGTTTTTTTATTTAAAAATATAGACTGGAAAAATTGTTGGTAATCCAAGAAAACATTTAGGAATTTTATTGATTCAATTTTGTTCAAGTGAAATAGAAAAAGAATTAGTAAAAGAGTAAGATAATTGTTTACTTTTAAGCCTATTTTTGGTATACTATATGGCGAGTAAATTGATTACTCCTTGCTTTTTTGAAACAAAAAAGCCAAAAGACCATAAGGAGGTGGAATGAATGACAAACTATGAAATTATGTTTATTGTTAAAAGTACTTTAGATGATGCAACACTTAATAATGTTGTTAAAGAAATTCAAAAGTTAATAACTAACAATAAAGGTAAAGTTGTTGAATTCAAAGATATGGGTAGAAAGAAACTTGCTTATCCAATTAATAAAGAAGTAAGTGGTTTTTATTATCTAATTAATGCCGAAGCTACCCATGAAGTAATTCAAGAATTTGATCGTAAACTTCGGATTAACGAAAACGTTATAAGACATTTAATATTAAAAAAAGAAAGCGAGTAAATCATGAATAAAGTATTATTAGTAGGAAGACTTACAAGAGATCCAGAACTTAGAACAACACCAAGTGGAATGGCGGTAACTCGTTTCACTATTGCTGTTTCTCAAAATTTTGTGGGCAAAAATGGGGAAAGAGGAACTGATTTTATCAATTGTAGTGCTTGGGGAAGACAAGCTGACAATATTTCTAAATACTGTCATAAGGGTACACTTGTATCTGCTGAGGGAAGAATAAGAACTAGTAGTTATGATGCCCAAGATGGTACTAAGAGATATACAACAGAAGTTGTTTGTGATACTGTTAATTTCTTAAGTCCAAAAAATTCTAGTGAAGGTAGTACAAGTAGTAGTTATCAAAATAATTCTGCACCAAGTAGTGAAGAAGCTAATTTAGACATTCCGGATATGAATTTAGAAACAGCGGATTTAACGGAAGATCCTTTCAAAAGTTTTGGCGAAGAGATAACTTTAAGTAGTGATGATTTACCATTTTAATTAAAGGAGGAAGAATAATGGCTGAATTTTATCGTAAGAAAAAGAAAATATGCCAAATGTGTGCGGGTAAAAGCGTAGATTATAAAGATGTAATGATTATTAGTAAATACATAAATGAAAAAGGTAAAATTTTACCTAGAAGAGTTACTGGGGCATGTGCAAAACATCAAAGACATATTGCTGAACAAGTAAAATATGCTAGATTTATGGCTTTAATTCCATACGTTAAATAATTAGAAGTTCACATTTTTTGTGAATTTTTCTTTTTAATCCATTATTATATTAAACTAGATAATTAATGGAGGGAAATTTAATGGAACAAAAATTATTAGAAGAAATCAAAAAAGATAATAAAATAACAGAAAAGGAACTAGCTCAAATATTTAAAGTATCAGAAAGAACAATTAGAAGGTATATTTATAAATTAAAAAGAACGAAAAATATAGAACTTATTGGTTTAGGAAGAAAAAGAGAGTGGAAAGTATTATAAAATATTGTAAATATATGATATAATAATATAGACATTTATAGGAGGTAATATGAAAGTTATTTTGCTAGAAGATGTTAAGGGGAAAGGTAAAAAGAATGATATAATTAATGTATCAGATGGCTATGGGAATAATTATCTTATTAAAAACAAATTAGGTGTTTTATATACCGAAGGCAGTAAAAAAGTTTTAGATAAAGAAATGGAACTTAAGAAAAATGCTGAAGATGCCTTAGTGGCAAGTTATCAAGAAATTCAAAAAAAATTAGAAAATAAAACTTTGAAATTTAAAGTTAAAGTAGGGACTAATGATAGAGTATTTGGGAATATTTCTACCAAACAAATATGTGAAGAGTTAAAGAAAAATGGTTTTGATATTCCAAAAAAATGTCTAAAAATAGAGGGGAATATTGACTCTTTAGGAGTTCATAATGTAATGATTGAATTACATAAAAAGGTAAAATTTATAATAAAAATTGAAGTTAGTAAGTAGGTGATTTTATGGCAAGAGTTATGCCTTCTTCCAAAGAAGCAGAGATGAGTGTTTTAGGAGTATGTTTTATTGATAATTCTTTAGTAGACACAGTATGTGAAGAAGTATCAGAAGATATGTTTTTTGATGAAAGAAACAAGTTTTTATTTAATGCCATAAAAGATTTACATGAGAGTGGTAATCCTATTGATGCGGGGATGATTAAAGAAGAGTTAGATAAGAAAAAAAGACTTAATACAATTGGAGGTCTACCTTATATAAGTGAAGTTATTGACTCCGTTATTACAACGGCTAACTTAAATTATTATTTAAATATTTTAAAAGAGCATGCAACAAGAAGAAATTTAATTAATACGGCTACGGAAATTATTAATGAAGCTTATGAAGAAGAAAATGTTACCAATGTCTTAGATAATGCGGAAAAGAATATTTTAAATGTGGTTAAAACAAGAGAAGTAAAAGATTTTGTACCCATTGCGGAAATTTTAAGAAGAGCCCAAGCCAAGTTAGAGGAACTTGCCAAAACTAAAAAAATTATTACCGGACTAGAAACAGGTTTTTATGATTTTGATAAAATAACGACTGGATTTCAACCAGGAGAACTTATCATTCTAGCGGCTCGTCCTGGTATGGGAAAAACAGCCCTTGCTTTAAATATGGCAACTTATGCGGCGAGAACGACAAAAAAAGCTGTGGCTATATTTAACTTAGAAATGCCTGCCGAACAACTTGTTAATAGAATAATAAGTGCCCAAGGGGGTATTGATGGCTATAAATTACAAACTGGTTCCATGCAAGAAAGAGATTGGAAAAGATACAATGAAGCCATGAATAATTTAGCGGAGACTAATTTATATATTGAAGATAACCTCGGTATTACCATTTCTGATATTAAGGCTAAATGCAGAAGGCTTGCTGGTATGCCGGAAGGTTTAGGTTTAGTAGTAATTGATTACTTACAATTAGTTACTACGGGTAATAAAAGGGTAGAATCAAGACAAGTAGAAGTATCGGAAATAAGTAGAAGTTTGAAAACGATGGCCTTGGAACTTGGAGTTCCCGTTATTGCGTGTGCTCAACTTTCTCGTAATGCGGAAAGAAGAGAAAGTAATATGCCTATGCTTGCTGATTTAAGAGAGTCTGGTTCAATTGAACAAGATGCCGACATGGTTTTATTTATTAATCGGAAAGATTATTATGAAGCCAAAAAAGACCAAGCCGAAAAAATTGTGCCAGCAGAACTAGTTCTTGCTAAGCATAGAAAAGGTTCTTTAGGAACAATCGACTTATTATTTGAACTTAACATGAGTGCCTTTAGAAGTGTGGCGAAAAGTTTTGAGGAAGAGTAAGAATGAAATTTAGAGAGAAAATTATAACTGAATTAATATGTATTGTGATTATCTTTTTATTCTTTTTAGTTAATAGTGTTTATCAAAAAGATACTCCGGTAACTAAAATGTATAATGTTTATTTAGATGGTGAAGTAATAGGAAGTATCAAAGATAAGAATGCTTTATATGCTTTAATCGATGAAAGACAACAAACCATAAAAGATAAATATCATGTGGAAAGCGTTTATCCCCCAAATGGACTAGAGATTGTGGAGGAGTTTTCGTATAATCCTAATGTAGCGGATTTAAATGATATTTATAATGATATCGAAAAGACTAATGATTTTACCATCTATGGTTATAAAGTTCATGTAGCAGAAGGTACGGATCATCCCGCTTTTGATATTAACATTTTAGATAAAAAAGTTTTAGAAGAGGCCATTAAGAAATTTATTTTAGCTTTTGTATCGGAAAGTGATTACAATAATTATATTAACGGTACCCAAGAAGAATTAGATGATATTGGCCATATCTATGAAGATATGGATATTTTAGAAGATATAACAATTAAAGAAAGTTATATAAGTATTAATGATAAGATTTATGAAAATAGTGATGAACTAGCGCAAGAGTTATTATTTGGTTTTAATTATCAAGAACATAGTTATACGATTAAAGAAGGAGATACCATTGAGTCTATTTCTGATGCAAACGCTTTAAATACCCAAGAATTTTTAATTGCTAATCCGAAGTATACCAGTAAAGATAGTCTTTTAACTGTAGGTGATAAAGTTAATATCACTTTAATTGCGCCACAACTTTCATTTAGTTATGATATTAATGAAATTGAAGAAGTTGTTACGGAATTTAATACGAAAATTGAAAGAGATAATACCCAAAGTCCATCCTACTTTAAAATTACGCAACAAGGAGTTAATGGTTTAAAAATTCAAGAAAAAAGATATACGGTTGTTAATGGTGAACCAAATACATCAGTTGATGTTAAAGATAGGGAAATTATAAGAGAAGTAGTTGACCAAATTACCGTAAGAGGTAGAGTAGATACTGTTTGGGGCTTCCAAAATATTCAAGATACTGGTTCGGGATGGCGTTGGCCAACTGGTAATCCATTTGCGATTACGAGTGAATTTGCTTGGCGTTGGGGAAAACAACACAATGGAATGGATATATCTGGTACTGGTTGGGGTTCTAAGATTTATGCCGCGAATGATGGGGTTGTCGTTTATGCCTCAAGTACTTGTCCGGATAATGGAAGTTATCCAAATAACTGTGGGGGAGGTTATGGTAACTATGTTGTAATTGACCATGGTAACAATTACTATACATTATATGGTCATATGCTCCAAAATCTAGCCGTTAAAAATGGTCAAAGTGTATCAAGAGGTCAAGTTGTCGGTTATATGGGCAATTCTGGTCAATCTAAAGGTACGCACTTACACTTTGGGTTCTCTATAGGTAATCCAACTAATGGTGGAGGTTCTTGGCAAAACCCAAGAAAGTTATTTGCAAAATGAGAGCTTGTATTTTTGCGAGTGGTTCCAAAGGAAATGTCACTTATATCGAAACGAAGTGCCATCACATTTTAATCGATATGGGTAAAAATAAAAAGTACATTGTGGAATCTTTAAAGAAGATTAATGTTGACCCCAAAAGTATTGATATTATTTTAATAAGTCATACCCATAGTGACCATATTTCAGCTTTAGAAACTTTTATTAGAAGTTACCCTGCCACGGTTTGCATGCCGGAAGAAATGTTTTTGAGTTTAAATAGTTTAAATGGTTATGACCATATTAAGATATATGATGATGAAATAGATTTTGATGATATTAAAATTTATGCAATTAAATCTAGTCATGATGCCGTGGCCTCTAGAAACTTTATCATTGAGGAAGGGGACACTTCGATTGTCCAAATAACAGATACGGGTTATATTAAAAGTAAATATTTTAAACTTCTTAAAAATAGAGATGTTTACTTTATTGAAAGTAATCATGATGTCGAAATGCTTACCCATGGACCATACCCAATTTATTTACAAAAGAGAATTTTAAGTGATGAAGGTCACCTTTCTAATCAAGCCTCTGGTTTTTACTTATCTAAATTAATTGGGGATAAAACCAAAAAAGTTTATTTAATGCATTTAAGTGAAAATAATAATACCGAAGAAAAAGCTTTAGAAACCGTTACTAATACTTTAAAAGAATATAATGTTTCATTTGAAGATGTTAAATGTGCGAAACAAGATGAAATAAGTGAAGTGATCAGTGTATGATTAAAATTATTTGTGTGGGTAAAATTAAGGAGAAGTATTTAGAAGAATTAATAAGTGATTATCTAAAAAGAATCTCTAAATATCATAAGATAGAAATTATTGAAGTAAAAGATAATGATAATTTTAAGGAAGAAACTAATAATTTATTAAAAGTAATAAAAAAAGAAGACTATAATATTGCCTTATGTTTAGATGGTCATACTTTTGATAGTGTAACATTTGCTAAATATATTGACAGTTTATTTACTCATAATAGTACTATAACTTTTGTGATTGGTGGCTCAAATGGGCTATCTAATGATATAATTAAAATGTGTAATGCTCGTGTTTGTTTTGGACCTCTTACTTTTCCACACGGATTATTTAGAGGTATCCTTTTAGAGCAAATATATAGGGCTTTTAAGATTAATAATAACGAACGTTACCATAAATAGAGAGTAGGGTCTATATGAGTATTTTTAAAAAAGAGGTTGAGTCCCCAAAAAAAGAGGTTTCAATATCAGATTACTATGGTGATATAGATATTGATTTACTAGATGCTAATGATAAAATAATTGAATATAATGATGTTAAACCTTCGGATTTTGCTTTAATGTTTACTAATTATATTGCTGGTTTACTTACCAAAGCCCAATATAGTGAAGATAATGTGGGAATAATTGTTGAAAAGGGAAGATTTATAGATCAAGATGGTATTCGTAAATATCCAACATTTATATCTCATCATTGTCTTTTAGCGCCCGTTCTTAAGTTTGAAAAACCTTTAAAGGAAATATTTAAAAATACTCAAAAAGATGAAAAGGGAAGAGATATTGTTTACTTTAGTAAATATCCAATCGAAGCTGTCGATGATGAAGAAAAAAATACGATTGCATCTGGTGAAGTAACTAATTTAAAAATTCATTTTGATGTTAATAGTGTCTTTGGGCGTACTATTGATAGTTATTCAGTTGTGTCTTACAATAACGAAGAATATATTAAAGCTATATCTAGAGTAACTTCTAGTGAAGTTTTAAGAAATAAAAAACAGATTTCTTCTAATGCTGATTGTGTTATAAAATTAAAACCAATTAAATGGTTATGTGATTATGAAA
This sequence comes from uncultured Bacilli bacterium, assembly GCA_947628485.1. GTDB lineage: Bacteria > Bacillota_I > Bacilli_A > RF39 > UBA660 > SIG200. The sequence goes on along the minus strand of CANRAA010000004.1, from coordinate 23,978 downwards.
ATAATCGCCTTGTTTGTCTTGATGGTTTAATTGCAGGTATTCAATATAATAGAATAAATGAAAATTTTAATTTTAAAGAAACAACAGTTTATGATTTTTTAAAAGATTATTTATTACCTGATATAATGCAATTTGTGGAAGTTCCTAAATTAGAAGAGTCTAAAAATGAAGAAGGTAAAAGTGATAATATCGAAATAAAAGATAATATTTTAAATATGTTAAGAGAACTATTAAATAAAACGAAACTTATCTATGATATGAATGATAAGGTTTTAATCGTGGAAGATATTAAAGTATTAGCTAATCTTTATGGAAGAGAACTTTTAAAAATAAAAAATAAAGAAGTAAGTATTTATGGAATTACCGAAAGGGAATTAATTAGAAATGGTATTTTGCCTTATTATGTTTATATAGAAAGCGAAATTAATAGAGAGATAAATGAAGATAACAAGGAACAAGAATACAAAGAAATACAAATGGTTATTAATAAACTTAAAGAAAGAGCCAGTTTAATTAATGATTTAGAAGTAAAGAATAAGATAATGTTAGAAATATTTAAGTTAAACCAAGATTATTTAAATGAATTATTTAAAGGAAGAACATCTTATCAAAGAATAGATTTTAATAAACCTTTAGAAGAAGTTAAAACAAATATGGGAGAAATTAAGTTAACTTTTGTACCATCAAGACCCGTATTAATAAAAGAGTTAGTTGAAAAAGAAATTGAAATAAGTAGAAGAATAGATAGGGAAATAAATAACAATAATTTTAGAAGTGAATTATCAAATTTTGAAGAGTTTGCTAATGATGTAGTAAAGAGATAGATTATAAATAGAAAGTAGGGCTTATATGAGTATTTTTAAAAAAGAAGTTGTACCACCCGCAAAAGAGATTTCAATATCAGACTACTACGGTAATATTGATATTGATTTACTGGATGCTAATGATAAAATAATTAAGTTTAGTGATGTTACACCTTCAGATTTTTCTTTCATGTTTACGGAGCATTTTCACGCGCTACTTACTAAAACCCAATATAGTGATGATAGAGTGGGAACAATTACTGATTTAACTGATTCAACAAATTATTTTGAAACTACTATATCAGATGGCTTTCTTTTGGCTCCCGTTCTTAAGTTTGAAAAACCTTTAAAAGAAATATTTAAAAATGTTCAAAAAGATGACAAAGGAAGAGATATAGTTTACTTTAGTAAATACCCAATCGAAGCTGTTTCAGATGTTGAAAAAGATGACATTATCATGAAGAGTGCAGAAACCGATAAATCAATTCATTATGCTGTTCACACTTTTTCCGTTTATGAACATTATAATAATTATATATTTTATGAACATCCTGTAATAACTTATAATAATGCCGAATATATTGAAGTCAGACCTAAAACAACTTTAATTTCTAGTGAAGTTTTAAGAAATAAAAAACAAGTTTCTTTTAATGCTGATTATGTTATAAAATTAAAACCAATTAAATGGTTATGTGATTATGAAAATAATCGTCTTGTTTGTCTTGATGGTTTAATTTCAGGTATTCCTTATAATAATTATAATGTAAAAATTGATTTTAATAAATCAACTGTTTATGATTTTTTAAAAAATTGTTTATTACCTGATATAAAACAATTTGTGGAAGTTCCTAAATTAGAAGAGTCTAAAAATGAAGAAGGTAAAAGTGATAATATCGAAATAAAAGATAATATTTTAAACATGTTAAGAGAACTGATAATTAACACAGAACTTATCAAAGATATCGAAGATAAGGTTTTAATCGTAGAAGATATAAGAGTACTAGCTAATTTATATGGAACAGAACTAATCAAAATAAAAAATAAAGAAAAAAGTGTTTACGGCAGTACCGAAAGAGAATTGATTAGAAATGGTATTTTACCTTATTATGTTTACCTTGAAGGGGAAATTAATAGAGAGGTAAAGGAAGATAATAAAGAACAAGAAAACAAAGAAATCGAAATGGTTATTAATAAACTTAAAGAAAGAGCCAGTTTAATTAATGATGTAGAAGTAAAGAATGAGATAATGTTACAAATAGAGGAATTAAATCAAGATTATTTAAAGGAGTTATTTAAAGGGAAAATACCTTATCAAAGAATAGATTTTAATAAACCTTTAGAACAAGTTAAAACAAGTACGGGAGAAGTTAAATTAACCTTTGTGCCACCTAGACCGGTATTAATAAAAGAACTTGTGGAAAAAGAGTTAGAAATAAGTAGAAGAATAGATAGAGAAATAGCCAATAATGAGATACGCAGTGATTTAGGCAAGTTTGATGATTTTGTTACAAATATAGTTAAGAGATAAAAATTGACTTTAAAATAAAGTAAGACTATACTACTAATATAGATAATAGAGGGTGAATAATATGTTTAATGATATAAAGTTTACATTACTAACTAAAGAAGAATTTTGTGAAAAAGATAATAGAAATCCTTTTAAACATGATTATCAATTAGAAGTTTTAAAAAATTATAGTGGTATCTATTGTACTGATTTAGTCAAATTATTGGGTGGAAGTAGATCTTTTTGGACCAAAACTAGTGATACTGGCTGTGTAGTAGTTATAGATCCTTATGATAATTATAAATCTGAATTTTGTGATAACAAGGATGTTTCGATTAGACCAGTTATAAAATTACCGGGAAGAGCCGATAAAGTTTTTCCGAATATTGAAGTTAAGTATAATTATAGAGATTATCATTATGTTAAATTAGGAGAATATCCCCAAGAAATATATCACCAATATGCACATAGATCACTTGAAGATTTACATAGAACCAATCCCTTTACAGAAACGGGTAAAATTTATCATATAAATAATCAAGATTATAAAGAATATAAATTTAAAGATGGAACAAAGGCCATTTATTATAAAGTTGATTTAGAAGATAAATATTATACTACAGTAAATGGATTATATGATTTTGTAAATGGTAGTTATGTCTGGGTTAAAGTTACTCCTATAGAATGGTTAATAGATGAAAAAACTGATACTTTAATTTCGAAATGTAGTTTACTCTCTGGAATAAGATTTAATAAAGATAGCTATGATGGTAATTTTGAAAATACGGAAATGTATGACTTTTTAAATAATGTAATGTTTAGAGATATTTTTCAAGATTATTTACCTAAAAAGGAAGAAAAAGAAGAAAGCAAAAAAGATAATATTTTACAAATGATAAGAAAATTACTAGATAAAACTAAAGAAATTAAAGATGAAGATGATAAAATAAATATTGTTAATGATTTAATGAGTTTGGCAAGACTTTATACTGACGAACTAATAAAAATTCGAAATAAAGAAGTAAGAAAATACGAAACGGAAAGAGATTTAATAAGTGAAGGAATACTACCTTATTATGTTTATATGGAAAGAGAAATAGAAAGAGAAATAAGTATTGATAATAATGAAAATAATAAAGAATTAAAAGAAATAGATAATACAGTAGAAAGATTAAAAGAAAAAGCTAGTTCAATAAACGATGAAGTAAAAAAATTAGAGATATTACAAGAAATTGAAGAATTAAGATTATGTTATTTAAATAATTTAGATAGTCAAAAGAAAAGTTATGAGAAAATAGATTTTACTAAACCACTTGAAAATAAAAAAGATAATAAGGAAGAAGTTAAATTAACTTTTGCACCTCCAAAACCGGTATTAATAAGAGAACTTGTGGAAAGAGAATTAGAAATAAGTAGAAAAATAAATCAAGCATTAAATAATAATGATATAATAAAGGAACTTGAAGATTTAGAAAAAAATGCTAGTGATATAATAAAGAGGTAGTTATGGGAATATTTAGATCGAAAGAAAATTTAAAATTAACAGAATTAAAAGAATATTGTGGCGAAATAAAGATGGATTTATATAATGATACCTATGATGCCAAACTTGACTATTATACGTTTGGACAAGAAGGTCAATCTATAATTAAAAGCGGTGATATAACTATTACAGATTTTGCCCGATTATTTGCAAGTGATTTTTATGGTCTTTTAACAAAAAAACATGATAATAATAGAATGAGAGTAATAACTAATTCCAATGAAAGAGTTTGGGTTGATTTGACCTCAATTTCTAAGTTTTTAATTGTTCCAGAAATTAAATTTTCTCGTCCTTTAGAAGAAATATTTAAAAACCCCATTAAGGATGATCAAGGAAGAGACATTGTTTATTTTGGAAAATACCCTAAAAGGGCGGTTTCAGAAGAAGGTGAGAAATATATTATTTCTTATGGTCAAAAAACGAATAAAAAAATCCATTATTATCCGAAAACTGATTTATCTTTAGAAGAAAAAGTGACTGAAAAATATTTTCCTATTATTTCTTATAACAATGAAGAATATGTAAGAGCCAAAGCTTTAGTTGATGGTGAATTTAGACTTTCAAGTGGGAGTATAGTTAAAAAAGGTCAAAAATATTATATTAAGTTAGAGCCAATAAAATGGGTTTGTGATTATAAAAATAATCGTCTTGTTTGTTTAGATGGCCTAATTGCGGGTTTAACAAATAGTATTTATCTTTTAGATACATATGGATTTTTTAATGTTGATACTTTTGTGAATACTACTCTTTTACAGGATATCTTAGAAAATACGGATGTTCCTAAAAAAGTGGAAATAGAAGAAAAAGAAGAATATCAAAAAGAATTTAATGATAATATATTAAATATGTTAAGAGATTTATTAAAAATGACAGAACTTATCAAAGATATAAATGATAGGATTTTAATCGTGGAAGATATTAAAACCTTAGCCAATTTATATGGAAATGAAATGATAAAAATAAAGAATAAAGAAAAAAGTAAATATCAAACTGAAAGAGATTTAATAAGTGAAGGAATACTACCTTATTATGTATATATAGAAGGAGAAATAAAAAGAGAAATAAGTGAAGATAACAAAGAGAAAGAAAATAAAGAAATAGAAAATGTTATAAATAAACTTAGAGAAAGAGCAAGTTTAATTAATGACAACAAAATAAAAGAAGAAATATTAAATAATATAGAGAAATTAAAAAATAAATATTTAACTGAATTATATAAAAATAATAAATCATATCAAAAAATAGATTTTAATAAACCTTTAGAAAAAGTTAAAACAAGTACGGGAGAAGTTAAATTAACCTTTGTACCTCCTAGACCGGTATTAATTAAAGAATTAGTCGAAAAAGAATTAGAAATAAGTGAAAGGATAGATAGAGAAATTAATAATAATGATTTTAGAAGTGAACTTTTAGATTTTAAAGAATTTGCTAATGATGTAGTAAAAAGATAAATTATAAAAATAAATAGAGGGTGAAAATATGCTTAATGATGTAAAAATAACTTTACTTACTAAAGAAGAATTTTATGGTAATGATAGTAGAAATCCTTTTAAACATGATTATCAATTAGAGGCTATAAAAAAATATGGAGATAAAATGCTTAATACTACTTTAGTTAAATTAACTGAAGGAAATGAGTGTTATTCTTGGACTAGAACTAAAGGTGTAAATAATAAAGTAGGAGCAATTGATTTTGCTGGTGATTATTACGAGGTAGAAAGTAATTATTTCAGAGTGGGGATAAGACCAGTTTTAAAATTACCGGGAAGAGTAGATAAGGTATTTCCAGGAGTAAAGCCTTATTATGATGGACAATGTGAATTTGTCGAACTAGGAGAATACCCTCAATATATAAGTGCTGATATGGATTTTCTGTTAGAAGAAGATTATAAGGCAAATAAATTAAAAAAGACCGGAAGAGTATTTCATATAAATAATCAAATATGTGAAGAATTTTATTACTATAACAAAAAATTTATTCGTTATAAAGTTGATTTAAAAAGTATCAAAAGTGTTTATATACATCGAAGATTTGAAAAAGAAAATGGCGAATATGCTTGGCTTGATGTTAGACCTGTTATATGGCTCGTTGATAAAACTGATACTTTGATTTCGGAACGTAATTTGCTTTCGGGGGTAAGTTTCAGTATTGATGGTTATGATGGTAATTTTGAAAATACGGAAATGTATAGTTTTTTAAACAATGTTATGTTTAGAGATATTTTTCAAGATTATTTACCTAAAAGAGAAGAGACAAAAGAAGAAAACAAAAAAGATAATATTTTACAAATGATTAGAGGATTACTTGATAGAACTAAAGAAATTAAAGATGAAGAGGACAAAATAAATATTGTTAATGATTTAATGAGTTTGGCAAGACTTTATACTGACGAACTAATAAAAATTCGAAATAAAGAAGTAAGAAAATACGAAACGGAAAGAAATTTAATAAGTGAAGGGATACTACCTTATTATGTTTATATGGAAGGGGAAATAGATAGAGAAATTAATGTTGATAATAAGGAAAGTAAAAGTTTAGAAATAAAAGAAATAGAGGATACCATAAATAATTTAATAAATAAAGCTAGTTTAATAAATAATGAAGTAAAAAAGTTAGAAATATTCCAAGAAATAGAAGAATTAAGATTAAGTTATTTAAATAATTTAGATAGTCAAAAGAAAAGTTATGAGAAAATAGATTTTACTAAACCATTAGAGAATAAAAAAGATAATAAGGGAGAAGTAAGATTAGCTTTTATACCTCCAAAACCGGTTTTAATAAGAGAACTTGTGGAAAGAGAACTTGAAATAAGTAGAAAAATAAATCAAGAATTAAATAATAATTATATAGTAAAAGAACTAGGGGATTTGGAAAAGAGTGCTAGTGAAATAGTTAAGAGGTAAGTATGATAGGAAATGATTGGGATGAAGTATTAAAAGTAATTGAAAGTAGTGAAGGATTTAAGAAGTTTTTATATATGATTAATGAAAAATATAAAAGTACTACCGTATATCCACCCAAAAATTATGTTTTTAATGCTTTAAAATTAACAAGTTATAAAGATACTAAAGTAGTTATTGTGGGACAAGATCCTTATCATGGAGAAGGAGAGGCCCATGGTCTTTCTTTTAGTGTTCAAAAAGGGATAAAAATACCTCCATCACTGCAAAATATTTATAAAGAACTTTATGATGATTTAGGAATTACACCTTGTGAATATGGGGATTTAACTAAATGGGCTCAAGAAGGAGTATTACTTCTTAATGCGGTCTTAACGGTGGAAAAAGATAAACCAGCATCCCATAGGAATTTGGGGTGGGAGTTATTAACCGATTATATTATTAAAGCCTTAAATGAAAAGGAAGAACCAGTGGTGTTTATATTATGGGGGAATTTTGCCAAAGAAAAACAAAAATATATAACTAATCCGAAACACCTAGTTATTACCAGCCCGCATCCTTCACCCTTTTCGGCTCGTTACGGTTTCTTTGGGTCAAAACCTTTTTCTAAAACTAATGACTTTTTAATTAAAAATAATTTAAAACCGATAGATTGGAAACTTTAAAATGTTTCTTCACTATCGGTTTTGTTGGTATTATAGAAGCTTCTTATGCGACATTTAGAAAGTTTAGCCACGATATTATAAGGAATAGTTTTAATCAGTTGATTACTTTTTAACGCATTTTGATTAAATGTTATTTTAGCCGCGACTAAAGATTCTTCATTTTCCCTTAAATTGTGCATCTTTTTAGTAAATTCTTTATCTTTATTTATATCTTCATAATCATCCGTTAATTCATTTATAAGTTTTACGGCTTCATCTAATTTTAAATCTTTTTCATTATTGGTAATGATTAAATCTCTAATTCCGACATAATCTTTTAAATAATCTTTTTTACCCGTAACTTTTTTAACTTCCGTATTAATGCTTATAATTAAATCTAATTTTTTATTTAAACTTTCTTCAATTATACTTTCAGCGGCATTCATTCTTTCTTTATAATATTTTAATTTATTTACTGAACTAAAATAGATTAATACAAGGATGGAAATAAGCGCAAATATAAGAGTGATAAATAAATAAATATTCATTATAAATCCCTTTTCTTTCTAAATTTCTTAGTTATGTCTTTACCTAATATTTCAGTTATTTCTTTTTTATTAATGGTGTAATAAATGACTAGTAGAATAATACCAATTAAACCTAGTAGTGGTATAAGAAGAATTCTACTATTAACACTACCTATTATACCACGATATATTAAAGATAAAAATATCATTAAGGCATAAACTAAAAATAATTTAGGAAGTTTTTTTAAGGTATTAGAATAATCTAAGTGCATATCTTCTTTTAAATAAGTAAGAGGAATAATTAAAGAAATCAGATAACCAATTAAAGTGGCTAAGATAGCTCCATAATAAGGGTAGATACCTAATTTATTAAAGAGTAAAATAAAGGGAACATCTAAGATTAAATTAATAAGAAGGCCGCTTATAACAGATGTATAAATAAGTTTAGATTTATTAAGACCTTGAAGACCATTACATATCATGATATATAAAGCATCGATGGCAGCGACAATAATCGAGAACGTAAAGATAATTGGGCCATAGATACTCTCCCCATAGAATACTTGCCAGATGTATTTAGCAAATATACTCATGAATATAGCTAAAGGTAAGGCAACATAGAAGAATATTTGTAATACTTTATTAAATTTTTCATTAATATCTTTAATATCACCTTTAGCATTACTTTTTGATAAAGTTGGAACTAAACTTATAGCCATCCCGGTCGCAATACTTGTAATAATCGTATTAAGTTTACTTCCCCAAGTAGTAAAGATGCTACTGATGGTTTCGACATCTGTATCACTCATCCCAATTGTATTTAAACCGCGGTTAAGTAAAATCATATCGGTTGTGGAATACAAACTATTGGCTACATTAATAACGATAAAAGGAATGGCATAAGCAATAACTTTGGCAATAATTTCTTTTCTTGTCTCTTTTGATAAATCACTAGTATCGACTTTTCTTTTCCTTGTCTTCCAAAGTTTATCAAATAAATACATATAAGCCACAATAGCGCCGATGGAAGCTCCAAAAACAGCGATACCGACAGCATTTTTTAAACTTAAATGGAAGACATTTAAAACTAAGAAACTGCCGCCAATTATAACTAAAATTCTTACAAATTGCTCAATAACTTGGCTAAATGATGAGGCACTTATGTAGCCATGTCCTTGTAAGTACCCCCGGTTAATGGCTAAAAGTGGTACGATTAAAATGGCAAAAGATACACATTTTATAACATAAGCAATATCATTAACGCTATTACCCTCGGTAACATTACCAATGATAAACTCGGCAATGGGTTTCGCAAAAATAAAACAGATTAAAAAACAAACTGCGGAAAAAATAAAAACAATTTTTTTGGTAACTTCAAACATGTATTCTTTTTCTTTATTTTGTTTTAAAGCATTGTATTCACTAGCTAGTTTACTAATAGCCAGGGGAATACCGGCACTAGATATTATTAAAAACAAATTATAAATATTGTAAGCATAACCATAAAGAGCTCCTCCCATGTTGCCAACAATACCATAAAAAGGAATAACATAAATAATTCCTAAAAATTTAGAAATGAAAATCGCAATAGTGGCAATAATTGCCCCTTCCATAAATCCACTTTTTTTCATGAACTCACTTCCATATCTTTATTATATTTTATTATGAGTTCTAAAGACAAGAAATAAACTTAATTTTAGTAAAAATAATGTAAAAAAATTTAATTTATTTTCGTTTTAGAGTATATTTTACGGTCATCACTTCGACAAAGTAAATAATCGAGACTAACATTATAAAAATCTGCTAGAAGACATAATCTATCAATGGGTATTAATTGAATACCTAATTCATACTTGGAATATTGTTGTTGGGTTGTTTTAAGGATCTTCGCAATATCTTTTTGGGAATAATCTTTATCTTCTCTTATTTCTTTTAATCTATTTAATTGCATATTCATTTGCTCCTAAAGTAATAATACATTACAATTTAGGAAATGTATTGACTTTACGCCTTATTAGATGTAATATTATATTAATAATACATCCTATAAGGTGTGATAATATAAATTGTTTTAGAAGGGTATCTATGAATAAAGAAAGAGAAAATAATTTAAAATTTAAAAAAGTAATTGTTTTAGTATTGCTTGTAACTACGGTATTTGTAACATTAAATAAATATACCCATGCTTATTATAATGTTGAAACAGAATGGACACCCATCTTTAATAGTAAAGTGGGAGACTTTGCTAGCGATGGAGAAAAAGTAAAGACAGGTCCAATAGAGAAACATACTGATGTTAATGTAATCTTTTATACAGAAACTCCAAATAGTGAAAATAGATATGTAGAGAGTAAAGGTATACCCGTAACTAATTACGTAGTAAATAAAGAATTATCAAATTGTTATTCTAAAGATAAAGAAGAAGGAACAACTTATAATAGTTATACAATAAATAGTGAAGGATTAATAGATATAGAAGTAGAAGAAAACAAACCAAATCAAATAGTATGTCGGATATATTATGATTATGAAAATAACAACAATTTAGATGTTATAGTATATGCCTACTTACAAGATATAAATGGAACAAGAAAGTATAATGGTAATAATTATAAAATAATAAATACCATACCCGATAATGTAACGTTTATAGATTTTACTTGTAATAATAAAGAAATAGAAACAAATATAAAATATGAAAATAATACATTAGATATAGAAAGTATAGGCCCAAATATATGTAAGGCATATTTTAAATAGTTAAGGAGAAAGAAATGAAGAAGAACATAATAAATATATTAATAATAATACTAACAATAGGATTAATAGTAGAAATATCAACCTCTTATATAAATGAAGACAATAATAACATTTTAGAAGAAGTAGAAACTAAAGATGTATTTAATAATAAAGATAAGACATTATCAATAGTAGTAATAGATGAAAATGGAAATTATGAAGAAAATACAAGTAGAACATTATGGCCTGATAGTAATACATATGAATATTATGGAAGTGAATGTACAGATAGTGGAGGAAGTATAATCCCAAGTGAAGAAATTGTTACATTTGAAAATAATAAAGTTCATATTAAAACTAAAAACACTATATATTGTACTTTATATTTTTATAATTTAAAAACAACAGCACTTTTACAAACACTTTATAAAACAACTGGTCCGGCATATTTAAAAACAGTACAAGAGGATAACGAACTATTAAGATATATTGGAACGAAAGATGATGCCAATAATCACTTATTAAATAACTATATATGTTTTGGAACAAATGATGAAAGTACTTGTACAAGTAATAAAGATACTTATTTGTACAGAATAATAGGAATAACAACAGAAAAAGTTAATAGAGAATTAGGATTAGTTCCAAATCAACTAAAAATAATCAAAGCCACCCCAGTAAAAGAAAATGGTTCTGTAAAAACATTGAAATGGGCTAATGGACATGATGCGACATATTGCGGTGATGTTGATTCTGAGAATGGTAAATGCAAGTGGGATTATTCTATAGACGATGCAGTAACTACTCCAACGGCACAATACTACATAAATAATATATACTTACCAACAATAGCAAGTACATTACCATGGAATAGTATAATAGATAGTGATGTAAAATGGTACATAGGTGGTGGTACTAATTTTCCAAGTGCAATAGGAATAACAGATGAAAAAAAGGAGATAACAGGTAAGACATATAAAACCGGTTTAATGTATGCCAGTGATTATTACTTTTCCTGGACATATAAACTTGATGCAAATAGTTGGTTACATTTAAAGAATGGAACAACAGAAAGTGAAAGTAAATATAGTGGTATATGGGAATGGACAATGACTAGATATTCTTCTCGGGCTTATAATTACACGGCATATTCTATAGCCTATAGGCTAGGGAACTTTAATGGTACTAGTTTAGATGGCCCAGAAGCGGTCCGCCCTGTCTTTTATCTAATTCCATCTATTACTTTAACGGGCAAAGGAACAGAAGATGATCCATTTATAATAAGTGTGTGAAAGCACACTTATTTTTGTAAAAAAATTTAATTTATTTTTTGTGTTTTTACCAAAATAATCATTTTGGTAAAAAAAATTAATATATTCGTCAAAATACGACAAAACTTGTCAAAACCTCCCATGGACTTTTTGTTGACTTGTTATTAAAATAAATAACCGACGCAAGAAAAAGACGTTGTCGCATTTTCGTTTTTTCTCTTCCTTTCCTTATCAAGGGGGTTAGGTTCAGAAGAAAGGAAGTGAGGCCTATGAGAAATAAAACATTGATTAATGTATTAGTTTTCATTGTTTTTATTCTTTTATTTCTTTTGGTTATAAAAGAATTAAAAACACTACCAAATTGGTAGCGGCATATTAGACAACGCACTTTCTTGCGTTATCTATTTGTATTATACTAAACTTTAAATAAATATACAACCATATCTTAAATTAATCTAAAATACCCCACATTTGTTATTAATTAATTGACTTAAGTTTTTAATTAAGATAAGATTTTTATGTAAATATTCGGTATTTACAACATATATAAAATTAATAAATAATGAAAATGTAAAAATATTGACAGAAAAGTTAACGATATATAGGTAATGTTGGAAATAGTAAAGAAATACCGATTTATCGTTAAATGGTTAGAGAAACTTAGTTATATTATTAATATGGGTTGATAGTTATGAAAGTGAATGAAGCAATAAAAACGAAAATAAATAAATTATTATATGAAAGGAATATGACCGTTAATAAGTTATCAACAAATGCGGGACTTATGCAAAGTACAGTTGATAGTATTTTAAATGGTCGTAGTAAAAATCCTACTATTGTAACAATTTGTAAGATATGTGAGGGATTTGATATTCCTTTAAGTAAGTTTTTTGACGACAAAGTATTTGATGATTTAGATATCGATATTAAATAGTTTAGATATTCTTGTATTAGAATATCTTTTTTATTTTTTACGTGCTATAATTAAGATGTGATAGATATGAATAATAAAGGATTTACATTAATAGAAATTTTAGTAGTTATTGCTCTTGTTGCCGCCTTAGGGGTATTAGTAACTATTAATATCTCAAGTATGCTTAATAGTGAAGATAATGATAAATGCCATAATTTTGTAAAAGAAGTAGAAGAGGCAGCTTGTGTTTATGTGGGACTTAATCAAAGTAAATGTTTAGGTGGTTGTACCATTACTTTAGGAGATTTAATTAGTGATGGCTTTATTGGAACAGAAATTAATTCTTGTACAAATAAAGAAATAGATAAAAATGAGGAAGTAAAAGTTACTATATCAGGTGATGGAGAGAAGAAATGTACTTATATAAGAGGGGAAGAAAATGAAGGATAAAGTATTAGAATATTTAGGGTTAGATGATAAAGCGAAAACATTAATGGAAATTAATGATTATTTAGGTTTAAACAATGCGGAAGAATTATCGGAATTACAAAATGTTTTAAGTGAATTAATAAAAAGAGGAATAGTGCATGAAACTAAGAAAAGTAAATATATGCTTATGAGTAATTGTGCCTCTCTTTTAGCGGGGAAAATTGAAGTTACCAAAAATGGTTATGCTTTTTTATTAAAAGAAGATGGGGATTTATTTATTAGTAGTGATAATTTAAATGGGGCTATTAATGGAGATACAGTTTTAGTAGATATTTTTGAAAGAAATAAAAAGATAGAAGGTAAAGTATTAAAGATATTAGATCGAAAACTTAATACTGTAATTGGGGAAATTCTTTATGTTAATGATGAGCCAACTTTAATAATAGACGATAAAAAATTAGATATAGAAGTCGAACTCATTAATCATTTTGCTAATTTAGTTGATGGGCATAAAGTTTTAGTCGAGTTAAAAGAACAAGTTACGCATCATAAATTTAAAGGGGTAATTTTAAAAATAATTGGGCATAAAAATGATCCCGATATTGATATTTTAACCATTGCTTATAAACATAATATTGAAGTTAATTTTAGTGACGAAGTTAAAAAAGAATTAGAAAGTATACCTGATACTGTTAAAGAAAGTGATAAAGTAGGAAGAACTGATTTAACAAGTGAGGTAATCTTTACCATTGATGGGGATGATACAAAAGATATTGACGATGCCATAAGTATTAAGAGAAAAGATAATTTATATGAGTTAGGAGTTCATATTGCCGATGTAAGTTACTATGTTAGACCAGGTATGCATTTATATGACGAGGCGTACTCTAGGGGTACTTCTTCATATCTTGCCGATAGAGTAATACCAATGCTACCCCATGAGTTATCTAATGGCATTTGTTCTTTAAATCCCGAAGTCGAAAGACTAGCGATTAGTTGTGTTATGGACATTGATAATGAGGGGAAAGTTGTTAGTTATGATATCTTTCCATCTGTTATTAAAAGCCTTAAACAAATGACTTATAAGTGTGTTAATAAAATATTAGAAGAGGGTATTGTTCCCGAAGGTTATGAAGAATATAAAAATGATTTACTTCTTATGAAGGAACTAGCCCATATCTTAAGAAAAAGAAAAGTTAAAATGGGTTATATTGAATTTGATATACCCGAACCCAAAATAATTCAAGATGAAAATGGAAAATGTATTGATATTGTTAAAAGAGAGCAAAGAGATGGGGAAAAGTTAATTGAAGACTTTATGATTGCGGCGAATGAAACGGTAGCTACCCATATTTTTAACATGGACTTACCTTTTATTTACCGAGTTCATGGGGAACCAAAACCAGAGAAAATTGAAGACTTTCTAAATCTTTTAAAAATGTTAAAAATAAATGTGAACACGAGAGGTATTAGTACGAGTGGGAGAGATGTTAATAGGTTATTAGATAGTTTAGAAGGTTTAGAGGAAAAAGAAATCTTATCCAAAATGCTTTTACGAAGTATGCAAAAAGCCATCTATAGTGCCACCAATATTGGACACTTTGGTTTAGGTTTAAAAAATTATACCCATTTTACATCCCCCATTAGAAGATTTCCCGATACGACCGTGCATCAGTTATTAAGAACATATTTATTTGATAAAAAATTAGATAAAGAAACGATTAACTATTATAATAAGTATTTAGTAGAGGTTGCCGAGCATTCTTCGGAAAGAGAACAAGCGGCGGTTGATGCTGAAAGAGAAGTTGACGATATGAAGATGGCTGAATACATGGAAAGCCACATTGGGGAGATTTATGAAGGTATGATAACAGCCGTTACCAACTTTGGTTTCTTTGTGGAACTTCCTAATTTAGTGGAAGGTTTAGTCCATATAAGTACCCTTGATGGTTACTTTAGTTATGTACCCGAAATGCTTTCCTTAATTAATAAAGATAAGAGTAAAATGTATAAAATTGGCGATAAAGTTACCATAAAAGTTTTGAATGCCTCTAAAAGTGATGGTATAATAGACTTTGAGGTGCAAGATGGAAATAATTAATCGGAAAGCTAAATTTGATTATTTTATTGAGTCCGAAATTGAAGCGGGTATTGTTTTAGTGGGCACTGAAATTAAATCTTTAAGAAAAGGTTCAGCCGATTTAAAAGATACTTATATAAGAATAAAAAATAACGAAGCTTATATAATTAATATGTATATAGCAAAATATGAAGAAGGAAATATATTTAATCATGATGAAAGAAGAGAAAGAAAATTACTCCTTCATAAAAAAGAAATTAGAAAGTTGGAAGAGGCCTCTAAAAAAGATGGTTATTCTCTAATCCCGATAAGAGGTTATTTAAAGAAAAATTTATTTAAAATAAGTGTGGGTATCTGCAGAGGTAAGAAAAATTATGATAAAAGAGAGGCAATAAAGAATAGAGATATTAAAAAGATAGAGGGTAGGTAATAATGAAAAAAAGTAGTAAGAAAAAGATTTTATTAGTGGGTATTATATTATTAGTAGTTTTAATTTGTGTTGTTTTAGTTATTTTATTAACTAATAAAAAAGAAGAAAAACCTAAAGTAGAAAATAATTTTGATAATATCGAACAAGCCGAAGTTAAAATCATTGATGAGAATAGTAAATCAAGACCTATTGCCATCATGATTAATAATGCTAAAGATGCAAGACCCAACCAAAAAGGATTACAAAAAGCCTATATTGTATACGAAATAATTAATTATGTGGATGGTTCAACAAGATTTATGGCATTATTTAAAGACCAAGATTTAGAAGAAGTTGGACCAATTAGAAGTACGAGACATTATCACCTTGATTATGTATTAGAAAATGATGCTATCTTTGTCCATTGGGGTTATAGTCCAAAAGCCCAAAGTGATTTAAAAACTTTAGGTATTAATAATATTAATGGTATAACATATGGCTCAGATAATAATAAAGATAAAATAGGAGATAAAGCTTTCTTCTGGACGGCGACAATTCCGGGGGTTAATATTTCCCATCGGCGTTTTACGAGTACCGAACTTATTAATAAAGGAATAGATAGACTAAATTACAGAACGGAAACGGAACAAGAAAACTTATTTAATTATAGTGCATCCTTAATTAATATAAAAGATATGGAAAATACAACAAAGGCAGATAAAGTAGATATTTACTATGCCAAAAATAATTATGTAACTTATGAATATGATGCAGATAGTCATACTTATCTTAGAAGTGTGAATGGCGTAGTCCATAAAGATAGTGCGACGGGTGAACAATTAAAAGTTACAAATATTATTACTTATAAAGTTAAAAATACCACAATTCCAGGCGATGATGATGACCGTCAAGACTTACATAATATTGGAACTGGCGAAGGCTACTATATAACTGATGGTTACGCTAGCAAAATTAATTGGTCTAAAGAATGTCGGGAATGTCAAACTAAGTATACCTACTTAAATGGGGAAGAAATTACTTTAAATGATGGTAATACCTTTATTCAAATAGAACCCGAAGGCCAAGAATTAAAAATCTCATAAAAAAAAGAAATAAATAATATAATTAACTAGGAGGATTATAATGGAAAAAATTGGCGAATTTATTGGTAATAATTATGCATGGTTTTTAACAATAACTATTTTGCTCTTATTTGCCTTAATTGGTTATATTTATGACACGAAGAAAAATAAAAAAGATTTACTTAAAAAACAAGAAGAGGAATTAGATGAAGAATCTTTAGAAAATATTATGGTGGCGGAAGATAAAAAACTATCGGATATGGTCGTAAATTCTAAAGACATTAATCCAGAAACCAAAGAAGTTAATATATTAGAAGAAGAAAAAGAAGTAGAAGAAAAAGAAGAAGTAAAAACCGAAATAGAGTCCTAAGGGACTTTTTATTTTGCAAAATATTTGCTATAATAATTTAAGTATTAAGTAAGGAGTGAATTTATGGACCTATCAGGTATATGGAGTATATTTACGAAAATAATTGATATTGGTATTGTTTGGTTAGCATTTTATTATATTTTAAAAAATGTTAAAAATAATATTAAAATGGTATTAATTGTTAAAGGGGTAGTTATAATCCTTATTATTAAAATATTAAGTGATTTATTAAATTTATATACAGTTGGAGTATTACTTGAGTATATTGTGGCTTGGGGACCTTTAGCCATTATCGTTATCTTTCAACCCGAGATTAGAAGTGTTCTAGAGTCTTTAGGAAGAACCCAACTTTTAGGAAGACATAAGATTTTAACGGTTGACGAAAGAGAAAAAGTTGTTTATGAAATTATGAAGAGTGTGGAATACTTTAAGAAAAATCGCATTGGAGCTTTAATGGTTATTGAAAGGGAAATATCTTTGGAAGAATACATTAAGAATGCCACTAAAGTTTATGCGGATTTAACTGACGATTTATTGGAGACTATTTTCTTTCCTAATTCGCCAATGCATGATGGTGGGGTAATTATTCAAGGAGATAGAATTACTTGTGCGGGAGCGGTATTTAAAACGAGTATGAACCCAAGTATTTCAAAAAGACTTGGTACCCGTCATAGAGCAGCTTTAGGTATTGCCGAAGAAAGTGATGCTATTGCCTTAATTGTTTCTGAAGAAAATGGCCGAATTTCCATTGCTTGTAATAATGAATTATTATACAATTTAACTTTAGACGAATTTAGAATGAAGTTAATTGAAGAATTAAGTCCAAAGACTGAAGTATTCTTCGAGGCTGAAGATGATGAGGGTGGTGAAGAAGATGCGTAAGTTTTTGATTAAAATAGGAAGAGTTATCTATCGTTTCTTTGAGGCTATCTTTAAATTTATTGATAAAGTTATCATTATGCCAATTACAAGACTTGTTTATAATATTTCGAAAGCCACCAGTGGGAGTAATGTAAATTTCAATAAACTATTAAATAGACCCCATTTCTTAATTGTTTTATCTTTAATTTTTGCGGTTATTTGTTTCTTACTAATTGATAATAAAGTTATTAGTTTAGTTGATACGGAGGCTGAAATTATTAAGAATGTTCCCGTTAATGTCGTTTATAATGAAGAGGCCTTTGTCGTGGAAAATATTCCGGAGACAGTTGATATTACGATTGCGGGTAGAAAAAGTGATATCTACCTTGCCAAACAACTTGGAGAATTTGAGGTTGAACTAAACCTTTCGAAATATACTGAGGCGGGTACTTATAAAGTTTATTTTACTTATTCTAAGTCTATTGACTCTGTTGATTACATCTTAGACCCATCATATTTAAATGTGGAAATTAATGATAAAGTAAGTGAAGTAAAATCAGTGGAATATGAACTTATAAATATTGATAAATTAAATAGTAAATTAAGTGTTTCTAGTGTTTCTTTAGACAGTAGTGAAGTTGTTGTTAAAGGTAGTGAAGAGGCCATTAATAGTATTTCAACAATTAAAGCTTTAGTATCTTTAACTTATACGAAAGACGAAATAAGAGAACATAAAGAATATGAAGGAAAAGAAAAGTATACGGAAGAAGGTACTTATGAAATTACCAATATTCCTTTAGTGGCTTATGACTCCAATGGGGAAATAATTAAAAATGTGGAAATAGTTCCGGGAACTTTAACCGGTACGATTGTCTTATCTAGTTATAAAAATACTGTTCCTCTTCAAGTAACGACAACGGGTAATCTTGTTAATGGTAAAGCCATTGCAGCCATTACTATCAACAATAGTGCCTCTCTATCTGTAGATATTTATGGGGAAGAGGCAGACATTAAAGATATTACATCCGTTCCTGTAGTTATAAATGTCGATGGAGCTGGTTCAAATGCGGTTGAAAATTACACGGTAGTTATTAGAAAACCTAAAGGTGTAAGAGATATCAGTCTAAAGAATGCCACGATTAAAGTAACCTTCGGTGACGAAGAACAAAAAACTGTTGAAGTTAGTGATATAACGAATAGAAACTTAGCTGATGGTTATAGTGCTGTTATCATAGCGGGTGGACATCCTCAAGTTCAAGTTAAGGGTGTTAAATCGAATATTGATGCCATTAATGCAAGTAATATTAGAGCTTATGTTGATCTTGCTGGTCTTGGCGAAGGTGTTCATGATATTAAAGTTAAAGTTGATAATAATAACCCATTAGTTACTTATGAAGTAACCAATACAATTCAAGTTAAAATTACGAAGAATTAAGAGAGAAATCTCTTTTTTCTTTTTAACTATAATATACATTACTTTACATAATCTATTGACAAAAAATTAATAAAGTATTTTCATATATGATATAATATAAAAAAGAGAGGAGATTAACTTATGAACGAAGATTTATCAAAAGAAGAATTATTGGAATTAAAAGAAAGACTAAAAAATGGTAATTATCTTGCAGGTAATGAACATTTGAAAGATTTAGATATTCCATCAATAAAAAAACCAAGTGATAGTTTTCTTTCAGAAGATCTAGATATTAGTAAAATTGACTTACCGGATTTAGAAGAAACTGATGAGCACCATAAAAGTAGATAAAATATATTTATAAGCTTAATTAAAGAGAGAAATCTCTTTTTTCTTTTTTCATGCTGTGCTATAATATTTTTACTGGAGGTTTAGAAAATGAATGTCGAATTTAAAAATATAAAAGATAATGAATGGATTACAACTAATGAAGAAGGAAAAATACGTTTTGTTAAAACTGATGCTCAAACTGAAGAACTAGGAGACATTTTAAGTAAAGAAGATAAATTAGAATTACTTCAAAAAAATAAAAATGATATTCTAGAAGGTATAGAAAGAACTAATGGTTCCATGAAATTTGGTAAAAGTTTGAATCGAGCAACTTTGATATCATTAATAATTATTATAGGACTATCATTAATCATTAATCAAGGATTTAGTCCACTTATAACCTTACCTTTAATCATGGGTGGTCTTTTTGCGGCTGGTCTAGAAACCATTATTTTATATGTTTATAAACAAAACAAAAAACTAATGGCTATTTATGAAGAGGAATTACAAGAAATAAATGAAAAAGAACCAGAATTAGAAAAAGAAATTGAAAAGTTAAAAGAAAAACATAATTTTAAAGAAGAAGCCAAAGAAGCAATTTATTTAAATAATTTAAGATATGAAAATACTGAAGAAAAAAGATTAATTAGAACAAGAACTAAATAATAGATTTATATAAACGGGAGGTTTAGAAAATGAATGTCGAATTTAAAAATATAAAAGATAATGAATGGATTACAACTAATGAAGAAGGAAAAATACGTTTTGTTAAAACTGATGCTCAAACTGAAGAACTAGGAGACATTTTAAGTAAAGAAGATAAATTAGAATTACTTCAAAAAAATAAAAATGATATTCTAGAAGGTATAGAAAGAACTAATGGTTCCATGAAATTTGGTAAAAGTTTGAATCGAGCAACTTTGATATCATTAATAATTATTATAGGACTATCATTAATCATTAATCAAGGATTTAGTCCACTTATAACCTTACCTTTAATCATGGGTGGTCTTTTTGCGGCTGGTCTAGAAACCATTATTTTATATGTTTATAAACAAAACAAAAAACTAATGGCTATTTATGAAGAGGAATTACAAGAAATAAATGAAAAAGAACCAGAATTAGAAAAAGAAATTGAAAAGTTAAAAGAAAAACATAATTTTAAAGAAGAAGCCAAAGAAGCAATTTATTTAAATAATTTAAGATATGAAAATACTGAAGAAAAAAGATTAATTAGAACAAGAACTAAATAATAGATTTATATAAACGGGAGGTTTAGAAAATGAGTAATGAAGAATTATTAGAAATATTAAGAGATAAATACGAAACAATTTTAGTTGAAGATAAAGAATTATCTATAGAATTTGAGAAACTTGTTCAAGAATATAATGAGTTATACCATAGTGATAAAATTAAAAAATTGGAAGAAAAGGAATTTATTTTAAAAAATGGTAAATCATTCAAAGGAAAAATGAAGAGTTTTTTTGCATCTCCAATTGGTGGGGCAAATTGTGTATTTAATAACATTTTTCAAGCTGTTATTCTTCTTGTTTTAGTAGGAGCAGTTTACATTGGACATTATGAATATTTTATTGCCGAACATAAAGCTTTTCCCGAAATTGGAATGAAAATATTTTATTTTTTTGATGCCCTTTTAGCGGGGTCATTATTAGCTATTCCTATATCTTCAATAATAAATATAAATAAGGTTAATAAAAAATATAAATTAGAAGATATATCTTTAGAATTAAAAAATGCTAAAGAAAGAAAAGAATTTATTAATAAAGAATTAGAATTAAAAAAATCATTACATGAAATTAAAAAGCAAAAATTAGGTGAACTAGAAGGGGCAATTAAAAGTATTGAAGAAATTATGAATGCTCAAAATCAAATAGATAATTATGATTTAACAAGTGAACAAACAGTAGAATTAGATACATATGAAAAAGAAGAAGGAAAGAAGTTAAAATTAGAAAGAAAATAAAATACTTATTGAGAGGTTTAGAAAATGAATAATGAAGAATTTTTGGCAAAATTAAAAGAAATATATAATACAACATTAGAGGAAGATATTAATATAACTAAAGAAATAGACGAATTATCTAATGAAAAACATGAATTGTGCGCTAATGATAATATTTTAAAATTAGAAGAAAAAGAATATATTTTAAAAAATGGTAAAACATTTAAAGGAAAATTGAAAAGTTTTATTGGCTTACCTTATGGTGATAAAGAGCAAACAATTAAAAAAATAGTTTTATTTATTATTTATTTGGTGCTTTTAACATTTCTTTATGGTGTGACTTTTTCTATTGGTTTTCATTATAGCATTGATACAATAATAGCCTATATTTTTGATGCATTTGTAACGGTTGCTGGTTTAACTTTACCTGTATGTGATATTATCTATATAAATAAGGTTAATAAAAAATATAAATTAGAAGATGTATCATTAGAATTAGCTAATGTTAAAAAGAGAAATGAAGAAATTATTAAAGAACTAAAGTTAAAAAAATTATTGCATGAAATTAAAAAACAAAAATTGATTGATTTAAAAACTACTATTAAAAATGTTACAGAAGTTTTGAATGCTTATAATCTAATCAAGGAAAATACCCTAACTGGTGAACAAGTAATGAATATAAATAGAGAGTCAAAAGAAGAGGGAAAGACATTAAAATTAGAAAGAAAATAATTAATAAGTAAAGATAAAGGAGACTAAAAAATGAAAAATGAAGAATTATTGGAAAACTTAAAAACAAAGTATGAAACAGTATTAGCGGAAGATGCTGATATAACTAATGAAATTAAAAAATTATCTAAAGAAAGATATGAATTATGTTGTACTGATAAAATTGAAAATTTAAAAGAAAAAGAATTAATCTTAAAAAATGGTAAATCTTTTAAAGGGATAATAAAAAGTTTATTTAAATGTCCAAATGGTAAGCCAATTGATGTATTAATAAATGTCCTTAATTATTTTTGTGCTTTTCTAGTTATAGGGTCTGTTAATTACATAATATCTATTAGAAATTTTTCTGGCATTAGTAAAATAATTGCTCATATTTTGGCTGCAATTATTACAACTTTAATTGTCTCTATTCCTGTATTTCAAGTTATCTATATAAATAAGGTTAATAAAAAATATAATTTAGAAGAAGTTTCTTTAGAATTAGAAAATGCTAAAAAGAGAAGAGAAATTGTTGGTAAAGAATTAAAATCAAAAAAATCATTGCATGAAATTAAACAACAAAAATTAGATGAATTAGAAAATGCAATTAAAAGTATTAAAGAAATTATGGATTCTCAAACTCAAACAGATAATTATAATTTTACAAGTGAACAAACAGTAGAATTAGATACATATGAAAAAGAAGAAGGAAAGACGTTAAAATTAGAAAGAAAGTAATTAATAAGTAAAGATATGAGGAGACTAAAAAATGAATTCTGAAGAATTATTAAAAATGATGGAAGATAAATATGAAGTAATATCTCAAGAACAAGAGGTTTTAGAAGAAGAATTAGAAATACTTCGGAAAGAAAAAGATAATTTAAATTATGAAGATAAATTTAATAAATATGTAGAATGGGAAACAATTTTATATAATGGTAAATCCTTAAAGGGAAAGATTAAAAGTTATTGGTATTTACTTGGAAAGGGAACTGAAAAGATAACTCTTACATTTCTTTTTGTTTTCTCCTTAATGGCTTTATTATTTCTTGCGGTCGCTACCCCTTTTACAGATTATAGTTTATTGATAAAAATAATTTTTTATATTGCTGATGTTATTGGGGCATCCTTTTTGCTATATTCTCCAATAAAAGATTTTAAATACATAAATAAAATAAATAAGAAATATACTTTAGAGGGTATATATCAAGAACATAAAAATATGGCTGAAAAATACAATGAAATTATTAAAGAATTAGGAATAAAAGAAGATTTGTTTAAAAATAAAGAAAATGAATTAGATGAATTAGAAACTACTATGGAAAATATTACTAAATATTTAAATGCTCCTAGTGTCTTAACTAGTGTGCAAGAAATAGATTTAAATAGAGAGATAAAAGAAGAAGGGTTACTATTTACAGCTAAAAAGAATAAAAACTAGAAAAATAGAAAAAAATTTCTAGTTTTAATTTTGAAAAAATAAT
>CANRAA010000003.1 GCA_947628485.1 uncultured Bacilli bacterium | reverse complement strand
TGTTACAATAGCATTCGGATATTTTTTAGCATATATGAGAGTTGGATTGACTATTTCTTTTGTTGAATAAATACCATTTTCAACTTTAAATATTTCTTTCTTTTTTAATTTTTTTTCGATATTATATCTGCTTTTTTCAATTTTTAAAAGTTCTTTATAAGAATAAAGCATATTATCACTTCCTCATATTACAATTTTATCACAAACATCGGTAATTAACAACCAATTACCGATGTTTGTGCTTATTTTTAGCGCGCTAATCGAATTTAATTATAATAAAAGATACTTTTATCAAGTACCTTAAACTCTTGTATTTACCAGCATTTATAGTCATTCTATAATTTTATTGGGCTAAACCGATACCTCCATGTCCAGCATCAATTACCACCTTTTTAGTTGCTCTTTCATCCATAGTATATCACCTATTATAAGATATGTAATTACCTTAATTTTGTTAGCTTAATCAAATTTAATGTATTAATTATACTCTAATAGTTTTAACTTTTCTATAAAACCATCCATTTACCATTCTTCTTCCCACCGATACGAGTAATCATACCCTTCTCTTGCATTCCCTTCATTATAGATTTTACTGTTCTAAGTGATTTATTTATTTCCTTAGCAATTTCTTCTTGTTTAATTGATTCATTTAGTTTTATGATATTTATAATTGCTTGTTCTTCTAAAGTATACTTTTTATTATTTGAATTTGGCTTATATTTCTTATTCTTGTAATCTATGTGGATATATCTATTTTTAAGTTCATATTTAGTATCACTTAATAAATTAAAGAAGAACTTTTCTAAATAAGATGTATCTTCAAAAATGTTTTTTTCAAAATTTTTATAATTGGCTCTAACTAATGAATTTCTAAAATACCATGAATTTTCTGCAAATACATCGTCATTTATCTTAAAACCAAATGTTCTTAAATATTTTATGATAAAGACCGCTGTTGTTCTTGTATTTCCTTCACAAAAAGGATGTACTTGCCAAATATTAGCGGTAAATCTGGCAATGTGTTTTATTGATTCTTCTAAAGATAAATCTTTATATGAAAAATTTCTTTCTTGATCTAAATCATACTCTAAAGTTTCTTTTATAGTTTTAAATGAAGAATATATTACTGTATCATCATTTAAAATCCATTCTTTTTTAGTAAAATTATAATTTCTAATCTTACCAGCTTCTTTATATATTCCTTTAAATAATCTTAAATGAATACTAATTAATTCAAAAATATTAAAATTAAAACTATTTTCACTTAAAATTTCAGTTATTCTAGCCGAAACTTTATCAGCTTCTTCACTAGTGCTTTCTAACTTACGATTATTTTCTATTTTATAATAATCATCTATTCTTTTCTTTACTTCATCAATACTAATATTTCCTTCAATATGTTCTTTAGCAGTTTCTATTAAATATTGTGAAGGTTTTAATCCATCAACATCTTGAAGTCCAATTGCCGTTTTCCAAATTTTAGCTTTTTCTTTTTGACTAGGTTCATTTTGTTTAATATATTCAGATAATTCCATGTTCCATTTTTCATTATTCTTCATATACTAACCATCTCCATTATAATTATACAAAATCGTAATTAAAAGTGCAAAATTTGCACTTTAATTCACATTTTAAAAGTTTTGATTAAATTCACCATTTACATTAATAAGATCTATAATAGCAATTAAAATTTTAATTAAATTAATTTGACCATCAAATAGTTGAAGAATACTGCCATAATTTGTAAATGGATCTTCATTTAATATTTTTTTATCAATTACACCATTTTTCATAATATAATTTTTAATTAAATTTATAAATCTTGTTTGTTCTACATTAAGCTCATTCTCATTTATATACTTAGAAAATTCTTTATCAATGGTCTCTTTGGATAATCCTACTGTTTTTCTTACTAATAAAACTAAAGATTCATTATTATAATTCATATTGTATTCTTCTTTATTAGAGTTTAAATCATTAAATAATATATCTTGAAGTTTATTAATTTCTTCTTGACTAATTTTTTCGTTGTTTCTTATTTTATTTATTATTTCATTATCCACATGATTTTTTAAATAGAAATTAACTTTTTTCTTATAATCTGATAATTCTTTTTGTTCAATTTTTCTATCATCTTTTTCAACAATATTTATATAATCATTAAAATCTGTATAAACATCTTTTCTAATTTTTTGGGGAAGATATTTAATAAGATCTCTTAATGAATCTCTTATTCGATCAATTTCAATAATATCAGATCTTTCTATATAATTATCTTTTAATATTTTTTTAATATCTTCTTTCTTAACTTGAACTTGAGGAATATTCATAAGTCTTGTCAATCCCTCACCAATATGATTTAATTGTTTTATTTCTCTTTCATATTTTATATTAAGCATTTTTGATAATTCAATAGCTAACATCAATCTATCAAATTGCTTTGCTGATTCATCATTATCATTAGAAGCTATTAAAGAAGTTAAATTATCTTTTATTTCTTTAACTGCTAAATCAGTTAAGTTATTCCAATTAACAGCTTCTTTATATTTTTCAACATATTTTATTCTTTGCCTTACATCAAATCTTAATGTATTAAAGGAATTAACTGTATCAACTAATTCTTCTAATAATAAATTTTTGTAATTAATATATTCATCATCATTTAAATATTCTACTTTTTCTAATTCTCTTAATATATCAACTTTTAATTCAAAAATAAATTGTGAAAGACTAATGCCAACAGTTGATTCTTTACCCTTAGGATTTTGTTCAAAAAACTCAAAGTTTTGACATGCATCAAATATATAAAATTCTTTTTTATCTTTACCTAACCCAAATAAATCAGGACAAAGTCTTGTTCCTCTACCAATCATTTGTAAAAATTTAACTTTTGACTTAACTTCTTTAAAGAATACTAAATTTAATATTTCAGGAATATCTATTCCCGTATCTAACATATCAACTGATATCGCTATTTGAGGCATTTTAGTACTGTCAGAAAAATCTTCTATCAATGATGAATAGTAATTTGTATGTATATCTATTACTCGAGCAAAATGACCATTGTATTGAGGATATAATAAATTAAATCTTTTTTCTATGGCTTCAGCATGCTTATGATTCTTAGCAAAAATAATTGTTTTACCAAGTTTATCATTACTTTCAACTTTTAGTCCTTTCTCCATTAATGTATTTAATATTTTATCAATTGTATCATCATTAAATAACCAACTATTTATTGCTGAAGCTTCAACTGTATCTACTACATCTTCACTATTTGCAAATGTATCTTCAAAGGATTCTTTATCTTCTTCAGATAATTCATTATACTTAATTCCCTCTCTAATAAATTTTGTTGAACACTCTATAGTATGATAATCAACTAAAAATCCATTTGCAACAGCTTCTTCATATTCGTATGAATATGTAGGAACATTATCTTGCAATTCAAATATTTTATATGTATTTTTATCAATATCACTTCTTGGCGTAGCTGTTAAACCTAATAAATATCCATCAAAATAATCAAATATTGCTTGATATTTTTTATAAATACTTCTGTGAGCTTCATCAACAATTATTAAATCAAAATGACCAACTGTAAATAACTTTTTGTTATCTTTTGTTTTTATGTCATCAATAGCATTTATCATAGTTTGATACGTAGAAAACACCATTCTTGCATTTTCAGCATTGTCTTTATCACTTACTAAATTAATAGTTGATAAAGATGGCAATAATTTATTAAACGCTCTTTTTGCTTGTTTTACTAATTCAGCTCTATCAGCTAAAAATAGTATATTTTTAATCCAATTATTATTTATTAAAACATCAACAATAGATACTGCAGTTCTTGTTTTACCTGTTCCAGTAGCCATTACCAATAACCCTTTCCTTTGATGATTATTTAAATCATCACAATAAGCTTTTATTGCTTCTTGTTGATAAGTTCTATTAGTTATATTCTCATCTATTGAAATATGTTTTAAATCTTTTTTTTGTGTTCTTCTGTCAATTAACATCTGTAATTCATCTTGAGTATAAAAACCAGATACTTTTCTATAAGGATAATTTAAATCATCCCACATAAAAATGTCAAATCCATTACTAAAGAATATAATAGGTCTTTGATTATATTTTTTTTCTAAACAATCAGCATATATTTTTGCTTGTTGTTGACCAACTCTTGCATCTTTAGAAGTTCTTTTTGCTTCGACCAATCCCACTGGCTTTCCATTTGCACCCATTAAAACATAATCTACAAATCCATCACCTGATGCATTAGGCATACCTATTACAGGCTCTTCTTCAACTATGTTATTATTAAATTCCCATCCTGCTATTTCTAGTTCCAAATCAATATATTGTTTACGTGTCTTAAATTCTGAAATATCTTTAATATCATACGGAATTGAACTTTGTTTTTCTTTTCTACTAATAGTATTTTGTTTTCTTGAATCCTTATACTGATTTTGTAATTGTTCTATTGTTTTATCATTTTCATTTAGTTTCCCTAACAAATTGTTTGGCATTTCTTCATATAACATATTATTTTCTGGATTTGGTATAATACTTTCATTAAATTCATGCTCTATATATTTATCACAATACAAATATGTTATCCATAATATAAAATCATGAAGATTTTTAAGTGCTAAAACAGCTTCTTGCTTATTTATTTTTTGCTACTATGAACTGCTTGATTACCTAACTTTTGAATATAAATAATTTTTTTGAATAAGATGGGATCTATTATATTTTTAAAGTTTTTATCATAAATTAAAGTTGCTAAAGTTTGCTCATAAGGCACAGTTAATTCTCCATCAACACCATATACCCATTTTACACCCAATTCTAAAGCTTTCCTTGACATTATAACACATACTGTAGAAGTCACCTTTAATCCTTGTTCCGCTACAATACAAGCATTTTTTACATCTTTCAATCTATTATCTTCTACAAAATCAAAATTTGATATCATACTTTCCCCACCTCATAAAATACTACAATACAATTTTATCATACAATATACTTTTTAGCTATATTCCAAAATTTATGCTATTCCTCATTTAATTTAACCTAAATTATTAAATTATAAATGAATACTTTTATCCAAAGTACTCTTGCATTAATGCCGACTGTATTTCTTCTAATTTTTTCATACTTTTTTCAAAATCAAATTTTTGTTTATCGATCTTATTTTTAATATCTATAAATTTCAACTGCTCTTTTAATTCTGGTCGTATAAATTTTATTTTTTTCAAATCAGATGCCTTAATTCCCATTTTTATTGTTCCACCATTTGTTTGACTTAAACTATCACTTAAATATTGCTTTATTATTTCATTAAAAAATGTAGCATTATACTTATTATTATTTAATCTAATTTTCATTATAGAGGGATGCATTATTCCAAGTGGAGCATTTTTTGGTATTACATAAGTTTCTCCTATTGTTCCCCTACAGCTAACAATAATATCATCAGGTAATATTTCAAATCTTTTTAATTCATTATGCTTCTGTTTATCTACATACCTAAAATCCCCAATGTATTTGTTAATAGCATGTTTTTGTTCATACACAACGCAAGATTTATTTTTCTCTGAAACAAAAAATTCATTTTTTAAAGCGCTTCCAAAAGGACCAATAAACATTTCTACTATATTATCTTTTAATTCTTCTTTAGGATACTTTTTTTCATTACCAAACATCTCAACAAACTGGGATTTGATTAATTCTTCAAATTTAGTTATTTGTTTTTTCTTTATTTCAATCAAATTATTAATACATTCCAATTTTTTTACTATTTCTTTTTGACGTTTTATATCATAATAAATAAAATTCATTTTTTTTAAATGTGATGGTCCAAAATTCAATTGGGCTGAACCAGTTATATTATGTCTTAACTGATTTTTAAAATGATTACTTTTTAAATAATACATAAAATACTTTAAATTAAGGACTGATGAGTCTAATGATTTAAATCTAATTGTACTAGTATTCATACATAATGGAAGCATTTCCTTTTTTATAAATCCCATTTTTTTATCAAAATAATCTACTTTTATTCCCGAACTTGCAATTACTAAATCACCTTCATCACACAAAAAATGTTTATATTTACCATTTCCATCTTTAAAAGAAATATATCTATTTGAGTTACTTAAATCTATATTTCCATTTGTTAAATTAGAAACGTTAAGTAGTTTAATTCCTTCAGTAGTGTATTGATAATTTCTTATACCAGGTCCTTCCTGAAAAAATAGATAATCACTTATTGCTTTTTCTACTTTTGACATTATAATAACTCCTTTAACTCTTTAAGTTGCTTTTGAAATTCATCTTCCATATCCATTATTTGCTTAAGTATTACTTTAGGTTTTTCGTATTCTACTTTTTCTTGGATTATTTCTTTATACTTATTTATTGATAAATAATAATTGTTGTTAACAATTTCTTCTTTAGAAACAAAGAAAGATTTATCAGTTCTAGATCTATCATTTTCTTTTTCAAGATTATTATATCTTTCTATTATATCTGGAATATCATTATTTTTTATAGGTATTCGTTTAGCATCCAAACTATAACCATCTGCAGTCATATCATAAAACCAGACTTTATCTGTTCCCCCTGTTGTTGTTTTAGTAAATATCATAACAGCTGTTTGAACACCAGCATATGGCGCAAATACTCCACTCGGCATAGAAATAATTGCCTCTAACTTATTATTTTCTATTATTTCTTTTCGAATTGCTTTATGAGCATTACTACTCCCAAATAATACACCGTCTGGAACAATACAAGCACATCTACCACCAATTTTTAATGATCTAATAAATAGCGCTAAGAATAATAATTCCGTTTTCTTGGTATTACATATCTTAGACAAAGAAGGGGAAATTGTTGATTCATCAATAGATCCTTTAAATGGAGGATTGGCTAATATTAATGAATATTTATCTGTATCTGTATTTTCTACTGATGCAGAATCTTTATATTCAATATTGGGATTATCAATACCATGCATAATCATATTCATAGCACTAATACTTAACATTGTATCATCCGTGTCAAAGCCATAAAACATATCATTATTAAAATGATGTTTTTGACTATTACTATTAAATAATTCAGAATGATTTTTTCTTAAATATTCACTTGCTTCTAATAAAAAGCCACCTGTACCACATGCCGGATCGCATATAATATCATTTGGAGTTGGTTTAACTAATTCAACCATCATTTTTATAATGTGTCTTGGTGTCCTAAATTGACCATTTCTTCCAGCAGTTGATAACTTAGAAAGTAAATACTCATAAATATCCCCTTTTGTATCTCTATCTTTCATTGGTATTGAATCCAATTTGGTAACAACTTTTTCCAATACTAATGCACTAGGAACCATAAACATGGCTTTTTCCATATATTTAGAAAATGAAGAATTTTTACCAGTTTTCATATTTTTTATAAAAGGAAATATCTTAGTTGACATCAAATTAAACATTTCTGTAGCAGATAAATTTTTAAATTTACTCCATCTACAATCCTGATGTTTCTCATCAAATATTCTGTTAAATTTAACTCCTAATAATTGTTCTGTTTGCTCATTATTTGTTTCAACTTCATCTAGTCCTTTTATAAATAACAAATAAGTCATTTGTTTTATTACTGATAATGGATCTGTCATTCCCCCATTTGCAAAATCTAACCAAATAGCATCTATTTTATTTTTTATTATCTTTTCCATATTACTTTCACTCCTAAATAAATCTTTAACATTTAAATCTTGTGAATGCAAATTATTATTTTTTCCTAATAATAAATTTTCATAAAATTTAATTAACTAACTTTTATCTTCTTTCCATATTTTTTTAAATAATTGGGATTACCATAACTTATTCCTTCACTTATTGTTATTAAACTTTATCCCATATCTATTCCTATTACAGATGTTGTATTAGATTTTACATAAGGAATTTCTTCTTCGACACATAGGGATATTCATTATATAGATTTGGTATTTCTTTTATCATATCTAACTTACTAAGTTTAGAATTATCTTTTTTCTTACTTAGCATTATATTATATACAAGTCTTGCACAACCTATAGTTTTATTTATTAATTCTATTTGTTCAACGTTTGGATACATTCTAAATTTATAAGCTCGATTTACTAACACAACCATTACCTCCTGGATAATATAATCATCCTATACGAACAAATGAATGTCAACACATAATTTTCACTTTTTGTATAACTTTCCTATTGTATAAAAAGTCACAGAATCTCCTTCTTCTATATTTAATGTTTCTCGAACAATCTTTGGAATAATAATTTGCCTTATTGATGTTAACTTTGCTGAAACTAACAAATAATTATTTTTGGCCATCTAATTTTTCCTTACTTTTCTTACTACAATAAGTATAGCATATTTTTTTTGCTTTTAAAATAATACTAACAAAAAAACTGCCAAACACTATTACTATTTATAAGATGTGATCCCATTATAACACATATTTTATCTCTAGTATAATTTTTTAATATTAAATCAAAATAAAAATGAGGGATGTTATGGCAAATTTAGATAAATATAATGCAAAAAGAGATTTTAAGAAAACGAAAGAACCTAAAGGGAAAGTAGAAAACAAAAAAGATAAAAAATTAAGATTTGTTGTCCAACATCATCTGGCCAGGAAAGATCATTATGATTTTCGGTTAGAATGGGAAGGTACTTTAAAAAGTTGGGCTGTTCCGAAAGGGCCATCATATAACCCTAAAGATAAAAGGTTAGCCATTATGGTGGAAGATCATCCTTTAAGTTATCGTAATTTTGAAGGAACTATTCCGAAAGGTGAATATGGGGGTGGCACTGTCATGCTTTGGGATGAAGGCTTTTGGGAACCCATTACTAAAATAAATAAAAATTTTAAGATTAAAATGTTTAAATTTATCCTTTATGGTAAAAGATTAAAAGGAAAATGGACTTTAATTAAACTTCCTAATGATAGTGAATCTTGGCTTTTAATTAAAGAAAAAGACAATTATTTAGAATATAAAGATATTACCAAACTAAATAAAAGTATTAAAACTAACCGGACTATGCAAGAAATAGCAGATAACATTATTAAAACCAAGACCAATTTAAAAGAAAATATTGTGGATAATATTGAAATATCTAGTCCGAGTAAAGTTATTTTTAAAAATCCCAAAGTTACCAAGATGGATATTGTTAAGTACTATCATAAAGTAGCTAAGAGAATGTTACCATACCTCAATAACCGTATTACGAGTACGATAAGATGCCCTGATGGTTATGGAGGTGATATCTTTTTTCAAAAACATTTTGAAAATAACAATAAAGGCATCGGTAAAATTATTTTAGATAGCGAAAAGGAAAAAGAAGACTACTACTACATTAAAAATGTTGAAGGCTTAATATCTGAAGTTCAAAGAAATAGTTATGAATTTCACATTTGGGAAAGTACAATTAAATCTTTAGAAAAACCTGATATTATGGTTTTTGATTTAGATCCTGATGAAAAATTAAGTATTAAAAAACTTAGAGAAGGTGTTAAAGATTTAAAGAGTATTTTAGATAAGTTAGATTTAAAATCCTATCTTAAGACTAGTGGCGGTAAAGGTTATCATATCTTGGTACCCCTAAAGATGAAATTAAGTTGGGAAGAATTTCGAAAAACAGCCAAAAATATTGCCCTTTTAATGGAAAAGACTTGGCCCGATAAATATACCAGTAACATAAGAAAAAATAAAAGAAAAGGCAAAATATTTATTGATTGGATTAGAAACACAAGATCATCCACAAGTGTTGCCCCTTACTCCATTAGATTAAGAAAAAAATGTCGTGTTTCGATGCCGATATCTTGGAGCGAACTCGATAAAATTAAACCTAATGAAGTAACCATCGATATGGCTATAAAAAGATTAAAAAGAAAAGATCCTTGGGAAGATTTCTTTGATTAAGAAAAATATCTTTATTTAGATATTTCTTTATGCTAAAATAATTAATTAGAAAGAAGTGATATTATGGGAATAACTCCCCATGGTGTTTTAATTAGTGATGCTTATAGTAATTTAAATGAACATAAGGAACATCCTCAAAGGAAACAATCTAAATATATCAATTCTTTTAAAAATCCCGAAGAAATTAGACCAAGAGAACTTTGTAATGATAATGGAAAATGGAGTTTACAAGATGCTCAGGAACATTTCTTAGAAAAGATAAAAGATAAAGAATTAGTTAAAAAAAGAACTTTGAATTGATAAAACTTGAAATTAACAGACATTGTCTGTTTTTTTGTATATATAAAAACACACCTTTATAGTGTGTTATTACCCTAATGGGGCGGTCTAAGGGAATCGAACCCTTGCATACCGGAGCCACAATCCGGCGTGTTAACCACTTCACCAAGACCGCCATGACAATTAAAATAATACCAAAGATTATATAAAAAGGCAAGAAAAAAAGGCTATTTTCTAGCCCTTATCATTTAAATTAACATTTTCAGCGCGAATAAATTCACTAAATTCTTGAACAAACCGCGGAATTTCTTTTTGTAAAACATCCGGATAAACACTTTTACAATTACAAATAGCTTTATAAAAATGTTTGGTTGTAACTGTCTTTTCATTATCATATAAAGCAAAAGTAAAGGCATTAGCCACAATTGTTAAACAAATATCAGGATATCTACTGGAAATTTCATATACTCTTTTATATTCATCAGTCATTTCGACAATAAATTTCATAAATTTTTCAATTTGAAATGGTTTGTAGTTAATTTTTACCCCAATTTGTTTTTCTAGCTTTGGAATAGTACCCATAAGTATTTTAACTGTAGTTGGTTTATCGGTTTCTTTAACTTCAATCTTTTGAAATCTTCTTAAGAAAGCTCTATCTCTTAAAATATAAGTTTCATATTCTTCTTGGGTAGTGGCCCCGATCATTTTAATTAAACCTCTATCTAAACTCGGTTTTAAAAGGTTAGCAAAGTCAATACCGCCACTTCTATTAACAAGGAGATGGGTTTCATCAATAAAAAGAATGGTTTTTTCCCGAGCGACTATTTCCCTTATTATTGCATCAAGTTTACTTTGAGTATCTTTTTCATTGGTTGTCGTTCCAATTAAACTGGCCACATTTATTTTAATAACTGTCCAACCCTTAAGGGCATCCGGTACTTCATTTTTTTGAATACGATAAGCAATACCTTCCACAATGGCCGTTTTACCAATCCCAGCTTTACCAACTAAAAGAGCACTTTTCTCGGGCGTAAGTAAAGTTAAAATAGCCTCTTTGATTTCGTTATCTCTTGCTATGGCCGGATCTGTTATATATTCTTTTTCAGTTAAATTTTCGCCATAGACATCAATTAAAGAAAGAATTTCTTCGTTCATACTATCACCAATCTTATTATACCATACTTGACAAAAAAGAAAAACATTGTATAATATATATCGCTTTTGAAAGGGGATATTATTATGGCAACATTATGTTGTTCAAATTGTGATTGGTACGACCGAAACAGTACATATTATATGAATTCTAATATGCATAAATGTAAAAATAATGGTAGTTGGAAATGTCCAACTGATAGTTGTAAAGATCATTCAAGAGAAGAGGTTAAATCAACTTCCAGTAGTAGTGAATTTAAACCAACTGGCTGCTATATAACTACGATGATATGTGATATTTTAGGTTATAGTGATGATTGTGAAATATTAAGTATTTTAAGATTATTTAGAGAAAACATTTTAAAATGTGATTTTAAATATACTAATTTACTTTTACAATATGATATAGTTGGTCCTGAAATAAGTAATCATTTAAAGAATATGGAAAATAGTTATGATTATTCCAAAAAATTACTTGATAGTTTCTTAATTCCTTGTATTTATGCAATTAGAGAAGGTTATGTTGAAGAAGCTGTTAAAATTTATAAAAATATGGTGGAAACTTTATGTGAAACATTTAATATTGAACTAGTTAGTCCTAAAAGAGATATGGAATATGAGGCTCGTACTTTAGGAAAAGGAAGAAGATTAGTAAAAAATTTTGGACCTTTAAAAAGTGCTTAAATTTAAGCACTTAGATTGTTGACAAATAGGTAAAACCTGTTTGTTTTTTTATATGTCTTAATAAATATTATTTAGTATGGATTATAAATGGATTACTTTCTGTTCCTTCACCAGATAAGGTGATATTAGGTTTTATGTAAAAGACAGGGCGTACAGCAAACGCATTATCAACAAGACTCCCGTGCATAAATCCATCTGTAAGTTCAGTCCACGCACGATAAGTGTCGTCATCACCGAAATAACCATATCTACTCATGGTCCATTCGTTTTCTTCTACATTTTCATTCAATCCATGAGAAATAAATAACCAGTTTTCTAGCGAAAAATCTTTATATGCATTTACATAATCACTGGCATAAATTAAACCTATATTTGCTGTTACTGTTCCTTCACTTGTTACTATTGCACTCCCCCATGGATAACTATTGCTATATTCCATTTTCCATGTATAATTATCTATTAATCCTTGTATTCTTTTATCTAATGATTTATAAAATGTACTATTTAAATATGTGTATACCTCTGTTGAACCCCAATTTTCACTATTTGAACTACTACTAAACCATCTTTGATTTGTTCCATATTTTTTTGCCTTTATTACTTTTAATTTTCCATCTTCTGTTATCCCAATTATCCTGTACATGTTTTCTCCATCTTGACATGTATCTTTAAATGTTTTCCCTAAACATATATAGTTGTTTGTAACTTCTTCATATGTCCCTACATATCTATATAATTCATCCACTAATGTTGTATGATCTCCTCCACCTGCAAATACTTCTCCACCTGTTTGTTTTAACATTTCAAGTGGTGGTATGCCATCACTTGCTTCACACATAAAATCTTCTACATTTACTTTTACATTTATTTCTTGACTTGCTAAATATGATTGATCTCTATTGGCATTATTTAATTTTAAATAGGCTTGTATATATGATGGACTTGTTTTACCATCAAGTTCAAATTCTATAATTGTTCCATCACTAGGTATGTTCTTTAAATCTATTTCTGTTTCATTACTCCCATATATTAAACCTAAGGTAAAGTCTCCTTCTTGAATACTTTCTAATATACTAGATGTTAACTCTACTTTTATTGTAGCATCACATGTATTTGGTTTTTCTAATGCTCCCTTTATTTCTATTGTTCCTAATTCTTTTATCCCATCTTCTTTATTTTTGACATAATTTTTATCTTCATTTGTTGCATAATAATACCCCATATTATTATAAGCCATATCATCGGCATCTACTGTTATATGAAAGTTTTCTACTTTACCTGATAATATTATTCCATTAGCATCTCCCGTTGATATTTCTATTTTAGTTGTTGTATCTTCACCATTTATTTGTAAGTTAAAGAAAGCATAAGAAACTCCCACTACTGATAAAATTAAGGCTATTACTAATACTATTGTAGATATAATTATAATTCTTTTATTATTTTTATTCATCTTCTTACTCCTCACTTATTATAAATGGACTTGTTTCTGTTCCTTCACCTGTTAAGGTTATATTTGGTATTAAATAGAAGACGGGACGGACTACAGGCGTATCCCAATGTACACCAGCATCGTTCAAGGTGGCGCCCGCCCCCACATACCACGCACTGTAACCGTCGTAGCTGTTCTTGCCATACCTACTCATTGTCCATTCATTTTCTTCAGTATTTCCATTCCAGCCGTTTTGGATGAATAACCAATTATTTAAACTATCTGAATAAGTATTTGGACCTGCATTTATATAATCACTGGCATACATTAAGCCTATTTTATAACTACTTGTTGTTAATGTTTTTACTTCTATTTCACTACTACTTGCACTTGTATTATCTCCTTTGTACCATTGTTGACTTGTTATTAAATCACTCCAATTATGTGGTCCTACTAACTTTGTTATTGTTTCCATGAATATGCTATTTAAATATATTTTTACGGTATTACTCTCATTATCCCAATCTATATCTGTTTCATAATCTGTTGACCATGCTTGGCTTGTATTTGATGGTGTTGCTTTTATTATCTTTATTTGATTTGGAACAAGTCCTAAATCTCTATTTACATTTTCGGTTGTTATTCCTATGATTCGATACATGTATGTATCGGGATTTTCTGTGCATGTACTTTTATCAGTTGTTCCAAAACATATATAATTATTTAATCTATGTTCGTTGGCATCGGTTGCTGTTCCTACATATCTTAAAAGTTCATCATTTTCTACTGCTTCTTTTAAATACTCTGGTGATGTGGTACTTTTTAATACTGGTAAAGCACTCTTTTTTATCTCACATGCAAAATCATTTATATTAATTGTTATGTTTAATTCTTTTCCGGCTATTCCACTTTGATTGGTTTCTTGATTTGTAAATTTTAAGTAAGCTTTAATTGGCTCTATTTGTTTTAAATCAAACGAAAAAGTAGGAGATGTTATATCCTCTGATAAATCTATTGTATTTGTTGTTTCTCCTTGAGTTATTACTAATACTAAATCATTATCTTTTAATGCACTTTGCATTTCTCCATCTAATGCTATATTAACTGTGGCATTACATGTATATTCATCTACTAAACTTCCTTCAGTTTCTATATTACCTAATATTATTGTTCCTTTTTCTTCTTCTGTTTCATAATTTTTATTTACATCTGTTGTCCCATAATAAACTGAATTTATTTTATTCTGGGCCATATCAGATACTTCTAAATGTAGTTTATAATTTGTTGTTCCCCCAGTTAATTTTATATTCTTTTTAGCTCCGGTTTTAATTGTTATATTTGTTTCTTCTGAATTATTTATTGCCCCTAGGGTAAAGTAGGCATAGGTAACCCCCCCCCGATTGCCAAAATTAACGCTACTAAGCCAAGTATACTTATTTTTACCATTTTCTTTCTATTAAAGTTATTATTACTTATATTATTCTCTTCCATTTTACTTCTCCTTATTTGTTTTAAATACCGAATATAAATTTCATTATTAATATGGTATATATTTATATTTTATATACCATATTATTGTTGTCGTATTTATGTACCTTATATTTAAATAATATACCAATTAACGACATTAGTCAATATCTCATAATGTGAATTTACAAACACAACACCATTAAAAAAGAATGAAATTTCCTTTCACTCCATTTATTAAATTCTTAAGAATTATAAATTAAATAACTCATCTCTTTTTTTTGAAATATCCTAATCGCTTAAATTTAAGCACTTTTTTTCATATAATTATCTTTAATATATTCGACTAATAATTCACAAGAATTTTCTTTAATTAATTCTTTTTGTTTCTTTATCATATTTTTTTGTAACTTATCATCTTTTAATAATTTTTTTAAGCAGGTAAGTACTTCTTCAATATTCTTAGCCTTTAGACTCATACCATTACTTGCAAAAAAGTTGGCATTGTAGTTTTCGACACCTGGTATTGGCATCATATGAATTAAAGGTTTACGAAGAGTAACTACTTCACTAGTAGTAAGGCCTCCTGGTTTAGTAATAACTACTTTACTGTGTTGCATGTATTCACTCATATTTTTCGTAAAAC
The DNA here is from genome assembly GCA_947628485.1 of uncultured Bacilli bacterium. Lineage (GTDB taxonomy): Bacteria > Bacillota_I > Bacilli_A > RF39 > UBA660 > SIG200. The sequence goes on along the minus strand of CANRAA010000003.1, from coordinate 26,246 downwards.
CAACCACAATTAAATTAGGATTATCTATTTTATCTAATATTCCTTTTAACTTTTCATTATTACCACAGATAACAACTAAATAATAATCTTTGATTTCTTTTAAGATTTCATTAACTAAATTTTTCATATTACCAAAACCCATACTTCCCGAGGTTAGTAAAATATATTCTTTATCTTTAGGAATATCTATTTCCTCATGTTTTAAACGAAAATTGGTAGAAACCGGTATTCCAATCGGTAAAATAATATCTTTGGCAAATCCCTTTTTCACAAATTCATTCGTTAAATTAGGACTAGGAATTACGAAAGTATCGGGATTAGTTTCATTCCAAAAAGGAATGCATTCATAATCGGTAGCCACATTAATAAATTTAATATTCTCTTCTTTTTTAATTTCCGTTAAAGCCATACTTGGAAATAAATGAGTACAAATTGTTAAATCATAACCATTATCTTTAATATAATTACTAATTTTTTCTTTAGCCATCTTATTAAGTAAATAAACCGGACTTATAATATTACTTTTATTATAAATTTCACCAATTCGATAGACACCTTTAAAAATTGTCCCATTACCTTTCGTAGAGTCTAAATATAATTTTTCAATAATCCGGGCAATATTTTCCCCAACTAACTCTAAATAATTGCAAACATCGGCATGAATATCATTCATATTTAATTCTTCCGCAATATATTTAGCACAACTTGTGTGTCCGCCTCCAGTATTACAGGTTAATATCAAAACTTTCATAATCTACTCCCAATTGTTTCCATACATATTTTTTAAATAATCTCGATTAAAGGTTTTATCTAAAAATTTTTCAAAACTATTATGCGGTTCTATTCCTTTATCAAAAGAATGGGCTCGCATTACCGCAAATGATGTTAAAATGATATCAAATACTAAAAATACAATTAAAACTTTCATTATAATGTTACCCCATTTAGGATTAATTTTAGCAATAAATTTTTGGAGTAAGGGGAAAATATATTTAATATAAATGACTCCTAAAACACCCCACATTAAAGAATATTGTAAACAAATTCGACCATTTAAATTCATAAAAAATTTCGAATAATTCCAAGCCGGAAATCCAACGACTAATTCCATACCCCAACTCATAAAGTATTCAAGTATTGAACAACCAATAACGGATATTAAAAATATTTCTAAAACATTGGCTTTTTGTTTTTTATAAAGCATTAAAGTTAGGAAACATGCCCCAAATCCATAAATGGCATTAATGGGTCCTAAAACTAAAGCGGAATGGTTAAGAAGTAAATGATCAATTACAATTGAACCAATGCCTTCAAATATCCAACCAAACACACTTCCTATAATAAAGATATAAAAATAATCATAAAATCTTAATTCCTTCATACAACTCACTATTATAAAGTATAACAATTATTAAAATAAATTACAATTAAATATTTAAATTTAGCCAAAATGTGATATAATATCTAGCACTGGGGGAATAAAAAATGGAACATGATTATGAAGGATGTAGTAATTATATTCAAAGAGTAACAGATATATATGTGGCAATTAAAGATAAAACAATTAAGAAAACATATACTTCTCAAAAAATTAGTTACACTTTAAGTGATAAAGATAAAGTAGCTATGGCCTTTTTCTTAGGAGGTTTTTTTACTAATAGTAAAATTAAAGATTATTTGTATGAATCTTCAGATATTAATTTAAATAGACTTATGTCTTTTGTTAATTTAGGACAAGATGAACTAAAAAAACTACCAAATAAAGAAGATTATGACTTGGTTTATGCAAATAGTAATATGGTCTCTATTTTTAGAGAAATGATTATTAATTTAGGCTCTAGATATCGCATTAATAAAATTTGTCCTGAATTACTTTATTTATCTTTAGGATTTACTAACTTTAGTGAGGCCAATTTTTATAACTTATTATCTCAAAAATGTAATTTAAATTGTTTAACTTTTAGTAAACATTCGATATTTAGAAAATTAGAAGAATATTTACTTCAAAACGAATTAGTAACCCCTTTAAGTAAACAAGAAAGAGAAAAAATAAAGGAAATACCAGAAAAAATATTGGAAAGTAAAGTTTTAGATAAGCCAAAGAAATATGATAAATATTTACAAAAAATACCTGAAGATTTACCTGATCCGGAACTTATGCCAGTAGGATTTTTAGGTAAAGATAAAAGTCATTTATGGCAAATCTTAGAGGACATTTTAAAAAAGTTTATTGGCCAAGAAGAAACTACTGAAAATTTATTTTATAACATTGTTAATAATCAACAACTAGCCTCTTTAGAAGAATTATCTGATGGGGAAAGATCAATTATCTTTTTAGATGGTCCAACGGGAACAGGTAAAACAGCCATTACAAGAGAAATAACGAAAAAGTTAAATATTCCTTTTACGGCTACTTCCATTGTTAATTATTCTTCAACGGGTTATGTAGGAGGAGATGTTACCGATACTTTAGTTGATTTATACCATAAAGCCGGCGATAATGTCAGTTTAGCCCAAAGAGGAATTGTTGTTTTAGATGAACTTGATAAACTAGCCACTTCAAAAGATGGCTTAGAAATGAAAAAAGCTGTTCAACAACAACTTTTAGACTTCCTTGGTGGTGGTAAATATACAATTGATGTCGGAGATAATCTATTTGATAAGAAAAAAATAGAATTTGATACCTCAAAACTTACTTTTGTCTGTCTTGGGGCATTATCGAACTTAAGAGAAGAAAAACAAGATAAAAAAATTAGTTTAGGTTTTAGTGCTACAGAAGAAACAGATAAAGATAAGTCTAATTATAGTATTACCCCTGATGATTTAATTGGTATTGGTTTAGAAAGAGAACTTGTTGGGAGATTTAATACTTACCTACATACCAATGATTATTCTAAAGAAGATTTAATAAGAATTTTAAAAGAGTCCTCAATCAGTCCTTTAATAGGATTAGAAAAATGGATTAATATGAATGGTAAAACTTTAGAAATAGATGAAGAGGCTTATGAAGCCATCTCAGAACATGCTTATAATTTAAATACGGGAGCTAGAAGCTTACAAACAGTTATAAATAATATTAGAACTTACTATATGAAAGAAGTTTTAAGAGGAGATAGTCCAGTTATTCATTTAGATAAATATACGATTAATAAAATTAATGAAAACTCTGTAAATAGAAGAGTTAGAGGTTAATTATGAATTATGAATACAATGGTAATTTAGAAGAAAATGAAAGAATTAACCAAGTATCCCAAGAAATAACTTCAAAATACCCCTTTATTAGTTTAGACAAGGCTATTAAAGCATCTGCTTTAGAAGGTAAAATAGATAAAGAAGTAACAATTATAGATAAATTAAATAGACTTTATAATATTATGTTAGTTAGTAGCAATAATAAAGACATAGTTATGTTAGTATTTAAAGATTATTTAGATTTATTAAAAAATAATAATATCGATAATAAATATTATTATTTATCTCAAAGTATTAATGAATATTTATCAAATTATAGCGATTTCCCTATAATTAGTGATTTTTAAAAGAAGATAGTTTTTTATCTTCTTTTAAATTTAGAATATAATTCAATTTTTAATATTATTTATTTAAATAATCAAATAATTCCTTAGTTGTATCAAAACTAGGAAGATCTACCTTTCCTTTTTTATAATCTTCTATTTCTTGTAAAGTTTCTAATAATTCTTTATTAGGTTTTGGAGCTATTGTTGGTTTAAATGCCAAACCTTGTTCCCTCTCACATTGTCTTAAAAACATATTAATTGCGGAGTTAGTAGTAGTTCCCAGTTTTTTAAATAATTCATCAACACTTTTCTTTAAATCTTTATCAATTCTAATAGTCATATTAGTCGTATTAGATATCGTACTCATAAAGCATCACTCCTTTATAAGGATACTATATTTTTTTCTTTAAATCAAGTGCAATATATTTGCAATATACTTGCTTTTATCATTTTTTATCTAATTATTTATTTAATAGTTGTTACAGTGTATGGTTGAGATACTGTTCCTTCACCTATTAATCCTACTGTGGATAACAGATAGAAGACCGGACGAACTGCATACGGGTCGCTCACAAGCTCCACGCCAAAGTAGCCGCCTGTACGCATAAACCACGCACGGGCACCGCCGTTGTAGCCACAACTACTCATTGTCCATTCAAACTCTGCTGGGTTTCCACTATAACCATTTTGTATGAATAACCAATTTGTTTTATCTTGTGCTCCTGCATTTACATAATCACTTCCATACATTAACCCTATATGATTTTGTATTGTTCCATCTTGATTTCCTGTTGTTGTTCCTGGTGTTGATGTTGTTAATTCCATTTTCCATGTATAGTTATCTATTAATCCTTGTATTCTTGCATTAAGTGAATTATAAAATGTACTATTTAAGTATGTATATAAAGTCGATGCATTCCATTTTACATCCGAGGAGGCTTTACTATTCCATTTTTGATTATCTCCATATTTTTTAGCTTTTATCACTTTTAGTTTGCCATCTGTTGTGACTCCGATTATTCGATACATGTTTTCTGAATTTGCTTTACATGTATCAGGATTTTCGGATGCTCCTAAACATATATAATTATTATCTACTTGGCCTACTGTTCCTTTAAATCGGTACAATTCATCCACTACTGTTGTATGGTCTCCTCCTCCAGCATAGTAATCTCCTCCTTTGGCCTTTAACACTTCTAAGGCTGGTCTTCCATTAGCAAAGTATAAGGTACAATAGATTGTTTTCTTAGTTGTTATGGTTGCTGTATAATCACTTTCGTCAAATTTTAAATATGGTGTTGTATCTCCTACATCTGTTCCACTCGCATCAGTACATTTAGTTCCAGCATATATGTATTCTGTCTTTTGGGGCCATGAAGTTCTACTTGTATCTGATTGGTATTCAAAGGTTGTGGGGTCTTGGACCATTATAGATATGGTCTTATCTTTATTATCAAATATATCTACTGTTTTGATATCTTCTAATACTTTATTATTTTTAACATTTTTAAAACAGATATAACCTTCAACTATTATACTTATTGTTAAGATAACTACTAAAATATTTAATACTTTCTTTTTCATTTAAAATCCTCCTAACCTATATTAAAATATGCATAACATATATTTGGTCCTTTAGTTTTAAAAGTAAAGCCTGTTGAGGCATTGTAACTTATACTTGTTGCTATATCTGTATTCTTACAACTTGAACTATTATAGGTATAACCTGTACTTGGTATTTCTTCACTCATTACATAATGTTTATTATTATAGATTACCATTCCTAATGGATCTTCTTTTAAAGCAAATACTATAACATCATCTTTTGTTAAATCTTTTCCATAATCATAATATATTCGACATACTACTTGATTTGGTTTATTTTCTTTTACTTTTACAGTTACTGTTCCATCACTTGCTATGGAATAAACATTCTCCCCATACTTTTGATATGTTCCATCTGCAGGTATACAATTACTCTTTTTTTCATTTACTTGATAACCTGATACTGCTACTGGGGTTCCTTCCATAACAGTATAATTTTTAGGATTAGTTATATCTTGAACTAAAAATAATAAATTTACATCAGATGGTTGATTTAAGGGACTAGTATCACCTTTACCCGTAAAGTTTCCTACCTTACCAGTAAATATCGGTACCCAGCCACTTTCATAATCATAATAAGCATGGGTTTTATTAAAATAAAGTAAACCCACAAGAAAGATTAAACATACTACTATGTATATTACTTTAAAGTTTAATTTCTCTTTTAAATTCCTTATTTTCTCTTTTATCATACTAACCTCTTTTATGTGTTGCTAATACCGAATTATATATTCAAAATAAAAATATAATAACAAAATATAATTGTTATACTATATATAAATATATACGTTATACGTATATTCTTAAGTTAATTATATACGTAAAACGTATATTAGTCAATATTTGGAAAAGCAATAATGTAAAATTATATTTAGGTGACATATAATGTATATGAATAGATTAAAAGAGATAAGAGAAGACAAAGATATGTCTCAAATAGAAATTGCTAAATTTTTAAAAGTTACCCAACCCCAATATAGCCGTTACGAGTCAGGTGTTAATGAAATACCCTTACATAAATTAAGTAAACTAGCGGATTTATATAATACAAGTACGGACTATTTACTTTATAGAACTGACGAAAGAAAACCCTATAAAAAATCCATAGTTAAATAAATGGAATTAATTATATCGTTTATTAATAAAGATTTTAAATATAAAAGATAAAAGATAAAGATATTTTAGAATATTTAAAAAAGGTATAACTAAACTCTCAGCTATACCTTTTTATCTTAATTATTAATTTTTATAATATTACTTACAGCATTAATGGCATCACTCGCCGCTGTTACTAATTGGTAGATATCTTTTTTTATAACATCGCCAATGGCATAAACCCCATCAATCTCCGTCATAAAATGCTCATCTACTTTAACATAACCTTGTTCATCTAAAATATTTAAATTTTGTAAGTAATCTGTATTAGGTTTATATCCAATATAAATAAATACTCCGGACACTTCTAATGTTTTTTCATTATCTAAAGTAATACTTTCGATTTTACCATCATTTTCATGATATTTTTTAATATTAACATTATAGATAATTTCCATGTTATCTTTTTCTTTGACCTTTTTCTCGAGTATCTTTTCCCCTTTAAATTTATCTTTTCTATTTAAAAGATAGACTTTATGACAAACATTAGCCAGATACAAAGACTCTTGTAAAGCACTACTACCAGAACCAACTACAGCGACATCTTTATCTTTATAGAAAGCTCCATCACAAGTAGCACAAGTACTTATTCCTCTTCCAAGTAAATCTTTTTCATTATCTAGTCCTAAATATTTAGGTTTAGTCCCGGTCGCAATAATTACTTTTTGCGTCTCATATTCACCTTTATCGGTAACTACTATTTTTTTAGCATTTTCCACTCTTATTTCATTAACTATTTCAAACTTATAAGGAATTTCCAAATCTTTAACTTGATCAAATAAAAGATTAGCAAACTCTCCTCCTTTAATATTTATAAGTCCAGGGTAATTACTAACTTTTTCAATATTATTAAGCATACCTCCTGGCATTCCTTTATCTAATATTAAAACATTCAAATTGCCTCTTTTCGCATAGATACCCGCAGTAACACCCCCAATACCCATTCCTATTATTATTAAATCGTACATAAAAATCCTCCTTTAAAACATTATGGGTTTATTTTCCCCTTCATTATATAAATCTTCAAATTTACCTTTTCTTGATAACACAATAAATATTATTAAACCAACTAAGAATAAAATAATCGAAACTATTTGGGCCGCTCTAAAACCGCCAAGCATTAAAGAATCCGTTCTTAAAGCCTCAATAAAGAAACGTCCTACCGAATAATACATCATATAGATACATGTAAGTTGTCCTCTTTTTAAATATTTTATTCTTCTTACAAAAAGTAAAATAATAAAACCAATTAAACAATAAATACTTTCATATAAAAAGGTGGGATGATAATAAACATTACCAATTTTCATACCTTCAATTATCTTTTCCGGGATATGTAATTCTTTTAAATGATAATAAGTCGTGGCTACTCCATGAGCTTCCCCATTAAAGAAGTTACCCCATCTTCCAATGGCTTGCGCTAAAAGTAAAGGAACAACTGTCATATCCGTTACTTTAAAGGAATTAATATTATATCTCTTACAATAGATGATAAGAGTAATAAGGCCTCCAATTAAACCGCCATGAATAGCAAGTCCACCTTCCCATATTTTAAAAACATCGAGTAAATTATCTTTATATAAAGAGAAATTAAAGACACAATAATAAATTCTTGCCGAAATTAAACCAAAGATAATAACCCAAAAAGCTAAATTAAACAAAAAGTCTTTGGGAATATTAAATCTTTTACCCTCTTTTATTAAAAGTAATATGGCAATAAGCATGGCTACTAATAATAAAAGAGAATACCATCTAACTTCAAAACTACCAATTGTAAATGCCACTGGGTTCATATCTCCACTCTCCAATATTAATTGTAACATAAAAAAGATTCTATTACTAGAAATCTTTTTAAAAAACACACGTACCACATAAGTCAAGTTTGTGTGGTACATTGTGTTAAAATCTTTTTTACAATTAGTTTTCTATTTATTAGCGTCAAATATCTTCTTTAAGAATTCTCCGGTAAATGATCCCTTAATTTTACTTACTTCTTCTGGAGTACCAGTGGCAATAACATTTCCGCCAAATTTACCACCTTCAGGTCCTAAATCAATAACATAGTCAGCTTGTTTAATCACATCTAAGTTATGTTCAATAACAATTACGGTATCGCCATTATCAACAATTCGATTTAAAACTTCAAGGAGTTTTTTAATGTCAGCCGAATGAAGTCCCGTTGTAGGTTCATCTAAGATAAATACCGATTTACCTGTGGCTTTCTTTTGAAGTTCTTTCGCTAGTTTTACTCTTCCGGCTTCACCACCCGATAAGGTTGGAGCTCCTTGACCTAATTTAATATAAGAAAGTCCTACTTCATTCATAACTTTTAATTTATCATAAACTTTAGGAATGTTTTCAAAGAATGGCAAGGCTTCACTTACCCGCATATCTAAAACATCGGCAATACTTTTGCCTTTAAATTTAACATCCAAAGTTTCTTTATTATATCTTTTACCCCCACAAACATCACAAGGAACATAAACATCTGGTAAGAAATGCATTTCGATTTTCTTAACACCATCACCCCAACAGGCTTCACATCTTCCACCTTTAACATTAAAGGAAAATCTTCCTTTGTCATATCCCCGCATTTTCGACTCTTTCATGTTAGCGAAGACATCTCTTATATCATCGAATACTCCCACATAAGTAGCTGGGTTACTTCTTGGCGTTCTACCAATAGCATCTTGACTAATATTGACTACTTTATCAACATTTTCGATACCTTTAACACCCTTACATTTACCCGGAATATCTTTCGAACGATATATTTCTTTATGTAAGGTTTTATAGAGTATTTCATTAACTAAAGTTGATTTACCACTTCCGGAAACGCCCGTTACCACAATGAATTTATTTAAAGGAAATTTAACATTTATTTTATTTAAATTGTTTTCTTCAGCTCCTCTTACTTCTAAGAATAAGCCATTACCTTTCCGATGTTTCTTAGGAATTTCAATTTTTTCTTTACCACTTAAATAACGACCCGTAATACTTTTCTCATTTTGCATTACTTCTTCTGGAGTACCAGAGGCTACCACATAACCTCCAGCATCTCCAGCCCCAGGACCAATATCAACCAAATAATCGGCCGCGAGCATTGTATCGGTATCGTGTTCAACCACAATTAAGGTATTCCCCAAATCCCGCATTTCTTTTAACGAATTAATTAGTTTTTCATTATCTCTTTGATGTAAACCAATCGATGGCTCATCTAAAACATATAAGACACCCGAAAGTTTACTCCCAATTTGGGTAGCTAGTCTTATTCTTTGGGCTTCTCCTCCTGATAAAGTCGCCGCACTTCTCGCTAAAGTTAAATAACTTAAACCAACATTCATTAAGAATTCTAATCTCGCTAAAATCTCTTTAATAAGAAGGCCACTAATCTCTTTTTCTTCATTAGTAAGTTTTAAATTTTCTAAAAATTCTTTTAATTCATCAATCGCCATTTCCGTAAGTTCATAAATATTTTTCTTGTTAATTTTAACGGCTAAAATCTCGTCTTTTAATCTAGTTCCGTGACATTCATTACAAACGGATTCCACCATAAAACCTTCAATCCATTCTCTAATCCAAGAAGAATTAGTTTCTAAATAACGTCTTTCTAAATTATTAACTATACCTTCATATTTACTTTTAGTATCTCTGGTACTACCATTTTTCGCTACATAATGGAAATCCATTATATCATTGGTACCATATAAAATAATATCTAAATCTTTTTTAGGCATATCTTTAACCGGAATATCTAAATTGATATGGTAATGTTCAGATACCGTATATAAACTACTCATATACATATTATTATCTAAGTTGATAGCCACAATAGCTCCTTTATTAATACTTTTATTTTTATCGGGAATTAATAAATCTTCACTAATTTTAAGCTTCGTACCAAGTCCCTTACACTCGTCACATGCCCCATATGGTGAGTTAAATGAAAACATTCTTGGCTCTAACTCACTTAAAGAAAAATTACAATAAGGGCAAGCATAGTTCTCACTCATTAATAGTTCTTCAGTATCATTTATCTTAATAAGAACTAAACCATGAGCCATTTTAGCACTAACTTCTAAGGCTTCAAAAATCCGACTTCGCTCATCATTACTAACTCTTAATTTATCAATTAAAACATAAATATCATCTTTAATATTTTTTTCTAAAGTAATCTCATCCGTACTATTATATAAAGTTCCATTAACTAAAATTCTGGTAAAACCTTTGCTGCGTAAGTCCTCGATTAAATCTTTATGAGTTCCTTTTTCCCCTCTTACAATTGGCGAATATATTTCAATCTTCGTTCCTTCTTCAAAATTTAAAACTTTATTGGTCATTTCTTCTATACTTTGACTTTTTATTGGTATTTTATGCGTTGGACAATAAGGCACCCCAATTCTCGCAAATAAAAGTCTTAAATAATCGTATAATTCGGTTATAGTTCCGACTGTTGAACGGGGATTTTTATTGGTGGTTTTTTGGTCAATCGAAATACTTGGAGATAACCCTTCAATGGAATCCACATCCGGTTTATCACCCGAACCAATAAATTGCCGTGCATAAGCTGATAGGCTTTCCACATATCTTCTTTCTCCTTCAGCATAAATCGTATCAAAAGCTAAACTACTTTTACCACTTCCGGAAACTCCCGTCATAACAATTAATTTATTCTTAGGTAGTTCCAAATCAACATTTTTTAAATTATTTTCTCTTGCTCCTCTTATAACAATTTTATCCATTTTCCATCACCACAATATTCCCTATATATTTTAAACTTTTTCTCATAAATTTCAAGCATAATTAATATATCAAACAATTGTATTATTTGCAAGTCTAAATTACAATTTTATACGAAAAAGACACCATTACCCAAGTGCCTTTTATGGTAGAGATTAACCCTCTACAGTAGTATTATGACCAAATTAATTTATTTTATACTTATTTTTTTAATAATTTATAAGACATACTTCCTAATTTATCATCACATTTATTTTGCATACTGCCATTATAAGTATTTTCTATTTCTCCTTCCGGTGTAAAATAATATATTTGACAAGTAAGCATATCTTTATAAACCCGAATAGGAAGAGTTGTTCTTATTCCTAAATGAAAATAACCTTTATACCCAATTGAACCCATACCTCCAGAGCAATGCACATGGTAACCAAGTCTTCCTAAAGAACTACGCCCACTAATCATCGGAATTAAATTATTGGTCTCGGTCCACTCATTCGTTCTTCCTAAATAAGTTTTATCAGGATACAAAATAGTTCCTTCTTCTCCAATATTAAAATATTCTACTTTATTTTCTTTTTTGATATCTAAAATGGGATCCGTATAATAACCCATCTTCGGATTTAAACTTAAATTGACCGAATTAGGATTTACCAATATTTTATTATCAGGATTTATTATAATATCACCTGTAGTTATTCTTTTCATTATTTCATCCCCACTAAGCATCCCAATTTCTAGGCTTTTCTCATCTAAACTTTTAAAGAATGTTAAATTGCCCACTTCAATATTAGGATAAATTATTGTGGGTTTCGTACAAATTATACTAAGTAAAAAAGGTCCATCATAATTATCGGTACCATAACCACTCGTAAGTTCAATACTAAGTCCTAGTAAGGATAAAGAAGTTCTTCCGTGCATAACAGGAACATACCCTTTAGTTTTAATATACTCATTAGTCTTAGCTAAATAAACTTTATGTGGTTCTAAAAGCATACCACTTTTTGGTATTCTTGTTTTTCTTAATTTATTAATAACCCCTTTAAATACTTCTTCTTGATATTCATAACTTTCTTTAGTATCTACCACCATATAATCATAAAAATATAATTCATCACTTAAAGTAATCCGACAACTATTGGGTTTATCTAAAGCATCATGAAGCATATTATCTATTTGAATATTTCCTAAATCTATTTGTTTTTTAATTTCTTTATTTGTGAGCATGATGTTCTTCCTTTTCTAACACTTTTACCCTTTTATATTCTTTAGCCATCCTTGACTCCGTCGCTTCAACTTGTCCAAAATATTTTCCTCGGTAAACATTTTCCCCATTACCTATTAAAGGGTAATAATAAATTCTGCCTATCGGAATATTAGGATAAACTATGGTGGGATTAGCACATATAATTTCCAAAGTCCAAGTTCCTTCAAAACCATTATCACCAAAACCAGCGGTAATATGAATTTCCACTCCTAAACTAGCCAGTTCAGTTATTCCTGATAAAAGAGGCACAAACCCATAAGTTTTAGTATATTCATTAGTTCTTCCTAAATATAGTTTATTAGGCTCTAACATAAGGCCTTCCTCGGGTATTTTAATTACTTGAGTTAGACTCGGATTTTGCACATCCAAAAAAGGGGTATCATAAACTTTTAAAGTATCACCTAAAGTTACTTCAATGTAATTTTCTCCTAGCTTTTCTTCCCAATTAGATACATAGATATTATTTGGTATTTCTTTTTTTAAACCTTCTTTATTTAACATAAAACCTCCTAAACAACTTAATTAGTTTAATATATAATTATCTATTTAACAACAAATATAATTATTTTTGCAGTTTATAGTAATAATAAAAATCCATTTCAATAGTATTTATATTAATTTAATAAATAATCTTTATTTATTTTTTTTAATGTATATGCAAAAGCTATATACATTAAAGTAAATACTACAATTAAAACTGAAATAATATTTAAATTAAATCCTATTTTCGAAACAATTATTAAAATTAAATAACCTAAACTCCTTGAAATATTTATCATAATTTCAAACCAAAAAACATAATTAGGTTCATCTTCTTTATTAATATTTTGTTTACACATACATTCATAGTATACAACTGAATTTGATATTTCAAAAATAGGACTACTTATTCCGTTAACTATATTATATAAAAGTACTAATAAAAATCCAATACTTATATTTATTGTGCCCATGTGAATCATCATATTTATATCAAAATACATCATACTAAATGTAAGTATTATAACCACTATACTTTGTATAATAGATAATGGAATGAATAATTTATATAAATTTTCTTTTTTTATAAATTTATTGGTACAATATATTACTAAAATAGAAATAATAGTTATAAAACTACTAATACTTCCTAATGATAATTCAGTTGAAACCACAAGAAAAGTCATAATAGTAATGAGTGTCGATAGAACACCAAAAGAACTTAGACCTCTAAATAATGTTCTAAAACTTAATAATGTTATTATTTTTCTATTACCATTTTTATTAATATTTGTGAAAAATCTTTTTAAATTTATTTTTTCGTGCTTTAAATCAATTTCTTTTATAAACAATGAAAAAATAAAGCAAATTAAAATTACTACTATTAATACAGAAAAAGCTAATTCATAGGAATTTTTGCTAATACAATAACCCAAAACAAAAGGAAGTATGATGCTTATCGTATATTTTAAAATTTGATCTTTAGTAATATAGTTCTGAAAATCATCTTCTCTATTTACTCTTTTTATTAATATTTGCTCGGGATAATAATAAAATGCATTTCCTATACTTGCAAATATTGCAAAAAGAATTATAAAATTTGAAATTTTTTCGCCCACGATTAACAATAGTATGCATTGCATTAAGCTTAAAAATATTCCTATTCTAAACATAGAAACTAAATTTAATTTTTGTAATCTATTTACAATTATTAAGCAAATTAAGTAAGTTAAAAAGAAAGTTATATAATACATAGAAACATTAACTATATTTCCTTGTGTTATTTTCAAAAAATAAATTCCTAAAAATACATCCTTAAAAACACTTATAACCTTCCCAGCTAAATCAGATATTAAAAAATTTTTCCCTACATCATTGTACACCATTTGTTTCTCCTAGTTTTCATTCATAATTAGATATATATATTATTTGGTATTTCTTTTTTTAAACCTTCTTTATTTAACATAACCCACCTCACCTATTTTTCTTTAATTAATTTTTTATCTTTTTCAATAAAATCACTATAATCATTATTATAAATAACTTTTTTTACTTTTTTACCTATTTCTGTATTTTGATATTTAGTTATAATTCTATCTATGACGATATCTTTAGTTAATAAATAATAAGTAGAAATGTACATTAATTTCTTTAAGATATCTACTTCTGCATATCCCTTTAATATTTCTACTAAAAATACTCTTGATACCATGTAGAAATCTTCAAAATCCTCTTTCGTAAATTTATCTAAAGGAACACTTTCTAATACTTTAAGAAAATTCTTTTCTTCGGTTAAACTTTCCCCATAGTTATCTAATAAAAATAGTAACCGAGATTTAACATTTTCTAATTCTTCATTATTTCCATATTTATTTATAAGATAATGTGCTAAAATGATATATCTTAAATAAAAGGCTCGATTAATATCTTGAGTAAATAAATAGTGTTTAATATCTTCCATTGCTATTTCTATTTCACTAATTTCTTCCTCTTCTTCATCCTCTATTTCTTCTTCGTCATCATCATCTACTTCATCTTCATAGTCATCATGATAAGCCCCTAATTCTTCTTTTCTTTTTTCCATTTCTTCTAAAAATTTATCAGGGAAAACTGGTTGCATTATATCAGATGGATCAATTTCTTCTTCCTCTTCTTCACTATTTTTTGCTTCTTCAAAACGTTTATATTTAAATATACCCGACATATCTAAAAGCAACTTATCACAAGCGATAGATTTAGTTCCAAAAATAGCATCATAAAAACTACTTGCTAATAAATGATTTAAATTAATCCTATGTATTTCATAAAATTTATCTTTTAAAATATCTTCACTAAGGTTATCATAATCATCTCGATCATATAAACTAATAATGGTAGAATGATAACGTCTAATTTTTGCAAAAGGAAAATTTCCTATTTTAGTTAAAGTATCTATTATTTTTTTAGAAATAACATTTATATTAGGACTATTTTTAATAATTTTATATTCATGATAATATTTTTCTAAAGTTTTTTCTAATTCAATAAGTTTTAAAGTTTCATTTTTAATTTTAAAAGCATGTAAAGCATCCATTGGTTTTGAACTACCACTTAGACTAATTAATTCGCCACATATTAACTTATTATATGGATCTTCATAAAAAGGAAGTTCAAATTTCACATCTTCAAATGACCCCATATCAACATCTTCTTTTAAATAAATTTTTGTCTTATCATAAGTAAAATATTCTTTATAATTAATTAAAAAATTTGTAAAATATTTACTTTCTACTTCTAAAGACAAATTAAGACCAAAATTATGAAATTCTTTAAGCAATCCCGGTAAATATTCATCATCATAACCAGAAAATAAATTATGGTATCTAACATGTTCTTGGGTAAGAGCAACACGATAATTATGTAACTCCTCAAAAGTTAAAGACCTTTTATCTTCATAATCGTAATATCTTTCAAAAGCCAAAAAAATTATAAAATCAAAATAATTCTCCATAAAACCTCCTGATTAATTTTTATTTTTCAATATTTACAAAACGCATTGTTTTAATACTTTGGGTAACTATTGGTTTGTCATAATCATCAGTTCTTACTTTAGATATTTCTAAGATACTATCGTAACCCGCGATTACTTTACCAAAAGCGGCATAAGCCCCATCTAAATAACCAATACTATCATTATCATTAACACAGATAAAGAATTGACTAGAAGCACTATCAAAATTTTTTTCTTGTCTCGCCATCGATATTATTCCTTCTTCATGTTTTAAGTTATTTTTAAAACCATTTTGGGCAAATTCCCCTTTAATAGTCTCCTCACTTCCGCCAGTACCATTACCAAGAGGATCTCCCGTTTGCACCATAAAATCGGCAATTACCCGGTGGAAAGTTAAACCATCATAAAATTTTTCTTTGACTAACTTTTGAAAATTAGCCACAGTTTCGGGAGCAATATCTGGATATAACTCCATAATTACTACCTTATCTTTATTAGTAACCATTTTGACATAATTAGTTACTTCTTCCGTTTCTGTATATTTAACATTTTCGATTTCCCCATTTGTTAAATCTTTTTTGGAACATCCTGTAAAAGTAAATATTGCCAAAAATAAAAATAGATAGATTAATTTTTTCATGTTATCACCTATAACCATTATAATCTATCTATTTAAATTTATAAAGTCTTTTTATTTCTTTTTTAACTTAACGGCCGTACCATAAACAATAATTTCAGCAGCCCCACCCATAACAGCGGAAGAACCATAACGAATATTAATAACAGCATCAGCCCCCAAACTTTCGGCTTCATCAACCATTCTTTTGGTAGCCATTTTTCTAGCTAAACTTATCATATCAGTGTAGCTTGCAATTTCACCACCGACAATGGTTTTAAGCCCGGCCATAAAATCCCGACCGATGTTTTTGGATTGGACAATTTGTCCTTTAACAAGTCCTAAAACTTCCTCTATTTCTTCTCCTGGTAAGTAATCAATATTTACTAGCTTCATCTTCTTCACCTCCTAAAATTTCTTTAATTCTTTTAATTAAATTAATTAAAACTGCTCCCACTGGTAAACCAAGAATTAACATTAAAAACCAAAATAATGGCCATGGACATTTTTCTGCTTCCGTAATTTGAAAATAACAAATAAGACCAATCAAAAAGATAAAAATACCACTAAAAATTAAACTAGAAAGAACAGCCCCACCAATTCTTTTTCCTTTACTAGGTAACTCCCTATTCATTGTAAATCTCTCCTTTTTATTTAATATATTTATTTCTTTAAAATATTTTTCAATATTTAAATTTTCATAAGTAACATCATCTTTTATTATTTCTTGACACATTTCTTTTACTTTATCAAAATTTAATTTTAAACTATCAATTTTTTGAATCCGATTATTTAAACAATCTTTTAAAGCTATTTTTCCTTCGTTTAATTCTCTTATTTCTTTAATGGGCACATCTAATTCTCTTAAGAATTTAATAATTTTTAATTTCTTTATGTCTTCTTCATCATAATACCGATAGTCATTATCTTTTCTTTTCGGATTTAGTAAATGATTATCTTCATAAAACCGAATACTTTTTTTAGATAATCCCACGATATTTTCAACTTCATTAATAAGCATATTATCTCCTTTCTAACCTTAATATAAACTATTACCTAAGGTTAAAGTCAAGATTTTCTTATTTAAAAAAGCAATCTTTAAAAAATAGACTGCTATTTTTTTAATTTAATTATTTTATTTTTGTATCGATGCTGAAATATTTTAAGTATATATTATTATTTTTCTTTAAATTTTCTAGAGCATGATTATAAAATTCTTGTAAATACTCGTTCTTATTAAACTTATCATCGTAAAATTTTGCTTTAATTACCGCATCATATTTATCAATAAAATAGCAAAATTGAGCCTCATTAGTCTCTTGGGCCTCAAATTCTTGCCATAAAGAAAAATAATAATTCGCTAATTTTTCATCTAATAACTTTAGAATTTCATTAACTGCTGTAATTTCTTTTTTCTTTTTTTCTATATAATCAGGTTCAATCATTGATATATCACCAATAACAATTTCTCCTATTTCATGAATTAAAAGCATCTCCATAACTTTTTCTATAGATAATTCTTTAATATCATATCTTTTTATAATTAAATTAGCTAGAAGTATAGTTTGTAAGGTGTGGTCAGCATCGCTTTCTTTTCTATCTACAGGAACCCTACGCATTAACCAGCCTTTTCTTAAAACATTTTCTAATTCAACAAACTTTGTATAAAAATTTATAATATCTTTCATTACACACCTGCCTTAACTTTAATAGCCCCTTTATCACATTTATTACCCCAAGCATCAATAAGTTTTCCATCTTTATAAACGCAAATTCTCTCACAATTATTGGCACATCCTTTGCATTCAATACCTTTAGTTTCAAAAGTAACATCTTCAATATTAAAATCAAAACTTACCTCCGGAGCTTTTTTAGATAGAATGGCTACTCCTAGAGCTCCCATTAAATGGGAATTAGGGTCCACGATAATTTTTTCGCCAGTAGCTTCTTCAAAGGCTTTAATAACTCCGACATTTTTAGATACTCCGCCTTGGAATACTATTGGAGCACTAATCTTTTTACCTTTACCAACATTATTTAAATAGTTATTAACAACAGCCTTACAAAGTCCCGCAATTATATCTTCTTTTTTATGACCAATTTGGACTTTATGAACTAAATCACTTTCGGCAAAAACTGTACAACGGGCCGCAATATTAGTGGGATTCTTACTCTTTAAAGCCATTTCCCCAAATTCTTCAACTTCAAGACCTAATCTTTTCGATTGACTAGATAAAAATGATCCTGTTCCAGCCGCACATAAAGTATTCATGGCATAATCGGTAACAATACCATGGTCAATAATAATTATTTTAGAGTCTTGGCCTCCAATTTCAAAAATGGTATGGACATCAGGATATAATGATAAAGTTCCAATGGCATGAGCCGTTATTTCATTTTTAACAATGTTGGCTCCTAGGATAACGCCGATTAATTTACGAGCGGAACCTGTCGTTCCTACTCCCACTACTTTATATTTTTTCTCATTAAATTGTCCTTTTAAAATACTTATTAATCTTTTAACCGCCCCGATTGGGTCTCCTTCCGTCCATATATATTCACTAGCTAGTATTTTATTATCTTCATCTATAATTATTCCTTTGGTAGATATTGATCCAATATCTACACCCATATATGCTTTCTTCATTTTATCTTTTTTTCCTTTCTCATCATTATCATATCGTAGAAGGCCTCAATTCTCGTATTAATACCAACATCACTAGTTTGGGTATCAAAACTAAAATAAATAATTGGTATTTTATAGTCTTCACTAATTCTTTCTAAAACAGGCATCGTATCAATCTCGGGAGTACACCCAAAACTTTTAACATGAATAATACCATCAAAATTATCTTTAGCATAGTCTAAAGCTTTTTTAATCGTATACATGGAAGTGGCTCCCATATCATATTTCGCATAATTTTTAATACTTTGCTTAATTTCTTTCACATAATTATGAAAAATACTATTCGATACATTCATCCATCTTTCAATAATTATCCCTTTTTTAGCGAGTTCCTTTTCCATATAATGATTGCTATATTCGTCCATGATGGTGTAATATTCGCCAACAATACCGACTCTTAAAGGATTTTTCGGTTTGTTAGTTTCCACTCTTTTTAGTTTACTCATATAAAGTTTCGCTATTAAATTTAATTCTTTTTTATCATTAACTTCTTTTAAGTCCTCTAAAAATTCTTTATGTAATTTTTCAAAACTACCATTCACAACTTCAAAACCAACATTCTCTCTAATGTAATCTTCTACTTTATCGATAACTTCCACCATTTTAACGGCGAGTAAGACCGCACTTGTTATCTTTTTTAAATTAACACTCGGTTTAATCTTTTTAAATTCTTCATAAAAAGTTAAAGGCTTCGAAAAATCAGCGTTAGCCATATTGACAAATCGGACCTCATAACCTAAATCTTTTAATATTTGTTCATGTAGTTCTCCATAGTAATTTAAACGACAAGCTCCACCCACTTGAATTAAAGTATTGGCTCCAGCTTCAATGGCTTCGATGTAACCTCCTAATTGATATTTAAAAGGGGTACAAACAAAATCGGGAGAATATTTAGCCCCAATTTCTAAAGTTTTCTTTGTAATGGGTGGGGCATCAACATAATCAACACCTAAACCATTTACAATAATATGTCTTACGGCTACATTATAAGAACCAAAACGAGGGAAATTAACTTTTACTTTACTCATGAATGCCACCTTCTTTTTGTAAATTTAAAATATCCACAAAACTCTCTAGTCTTGTTTCTAGTCCCGCTGTTCCTTCTTGACCATCTAAAACTAAATTAATAATGGGTTTTCCTTTAATCTTTCTGACAATCATTTCATTAACTAAAGAGTCTGGCCCACAAGGAAAAGAGGAAGCTAAAATAATTCCATCAACTTTATCAAAGTATAAAGAAATGGCTCCGACTAATTCTTTATTAAAAGTCCAAGGTAAAGTGGCACTAATCTTTTTGGCTTTTTCTCTCGCTTTTTTCTCATCAACAACACACGCTAAAATAGGCTCACTTCCTAAATCTTTTAAAGTATCAGTAATGGGCTTACCTACATATTCATCATAAATATTATAAGGATGCGAAACAATTAATATTTTTAATTTATCATTTTTAAGTAAATTATTTTGATTGTTTATTTCAATCATTTTGGCGGTCTTTTCGGCTTGTTTGGCTATATAATAAGCCTTTAAAACTTGCACCTTTTTTTTACCTAAAAACTTACCCATCTTAAGAAAAGCTTTAAGTTCCGTATCTTTATTTAAAATATCAATACTATAATATAATATTTTTAAGTTCTTTTCTCGATAAATATTATTAATAACATCATAAATGGCTTGAAACTTTGAACAAACAATATCTTTATGAGCCCCTAGGGATGCTACTCTGGGAATAAAAATATAATCACATTTATCAATTAAATAATCAACATGTCCCGTAAAAATCTTACTAGATAAACATGACTCATCCATGGCATGCATTTCGCCTCTTTTAATAATATCTTTATTCGTTTTGGGACTTACCACATATTCAATACCTAGTTCGTCAAAAAACGTTTCCCATAAAACATGATATTTATAATATAAAAATGCTCTTGGTATCCCAATTTTCATGTATCATCACCAACTTCTATAATAACACAAATTTCTATAACTTTAAATCTCCTTTTTCAGTATAAAGACTAATTCTTTCTAATTCCGCTAATACTCTTTTGCGAGATAAAGCATTAGTAAACCAATTATCTTTACCAAATTCTTTTTCCACCCCAATGATATCAATACTATCAATTGGATAGTCTAAATTATAAGCACACATAAAAGCTCTTCTAGCTAAAAATGATTTACAAATTAATAAAATTTTTCGATAAGACTTTATATCTTCTAAATATTTTAAACTAAATAATAAATTCTCTTTGGTATTGGTAGCTTCTTTTTCTAAAAGACAAGGGATATTTAAATTATATTTTAAAAATTTTTGATAAATAATTTCCGCTTCTGTTCCATCTAAATCTTTATTTAATGTTCCTTTTTTTCCCGAAATAATAATAGTGGAAGTAGCATCAATTTTATTTAAATTTACTAAATCTTTTAAACATTCAGCTGTTTCTTCATATAAATTATTTCCTAAAACAATCGCTAAATTATAAAAATCCAATTCTTCTATTTTTTTACCCATAAATATAAAATCAGTTATTTTTTCAATTGTATCATTTTGCATATTTCACCACGGCTTATATAATACCATAAAATCATGTTAATTTACATATTTAATCACTCATTTTAGTTAATAATTCTTCCCAAGTTTTATTTAAGTTTTCCATAACTTTTTCTAATTCTTCAATTTTCCCGTTTACTATATTCAATTTATCATTATTAGAATACACATCTTCTTTATAAAGACTTTCCTTTAGTTCTTTTAATTCTTTTTCATTCTTGGTTATTTCTTTTTCAATTTGTTTTATCTCTTTATTTAAATTATAAGTGTTTACTTTTACCTTCTCTTTTTGAGGTCTTACTTCTTCTTTTACATCTTTCCTTTTTTCTAAGTATTCTTGATACCCATAACGATAATATTTTACTTCGTTATTTTCAAAGACTAAAAGACTAGATGCAATCTTTTTGACTAAATACCGGTCATGGGTAACAAAAATTAAAGTTCCCGTATATTCTTTTAAAATGTCTTCTAAATGTTCTTTCCCCACTATATCCATGTGATTAGTAGGCTCATCTAAAATTAAAACATTGGGTTTATGATAGAAAATTTTACATAATTGTAACCGAACTTTTTCACCACCACTTAAAACATTTATTTTTTTATCCACATCATCATCTTTAAAAAGAAAAGAACCTAAAGCCTTCCTCACTTCTTCATAAGATAAATCAGGTAGTTCACATCTAAACTCTTCAATAACCGTATTATCGTTACTTTGCATAGCGAGATTTTGGTCAAAATAGCCAATTTTTAAATTAGTACCATACAAAATATCCCCCTTTAAAGGTTTAACTAATCCCGCAAGAGTTTTAATTAAAGTGGATTTACCAATCCCATTTTCCCCAATGATGCCGAGTTTTTCCCCTCTTAGGATTTCTAAATTTAAAGTAGCAAGCTCTTTATAATAACCAATTGTTAAATCTTTTAAATTCATAACCATTTGACTAGATTTAGTTATTTCTTTTAAATTAGTTTGAAAAGTTTTTAAATCTTCTTTTCTGGGTTTTTCAATTAAATCCATTCTTTCAATTTGTTTTAATTTACTTAAGGCCATCTTCGCTTTAGTGGGTTTAAATCTAAATCTTTCATAAATACTTCTTAATCTTTTAATTTCTTTTTGTTGAAATTCATAATCTTTTAAAGTTTTTTCATATCTTAACTTTTTCTCTTTTTCATAATTACTATAATTACCTTTATATTTATAAGTCTTCCCATAATCTATTTCATAAACCGTATCGACGATATTATCTAAAAACATCCGGTCATGCGAAACAATAATTAAAGTTTTAGGATAATCCTTTAGATAATCTTCTAGAGCCTCAATGGTTTTAATATCCAAGTGGTTAGTCGGTTCATCAAGTATTAATAAATCAGGTTTGGATAGTAACAATTTAATAAAAGCAATTTTGGTTCTTTCCCCACCCGAAAACTCTTTTAGCCTTTTTTCCTTGTCTTCCTCGCTAAAGCCAAATTTCTTTAATAAAGACTCATATTCTTTTTGATAAGAATAACCACCTTGTAATTTATAGTTTTCTACTAATTCTGTATATACTTTAATAATTTTAGAAGAATTTTTTTTATTCATTTCTTCAACTAAATTATTAATTCTACATTCCAAACTTATTAAATCACTAAATACTTTTTTAACCTCTTCAATTAAAGTAATATCTTCATTAGAAAAAGTTATTTGTTCTAAATAGCCAATCTTAAATTTACCCATAATGGTAACGTTAAAATCATCTTCGCCAAGGCCTTTTTCAAACATCGAGGGATTAATAATGGCTCTTAAAAGAGTTGTTTTTCCCGCTCCATTTCTTCCGACAATGGCTATTTTATCATGATCATTTATATCAATATTTACTTCTTCTAAAATGGTATTAATTCCTAAAGTTACAGCTCCATTTTTAATATTTATCTTCATAACAACCTCATAGAAATAATTATACAATGGAAAAAAATAATTAACTACTAAAAGTTAACTATTTATTTCTTTATCTTCTTTTATCATTAACAGACAATCGATTAGTGAAATTTTCCAGCATTAATAAACTTTTAACATATAAATAAACATTATCAAAACTATTATTACCTTTAACATTAACACTTTGTAAAGTTTTAGCAATTTCTAAATAATCGATATTCTCTAATTTAATCATATGAGCTACGATTAAAAGATTAACATAATAATTATATTTTTTAAAAGTCAAACTATCATTTTGAACTTTTTGGGTCATTTCTTCAAAAATTTTAGGGATATTAGCCCCAGTCTTTTCGACATATTTTCGGGCCAGTTCACCCACAATTACTTCTAATTTTTCTTTGTATTCTTCAAATTTTTCTAATTTTTCATATGTATCTAATAAAACATTCGCATTATATAAAGAATAACCCATGTTACAGGCCTCTTTAGAATAACCCTTTGCTAATAAAGATGTCATTTCATTATAATATTGTTCAAATTGTTTAAAACTTAAATCCTTTGTTTCAATTTCATATAATGTCTTATTTATTTTATTTTCGGTATTTTTCATTTAAATCCCCCTCTTGAAGAAGTATTTTACTACATAAAGTACTGATTAGCAAGCGAAATATGGCCATAAAATTTATGATTTAAAATTATTTTATTTCTATCTGCCACTTTGGCGGATACATATACTCTATCTTATCTTCTTTCGGAACATATTTCTTTTTAATCTTAACTCGGTTAGATTTTAAATTTGGTAACTTTTCACGACAATATTTATCTAGTTCACAAAAGATATTTTGGCAATCAATAAGTTCTAAAGGACGATTTCCAATTCTTTTAAAATTAAGTCCTAATCTTTTAAATTCCCTATCTTGATTTTCATACATATAACGAATAATATCTTCATAACTTAAACCATCTCTACTGGTAAAACACTTCCTTATGCCTCTTATAGAACCCGGACCCGCAACCGTAAATTCATCTTCTCTAAAGTCCACTACTTCACTGTAGTTAATATCCGTTACTAATTGATAAGCCATAAAGTTACCTATTAAAGGATAACTTCTTAAGATATTAAAGGCCTCTTCCATACTTTTACATTTAATTATTTTATCTTGCACCAAATCTTCCAAAAACATTTTATGAAGTAAGGCTAAATGATTATCGTGTTTGAAGTTATAACCAAAGGCTTTATTGGCACAACTAATGTAGGCATCATTATATAGTTTTATCCCTTCACTTTTAGCCTTAGTTAAAACTTTAGAATATTCTTCCATCTTAAAACTTTCTAAAGTTATATCTTGAAAATTATTTATTAATAATTCCCATGTACTTTCTTTATTAAATAATTTAAATAGAATAATGCGAAATAACATATCTTCTTTACGATATTTCTTCCCATTATAAATAACATTCTTAAGAAGATATTGACTAACGCGATCATTTACTCTGTAACTATTACAAAATTTGTATTCTCTTAATATGGGGTCATCAGTCCAAGGAGATGCCTCACCTTTTAATTTCTTCCAAAAGATATTTTGCCTTTCCCAGGCAAAATACCAATATAAATTATAAACTTCCTCTCTTACTTTCATTTTACCTCATACACTTTGGATCTTTTTCCCTTATTATTCTTTTTAATGATTTATAAGGACTATCAATAATTTTTTGTCCTAAACAACCACTTTTACAAATGTCATAATTTTCACAACCACTGCAACTAGACTCCTTTTGAACCTCTCTTAAACTTTTAAAATATTCGGAATTATATAACTCTAATAAACTATTATCTTTAATATTGCCGCTTACTCCTAAATTCTTAAAATATTTAACCGAATCACAAGGATAAGCCACCCCATCAAAACCAATAATCATTATTTCATCGCCAATAACACAAGGACTATTAGAAATACCTAAAATATTCCAAGGTGAACCTAGTCTTATTTTATCTTGAAATAAACTATTTAAATAAAATTTCTTTAACTCTAAAAGTTCTTTTTTACTTAAATCCATATCAAAAGTGCCTTTACCATGGGGAACAAATCTTAAAATACTTACCTTATCAAAATAAGGTTTATCTTTAAAAGCATCCATTGTATAATTTAAAACTCTTGGAAAACTCCTAAAAGAGTCTTTACTTAAAGCATAATGAAAACCTAACTTACCATTATTATCTTTAAATACTTTATCAAAAAATTCTTCATTAGTATAATAGGAAACATCTTCTTCTAAAGAAAGATTATCGGCTAGTGAATAAATAATTTTATCTAAACCAGCGTTTATTAAATGGCGATATTTTCTTAAATTTTCTTTAGTTTTATAAGCAAAAGTATAGATAGTTGTTTTTAAATCTAAACCCTTAGCTAACCCAATAAGTAAATCTAAGTGTTTATACATTAAAGGTTCACCACCGGTAAAAACAACACTTTCGGCGCCCATTTCTTTGGCCTCAAGAATAATTCTGGCGACATCATTAAAGGAAAGTTCCTCAATATATTTTTTATCATTTGTTGCTCGACTTGAACAATGAAAACAATTACGCATACATCTGTTAGTTAACTCAATTTTGACTTCCTTTAACATAAAACCCTCCTAAAGAATTCTTTCTAAAATTATTGTACTAAATTTCTAGCGAAAAGTCTATAAAGTAAATAAAGTAAACAATTTTTACTATGAATAAAG
>CANRAA010000002.1 GCA_947628485.1 uncultured Bacilli bacterium | reverse complement strand
TTAACAGAAGAAGAATTAAAAATTTTAAATAATTTAGTATCAGGATACTTTGATTTTGCTGAAATTCAAGCAATTAGACATAAACAAATGTATATGGAAGATTATATAAAAGAACTTGATTCCATTTTATCTACTACAGGAGAAAATACATTAATTGGGGCAGGTACTATAAGTCACGATGAGGCAATAAAAAAAGCAAAATGTGAATATAGAAAATATCAAGTAAAAGAAATTAGCCCTGTGGAAAAAGCATATTTAGAAACATTAAAAGACGTTAGTAAAAAAATTGATAACAAAGAGAGTTAACAAAATAAATTTGCTAACCTTCTTTTTATTTTTAGAAAAAATTCAAAAGGAATAGAATTTACATGCTTTTTCTATTCTAAGTTAATAACATTGATTGCTATTCTTATCTTTTTTTGATAAACTATAATTAGAAATTGGTTTTTAGTTGCTTGTTTTTGGGGGAAATTTGAATAAATAATTTTTTCTCTCAGTTTACATGGACTTGAAATTCAAGTTAAAATATATATGGAGGTTTTGGTATGAATATATTAGAATGGGAAGTAAAACTTGAGGGTAAACAAAAATTGGTTAAAGAAAGAATTTTACAAAACTTATATTTGTTAGACCGACAAGCAACAACAAGGGATGAAAAATATGAATATTTTATGAAATGCTGTTATATTAGAGAACACGGAATATATCTTGAAAGTGTTGAAGAAAATGTGGCTTTATGGAGTGTAGGATTTACCCATTCTAAAGATAATACTAGAGATAATATATTTTATTTTTATACTGATTTAGAAGGACAACTTTTGTTTAATGGTTCAACATTCAGTTATGCTACCCCTTTTTCTCAAGGAATCTCCTTAGTTATAGAAAATAATAATTATAATTTTATTGATATAAAAAAAGAAAAAATATATTGTATAGATAAAGAAATAGAAATTAATCAAATATGTAATTATAAAAATGGTATGGTAGCAGTTTCGGATAATAATCTTAGATGGGGAGCATACAAATTAAATCTTAAAACAAAAACCTTAGAGTGTGTTATCCCCTTTATTTGGGCTTACTTATGTATATCCAGAAAAAAAGATACCGTTTATGCGGGAATCTGGGATGAATATTATATAAATAGAGTTGGTGATCATATTTCCACCCGTATTTATGGGCTACCTCAAGAGGAGGCTCCGGTTGGCTTTGGACAGTGGGAAAAATTACCTTCACCTCCTACTCATTCTCGCTATTTTATTTTAAAAATGAATATAGCTAGAGCGCAAAGCGAAAAATATATAAAATCTTATTTTCGTTCGTCATATGTAGACGAATGCGATTATGGTTATTTATATTATCGTGGGGCAACAGATATGGGTTTTCATTTTGGTGAAAACCAAGATGAGCAATTAGGATTTAGTGATGGAACAATTGTAAAAACAAAAAACTTAAATAGTTATAAAAAAGTATTAATTAAAGAGAAGTAATTCTAACTAAAAAAATTAATTATCTTTTAATTTGGGAATGATTATTAACTAAATTTCGAATTTTTAATTTAAAAGTATAACTTCCTTTTTTGGTTAATATATCAGATTGATCAAATCCTAATGAACGGAAAAATTCTAATGATGGTTTATTCCAGTATCTTACATGGGCTCTTAAATTCATGTTATCTTCTTTCGCTTTTTTAATTATCATTTTTACCATAGCTCGTCCGATTCCCATTCTCTTATATTCATTTTTTATAGCAATTTGTGAGATATAATATTCTCCTTCCTTTTTTATTCTTATCGATGCATAGGCTATTGGAATTTGATTAAAATAAGTTACAAATATCATTATGGATTGATAAGTAATATCATAGTTTTCTAATACTCCACCATTAATATTTAAATTTTCTCTATTTATATTTTTTTCACAATAATTACAAATATCATAAAAATCATTATCACTTGATTTTATACATTTTATAGTTAAATTATTATTCATCTCATCGTTTCCTCTTTACTATTATTTTAGCAAAAAACGAAAAATATTGATACTTTTCTAAATGTAAAAACATCTTTTCTGTCAAACAGTTGACAAAGATGGATGTGAATTTATAAAAACTTTTAAAATTTTGTTAAATAGATTATAATAGAAAATAGTTTATATTTTATATAAGGAGATGATGTTATAAAAATATTTGTATATTTAGATGAAAGTGGTTCAATTCACAAAAATAGCCATACAAAATATTTTGCAGTGGGTGGATATTTCACTTTTAGAGAAGATAAAAATAAAATAACATCATTATATAAAAAATTGAATAAAAAAATAAAAGATGAAAAAAATATTTCGTTGGAAAAAGAAGTTAAATCATATGATATGACCCAAGAAGAAAAAATTAATATATTTAGTCAAATTCAAGATATTAATACGTTTTATGGATGTGTTAAAATATTTGAAAAAGGAGCAATGAAAAAAGAGATAGTTGAATCAAATATATTTTTTAATTATGCTGTAAAGTTATTATTTAAGGATTGTATTGTCCCTTTATTAAATTTAGCCCAAATTCAAGATAATATAGAACTTATAGTAAGTATTGATAATAGAAATATAAGAATTGGAGATTTAAATAATTTAGAAACATACTTAAAAACGGAATTTTGTTTAGAAAATTTTGATTTTAAAATTACTTATTATGATTCCAAAACTAATTATGGAATTCAACTAGCAGATTTGATAGTTAATACTTTTTACAATTATTTTAAAGATAAAACAATTGTAAATAAAGTAATAAAAATTTTAAAATTAAAGAATTTTAGAACTAGTTTATTTCCTGGACATAGAATTAAGGGTAGAACTCAAAAAATTGCATATAATAATAAAGAGGATATTTGACATTAATTTAATACTGTGTTAATATATTCTCACAAGACCTGAGGTAGGTAGCTAAAAGCTAAGCGTATGTTAAGTACGCTGCCCCTTAGGCATTTTTTTATACTTATGTTAAGGATTTAATTATGTTAAGTTTAACATAATTATACAATATGAAAGTCATACAAAAAGTAAATTTTTGTGTTGACAATCATTAGTTTGTGTTATATAATTAAAACGTACCTATGGAAAATAAAAAAAATAATAGCAAGTACGGCAGCGACTGTCGGAAATATGGCCTGTGGAGGATTTAGTCCAATGAAGCAGGAAAGATAAGCCGTGAGGCTTATCAGGTGAAACGAAATAAATTTTATTTATTGAGTTTTGCTTTTGTTCTATGTTTTAAAAGATAATTTTTTTAACTAAAACTCAAATAATGAAAAATTTATTTTCCATAGATTTTCAAGCATTTAAAGAATATTCTAAACCTATTACTTCTTTTAAATATGCGCATGGTACTTATGGACCAAATTTTGATAATAAAGATACAATCTTAAATTTATTAGTAAAACAAAATTATTTGGAAATGGTAAATAATGAGGAAGATAAAATATTATTTAAACCTACAGTAGAACCAGATTTGTTTTTATTTAGTAAACAAGAAATAGAAATTATGGATAAAGTTTTACTTAAATTAAAGGGTAAAAATGCGAAAAAATTAACAGATTGGTCACATAAATTTAAGGGATGGATTGAAACAAAAGATGGAGAATTAATAAGTTATTCATATGCTAAAGATTTCGATCTTCAAAAAAATTGGTAATTAATATTTGATTATTTAAGGAGTTTTAAGATTATGGATAAAAAAGAACTTTTAAGACAAGTAAAAAATGCTCATGTGTGTTGTTCACATAATAGAGAAAATTTAGAAAAAGTAAATAAATGTGGATGTTTTTATTGTTTAAGTATATTTGATCCTAAATTAATAAGTGATTGGTGTGATGATAATAATACCGCTATATGTCCTTTTTGTGGAATTGATTCCATAATATATGAAAATGATATTTATCCCTTAACTAAAGAATTTTTAGAAGCAATGAAAAAAGAATGGTTTTAAATCATTATTATATTAAGTCATTGCAGGGAAAATAGAGAAAGTTATAGATGAGATATTTAATGTTATTTTTGTCTTTTTCTAATATTAGTATCAGTTAAATTTTTAACGTATTCTTGACAAGATTCTAAATCTTCTATAAATTCCAGAATTTTAACTTTTCCAACTTCATTATCTTTATATTGTTCAAAATTCATTTTATTTTTCATTATTTCTATTTTTTCTAAAATTAATTGATAAACATTATAATTATTATTATCAGTAATTGAGGCATCAAAATTTGTTCCTAATGCTTCAATTATAGGTAAAATTTTACCATTATATCCTTTGTAGAGTTTTGCTTCAATGGTTTCATGAGCAATAGTTCTATTAAAATAAGAGGAAGTATTATTTACATTAAAACCATATTGTTTGCATAGTTCAATTAAGGAAACGATAAATTGGGTTTTATAATTACTATTAAGGGCTAGATGGATATAACTACAATTTTCTATGTAATCTCCTTCTAAAGCAATAGAATGATAGCGAAAATAAGATGGTTCAGTAAATACTTTTTCATTAACATCTTCCCCTTTTTTCAAACAATATTCAATTGTTTTTAATAATTTATCTTCTTCTATTTGAAACCAAGAACCATTAAGAATAAGAATAAAAATAATACTTTTTAAATAGACAAACCAATTTTTTTCTTTTATAATTCTGTTGGAATTAAAATACCATTTCATTTGGTCATCTAAATATTGTTCTGTCATTTCTTCTATAGATATATCTTTTAAATTTTTATATAGAGAGTATATACGATTAATAGCATAACGATGAGCAAGATTGTCATTACTTTCATAATCTTTTTTAATATTACCAAATTGATAAAAATCTATAATTCCCATTTCTACTCTATCAAACTCTTTTAATCTTTGAAATGCTTCATAACCAATGGCCATAAATAAATCACCTACTTGTTAGGGTATTATAATATATTTTTTTCAACTATTCAAGATTTTATAAACTGATATTTTAATGACTTATTGCCTATCCTTAAAAATTTGGGCTCTTTCAAATTTATTTAATGAAACAAATTATTATGTTTACTAGTTAACCTTTGCTATGATATAATAAACTGCAAATGAAAGAAGTGATCATATGAGCCTTAGAGTTCGAGTTTTAAATTATGAAGAAGCTGAAGATGAATCAAAAGAAGAAGAACAAGAAAAAACAAATATTGAAACAGAAATCTTAACTGCCGATTACGTTAAAAGATTAAATGAACAAATCGCTTATAATATAAATAGAAATAGAGCAAATATTGATTCTGATGATCCAACTTTAAAAAGAACTATTATGCGTTAAATAAATATTTTTTAATATCTGAAAAATATATAGACACAGCATATTTGCTAGATTTAAAATTATATATACTAATTAATTTGGTGTATGATATTATTTTGTTGTTAAGGAGGTTTACTAATATGGCAAAAAATATAGAATTAAGTGTTAATTTAAAAAAATATTATAGTATAATGAATAGATATTATAATGGTGAATTTGGTAATGAACATTTAACTATGAAAGAAATATTAAAAAATGCTGGGGAAGAAAATTTATTTAAGGAAATGAATACTAGGGAAATAGAATATTTAATTAATCATAGTAGTGGTTTTATTAAATTAATGTTTTTAGATATTCAAAAAAGAAAGTTAGAAGAAACAAAAGAAAGTATTAAATCTATTTCTTTAGAAGAAGATAGTTTAAAAAGATAATTTAAAATGTTAAATATTCGTCAAAATTAAATCTTAAGTAATTTATCTTAAGATTTTTTTGATATTATATAAATGGGTGAATATAATGGAATACTTAAGTAATAAAGAAATAAAGAATAAAAGAGTTATATTAAGATGTGATTTTAATGTGCCTGTAAGTGATGGTAACATTAGTGACGATAGTAAAATAACAAAAAGTTTTAAGACAATTAACTATTTATTAGAAAATGGTAATATAGTTATTTTATTGAGTCATTTTGGAAGAGTTAAAAGTGAAGATGATAAAGAAAAAAATAGTTTAAAAATAGTTTATGAATATTTAAAAAAATATTATGATATTGAGTTTATTAGTGATCCTTTAGAACTAGAAGAAATAAATAGAAGCTCTAAAAAAATATTTTTAGTAGAAAATACTAGATTTACTGATGTACCAGAGAAAAGAGAAAGTGCCAATGATTTAGAACTTGCTAAATATTGGAGTAGTTTTGCAGATATATTTGTAATTGATGCTTTTGCCTCCCTTCATAGAGCACATGCTTCAACGGCTGGAATATCTAAATATTTACCTACTTATTTAGGCTTTTTAGTGGAAAGTGAAATAAATAATTTAGAGCCATTAATAACGATAACTAATCATCCTTTTGGAGTTATTATGGGTGGGGCTAAAGTTGATGATAAAATTAAAATTATTGAAAATATTTTAAATAGATGTGATAAGTTAATTATTACAGGGGGTATTTTAAATACGTTCTTAAAAGTTAAAGGTTATAATATAGGGAAAAGTTTAGTAAGTAGTGATGAAGAAGTACTTGAGTGTGTTAAAAATCTATTAATAAATAATGAAGATAAGATATTCTTTAGTAATAATTTTATAGTGAAAAGAAATGATAAAGATTTAAATATTAAAATTGAAGAAGTAGAAGATGAAGATGTAATATTAGATAATATAATTAATAGTGAATTACTTAATAATTTAAATATGGTTTTCTTTAATGGTACTTGTGGTAAATATGAAGATGAAAATTATAGTACAGGTACTAAAGGATTACTAGAATATTTAAGTAAGAGTGATGCTTCTGTCTATATTGGTGGGGGAGATACTTTAAGTGCGGTGCATAAATTTGGTTATGATAATAGTTTTGCTTATCTTTCCAGCGGGGGTGGTGCTACTTTAGAGTACGTATCCTCTGGTAAATTAAAAGCTTTAGAGTATATATCTTTAAATAGTGTTAATAAAGAGTAAGAAAAGTGTTATTTTGCTTGTTTCTAACCCTTTAATACGTTATACTTAATAATAGGTAGTATGGAGGTATATGGAAGTGACAGAAGTAGGAGTAATATTTAATCATATTAAAAGTGTGGTTAGTGATAAGGAAGACATTGATACGAGTGTTACTTATCAAGAAATTAAACAAAAACTATTAGAAAGGAAAGCGGAAAGTTCTCTTTCTAATGAAGAATACTTTACAACTGAAATACTCCCCCGTATGCTTATTCTTTTTTGTGAAAGATGGAATTTAGAAGATTTTGATGAGAGTGTTAAATATAATAGTGAATATACGGTAACGAACCGGAATGGGGCGGCGGTCTTTACTTTGCAAAAAATTCCTTTTCCCAAGTTTTATTTAGAAAATATGGTAACAAGTGAAGAATACGAAAGATTTATTACTTATTTAAAATTCTTTATCTTAAGTCATAACTTAGGTTCTTTATATATGGGAAAATTAGGAGTAGATATTAAATTTGAAGTTCCTTTAAAAGAAATTGTGGAAATTTGTTATCAAGAAATTATGAATTTAAATAGGCCAAAAATTGAGGATTTTGGTAAGAAAAGAAGTCTAATAAAAGAATATTTCTAGTATATTCGACAAAATATGACAAACATTGACATAGATTGACAAAACTTGTCAATTTTTTCTGTAGATTTTTGTTGTAAAATAGTATATAATGTATTTACAAGCAGTACAAAAATATTAGGAGAAAGAAAGAGAGTGAAATAGTGAAAACTAACATTAATGTCTTAGTTATTGATAGTAATAAATCAGTAACTAGTGACATCGAGAAGTATTTCAGTAGTCATGAAGTAATTAAAGTAGTAGCTTGTAAAGAAAATGGTGAGGAAGGATTAGAGTATATCATTAATCATAATAAAGAAGTAGATATTATTTTAATGGATTTAATTATTCCGGGCCTAGATGGTTTATTTATCTTAAGTGAAATGGAAAGAAGAAGGATAAATAAAAATGTCATTATTATGACTTCTTATAAAGATGAAAATATTTTAGAAGAAGCCAATAATTATGGAATTACATATTATATGCTAAAGCCAATTAATTATTTAGCTTTAGAAAAAAGAATTTTAAGTATTGATTATAGGATGAATAATAGAAGTAAATTATTTAATCAAGAAAGAATTATAACGGATTTATTACATAAATTAGGGATTCCATCGCATATCAGAGGTTATCAATATATAAAAGATGGAATTATGATGGTTTATAATGATAGTCATGGTATGGCTTATATAACTAAAGATATCTATCCTACTATTGCTCAAAAATATAATACGACAACAACAAGAGTAGAAAGAGCCATAAGACATGCGATTGAAGTTAGTTGGACAAGGGGAGACATGAATTTAATGGAAAGTATCTTTGGTCATAGTTTAAATGTGAATAGAGATAAACCGACGAATGCTGAATATTTAACAACTTTAGCCGACAGAATTAGAATTGAAAATAATTTAGTATATGATTAGGAAGATAGCTCTTCCTTTTTTAAATTGTTTGAATAATAGTCTATTTCATTATATAATTATATTGGTAAAGGAAGTAGCGGTAATGCAAAAATATGATGTAATAGCCATTGGCATGGGACCAGGAGCTATATTTATGGCTTATGAGTTATTAAATTTAAAAAGTAATAAAAAGGTGTTATTAATTGAACAAGGAAAAAGAGTAGAAGAAAGAACTTGCCCGATTGAAAAAATTGGAAAGTGTGTGAAATGTAAGCCTTTTTGTAATATAACGAGTGGTTTTAGTGGGGCTGGAGCTTTCTCTGATGGAAAATTATCTTTATATAATAAGGAAGATGAAGATTTTTATGTGGGTGGTAACTTACATAAATATATTGGTGTTGAAGAAACTAAAAAATTAATTGATTATACCGATAGTATTTATTTAAAGTTTGGAGCGGATACGAAACTTGAAGGTATTGAATATAAGGAAGAAGTTAGTAAAATTAAAAATAAAGCTAAAAAAGAAGGACTTACTTTAATCGATATTCCAATAAGACATTTAGGAACCGAAAAAGCCCATGAACTTTATAAAAAATTAGAAGATTATTTAGAAGATGCTGGGGTTAATTTAATGTTTAATACGACCGTTACGGATTTAGTAATTGAAGAGGGTACTGCTAAAGGAGTTAAAGTAAGAAAATCAGGAACTAATGATGAGGAAGAAATAATTTACGCCGATAATGTTATTGTGGCGGTAGGAAGAAAAGGGGCAAATTGGCTGGTTAATATGTGTGAAAAACATGATATTAAAACGGAAGCTGGAATTGTTGACATTGGGGTTCGTTATGAGTTAAGTGATAAAGTTATGGAAAAAATTAATAAATATATGTATGAAGGAAAGTTTATAGGAAGACCTAGTCCTTTTAAAGATAAGGTAAGAACTTTCTGTCAAAATCCTAGTGGTTTTGTTTCCAGTGAAGTATATGATAATAACTTAAGTTTAGTTAATGGTCACTCTTATAAAGATAGGAAAAGTACCAATACTAATTTAGCAATTTTAGTATCCCATCACTTTAATTATCCTTTCTCAAAACCCATTGAATATGGTCGTAATATTGCGCAAAATTTAAATGAACTCGGAAATGGCAACATTGTCGTGCAAAGACTAGGAGATATTTACCGGGGTAAAAGGACTTGGGAAGAAGAGTTAGAAAAAAATCCAATCAAGCCAACTTTAAAAAGTGCGGTCGCTGGAGATATAACCTTCGCTTTAGGATACCGAACAATGACCGATATCTTGGCCTTTATAAGAGATATGGACAAAATTGTGGAAGGCTTTGCAAATCCCGAAAACTTATTATATGCGCCGGAGATTAAATTTTATAGTAATCAAGTCGTAATTGATCGGAATTTTGAAACGAATATTAAAGGGTTATACTCTATTGGTGATGGTGGGGGTATGACAAGAGGTCTTATGATGGCTTCGGCATCAGGAGTGGAAATGGCCCGAATTTTAGATAAAAAGAAAAATAATTAAATTATTTAGAAAGAGGTATATATAATGAATGTTGTAGGAACTATGTTTTTTAAAAATGAAAAATTATTAATTGATAAACCAAGAAAAAGACCAACCTATCAAATGATTGGGGGAAGAGTTGAAGAGGGAGAAACTCCTTTACAAGCCGCGATTAGAGAATGTCATGAAGAATTAGGTAGTGGAGCAATTTTCGATGAAACAAAAGTAGAAAAAGTTTTAGAATTTGATGAAATTGCGACTTCTGATGGGAAAACACCAATCCATTTTTATGTATTTAAGTATAATGGTATGTTAGAAGGTGAATTATCAACATCAGAAGAAATAGAAAAATTTTTATGGTATGAAAGTAGTATAGGAGAAGATATTCTTTCTAATACTTTAAAGAATGAAGTTATTCCCTATTGTTTGGAAAGAAAATTAATTAAATAATAAGCAATTTTATTGCGAAATATGGGAAAAAATGATATATTTTATGTGGAGGTAATTGGAATGAAAAAATTAATAGTAGCAATTTTAACTTTTATGTTAGTAGTAATTCCTATAGAAGTTAATGCTAAAGATAAAGTAAAAGTTTATATGTTTTTTGCCGGAGGATGTCCTTATTGTGCATATGAAGAAGAATACTTAACTGGACTTTCATCTTATAACAAAAAATTTGAATTAATTAAAAAGGAATTATTTGAAGATCATTCAACATGGATTCCCGGAAGTGACTTTATTTTAGGAGTTAAAGTTGCTAGTGCATATAACAAAATTGGTTTTACTAGTGCATCATATAACGGTACTCCTTTAGTAGTTATTTCTGATTTATATGCGGCGAATGCTTATTCAACAGAACTTGAAAGTGTTATTGATGAAGCTTACGAAAAAGGTGACAAAGATATAGTTGCTTGTATTTCTAAAGGCAAAGATGGTTGTGTTGAAGGATATGTTGATGCTGAAGAAACTACGAAAGCTGAAGATGCTAAAGAGGCTTGGATTGAAATGTTAGAAAGACAAAAAGAACAACAAGAGTCTGGATATGGTGAGACTCAAGAATTAAGAAAAGTTGACTCTTCACTTGATGGCACAAAAGCCTTAATTATCCTAGGAGTTTTTGCTGGTGTTGTTATAATTTTTGTTGGAGGATACACAATTGTATCTAAAAAAAATAATAAAAAGAAAAAGAAATAATTAATTTAAGTAATTTATATTATGAGTAGAAACATATAAGTGTTTTTACTTTTTTTAATTGAAAAATTTTTATTTCGTCGACATAGTTCGACAAATTATTTAAACTCGACATATTATAATACATCCTCAAAAGGAGAGATTATCCATGCAAGAAGAAAAATATTTACAAGAAATAAGAAGTTTAATTGAAAACAATGAAGCGAGTAAAATAGTTAGAAATTTTAAAAATAACTATGAAGATTTAATGACTAAATTGCATATTGGTAAGTTGCTTGTAGAGGCCCAAGGCGGAGAAAAAAGAGCTAAATATGGAAGTGAACTCATTAAAAAATGGGGTATTATTTTAGAAAAAGAATTTGGTAAAAATTATTGTAAAAGGAATTTAGAAATAATAAGAAAATTTTATTTATCATTTCCAATTGCGAAATCACTGATTTCGCAATTAAGCTGGACACATTATATTCAACTATTACCTATTAAAAATGAGAATGAAAGAAACTATTATATTAATCAAATAATTCTTAATAATTTATCTGTAAGAGAACTTAGAAAAGAAATTAAAAATAAATCCTTTGATAGATTATCTTATGCTGATAAAAATAACATTAAGTTAATAGATAATAATAACAATTATCCTATATCTTTAAAAGATATGATAAAAGATCCTATTATATTAGAAGTTAATAATATAGATAATTTAAATGAAAAAGCAATCCATAAATTATTAATAGAACTAGTAGAAAGTAGATTTATGGAACTAGGAAGTTCATTTGCTTTAGTTGGTCATGAATATCCTTTAAGAATAAATAATAAGACTTTTAAAATTGATTTATTGTTTTTCAATATTGAAATTAATGCTTATGTAGTTGTGGAAATTAAAAACGAAGAATTTAAACCAGAACATTTAGGACAAATTAAATTTTATATGGATTATATTGATAACAATATAAAAAAAGAAAATCATAAAAATACGGAAGGCATTTTAGTTGTTAAAGAAAAAGACCAATATGTTATTAGACAAATTATTAATAATAAAGTATTTATAACAACATTCGAATTAATAAATAAAAATAAAGTAAATATTAATTAATATTTTTTAAGTCAATTATTGCTTGAATGTAAGCATTAACTTGACTTTTTTCAGTGTTATTTAAATTTCGATAATTAGTTATTAACATATTTTCTTTTTCATTTAAATTAAGATCAGTAGGATTAGGATTATCAGTTAAATCTAGTAAATAGTCAGTAGTGGTATTTAATATTTTAGCCATTTTAATTAATATGTCTGCCTTTGGTTTTATTTTTCCACTTATGTATTGACTTATAGCTTCTGGACTAATTTCTAAGTCTACAGATAAACTAGTTAGTGATTTATTTTTTGCTTTAGCAATTTTCTTCAAATTATTCATTGTCGCTTTACCTCCTATATAAGTAATTAATAAAATTATATAATTTATACTTCAATTTTACTTGAAGTATGATATAATAAAATTGAAGTATAAATTAAATTATAGGAGTTGTAATATGGAAAATAAGAATAATAAAAAGAAAATATTAATAGGAAGTATCATAATAGTACTTATATTACTTCTAGTTGTAGTAGGTTCAACTTATGCTTACTTTAGTTTACAAGTAAATGGAGAAGGAACAAGTACCAAAGTAACAATAACAACCGGAAGTAATAAGCAAATAAAACTCTCTGGAGGATTAGAAGATTTTCATATAAGGTTAGATGTTAAAGATATGGCTTATAATAGAATAGATAGAGAATATTATGCCACAAGTGATAGTAAACTACCTTATGTAACAAATAAAGAAGATGGATTAACAGAGATAGGGAAAGTAGAAGTAATTGGAGATTTAGAAGAGAAACATGTATGTACTGCCAAAGCTAAAGTTAATTTAAGTGGCGATATGGCTTCTTTAATAAGAGAAGGAGATTTAGAAATAAGTTTAATAAATGGAATATATACAAATATAACAGATTTAACAAAAATAAATGAAAAGTTTCCAGCAGAGTTAGAATTTGTCATAACAGATACCAATACACAATATATAAAAGCTTATTTAAAATTTACTAATAGAAATGATGATCAATCATATTTAGCAAAGAGATCATTAAATGTTGATATAATAATAGATGAATTTAAATGTAATACCGATAGTGAAGCTCCAACAGTAAGTGAATTTTATTTTAATGAAAAGGTAGATGGACAACAATATACAAATAGTTTAGAAAACATCTTACATTTAAGTTGGAGTGATAATGATGTAACAGACTATTGTATAACAACCAATGATAGTTATGAAGGATGCCAATGGAAACCAACAAATGGGCAACAATCTATACAAGAAAATATTACCTTAGAAGAAAGAGAAGGAGATCATACCTATTATGGTTATCTAAAAGATAAGATAGGAAATATATCAACTCAAGTAACAGCAAGTATAATCTATGATGTAACACCACCAAGTATAGATACAATAGAAGACATTGAATTAGGTGAAACAAGTGTAACATTAAAAGTAAATGCAAATACTGATTTATCAGGAATAGATAAATATTGTTATTCAACAAATAGTAATTCAACAGATGTAGGTACATGTGTAACAAGTACAGATGGCAATATAACAATAAGTAATTTACAAGATGGAACATCATACACATATTACTTCTACTTAACAGACAAAGCCGGTAATAGTGGCATCTCAAACAAAACAAGTCATACATTTGAAACAGAGTCTTTCGGAATAACAGGACAAGACTTGATAAATGATAGAACAAAAATATCAACATTACAAGACAATCCAGTCAATGGCTTATATAGATATTATGGAAAATATGATGTAGTAGATAATAACTATATCTGTTTAGGACCAAGTGGAAACACATGTCAAAGTGATGAAGATAAAAATAAATACATGTATAGAATAATAGGAATAGCTGATGGAACAGAAAGTGGTTCATCTAAATTAGACATTGATAAAGGACAAATAAAAGTAATCAAAGCTATATCCATAGGAAAATATCCATGGCATAATAATTATTTGACTGATACAGATTGGGATGAAGCAGATTTACAAAGAAATTTGAATAGTGCATTATTTTACAATGATACAACAAAACTAGATACAAGAATAAAGAGTAAGATAAAAGAAGTAAAATGGTATAAAGGAAAAGTAACGTATTTATGTGATTACTCAGCTGATTGTCCACCGGAACAAGAAAAAGCACCACTAACAATAGACGCATATCCAATAGGGTTAATGTATGCAAGTGATTATTATAAATCATGGGGAGGATATAGTGGAGATGGAAATACGGATAGTTGGTTATATATAACCAACGGAACAAGTACAAGTGATGGTGAACAACAATTTGAATGGACAATGACTAGGTATGGCCACGATAACGGTGACTTCAATGTGTGGTATGTGCGGAAAGACGGGTCCTTTTATGCCGGTGACACGAGTTTCTATGATTTGACCTACTTATATGTGATTCGTCCAGTCTTCTATCTCCAATCCAACGTTAAACTAACAGGAGAAGGTACTGAAAGTAATCCATACATACCAAGTTAGGCATAAACATTAAATAGAGGCATAGAAATATGCCTTTATTTTGCTTAAGTAACTAAAATAAATTTACTAAAAAGTTATATTTTGATATACTAAATATAGATTACATATATTTTAAAGAAAGAAGGAATATAATGAAAAGAAATATTATAACTATTGTGTCTACTTTGGTTTTTGCTCTTGTTACCTATTATTTTGTACTTCCCCCAATTAACTTAAGTAGTCCTTTATTTTATACTTATGCGTTAATGATTTTAGTCTTCTTTATAATTGTTAGATTTTTTACAACCTTGGAAGGCTTTGTCAGAAGAGGAAGAATTTATTTAGATAATAAAATTTTAAATTATTTATGCTTAGGAGTAGTTGGGGTTTTTGGACTTATTATTGTTGTGAACTTTATTTTAAGTCCTTTATTTAATGCGAAAAGTTATAGTGAAAGAATAACGGTGGCGACGAATAGTGAATTTGTCAGTGATGTTAAACCCGTTGATTTTACGAAAACTCCTTTAATTGACAAAGAAAGTAGTCAAAAATTAGGAGACCGAAAAATGGGAGAATTTACAAGTTGGGTAAGCCAATTTTATGTTAGTGATGTTTATACCCAAATAAACTATAATAATGATATAGTTAGAGTTACTCCTTTAGAATATGTAGATATTATTAAATATTTTACTAACCGAAAAGATGGTATTAAAGGTTATATTATGGTTAATTCAGTAACGGGTAGTGCCTCTTTAGAAGAACTATCTAAAGGAATGCGTTATATGCCAAGTGCTTTCTTCTTTGAAAATTTAGATAGACATTTAAGACTCCAATACCCAACAACCATCTTTGATGAAGCTTCATTTGAAATAGATAATGAAGGTAATCCTTATTGGATTGTTCCAACCGTTAAATATGTTGGCGTTGGTTTAAAGAAAGAAATAACAGGTGTTGTTATCTTAGACCCCGTAACTGGTAAGAGTGAAAAATATAAAGTAGAAGATGTGCCAACGTGGGTTGATCATGTTTATAGTGCGGATCTTATTATCGAACAAGTAGATAACTGGGGTGAATACCGAAATGGTTTCTTTAACTCGATTTTTGGTCAAAGAGATGTTATTAATACTACGGAAGGCTACAATTATTTAGTTATGGATGATGATGTTTATTTGTATACGGGAATTACTTCGGTATCATCTGATGAGTCTAACTTAGGATTTGTTCTAGCTAATTT
This sequence comes from uncultured Bacilli bacterium, assembly GCA_947628485.1. Classification (GTDB taxonomy): domain Bacteria; phylum Bacillota_I; class Bacilli_A; order RF39; family UBA660; genus SIG200. The sequence continues at coordinate 27,676 of CANRAA010000002.1, read as the reverse complement.
AAGAACGAAAGAAACGAATTATTATCTAGTACCTGGAGCCGAAGAATTTAGTGCGATGGCCTCAGCCGAAGGTTTAGTTCAAGAAAAAGGTTATGATGCTTCCTTCCCACTTTTAATTAACTTAAATAATAAACCAACTTATTTATTAAGTTTAAAAGATAATGCGGGTCTTGTTAAAATGTATGCTTTTATTGATGTGGAAGATTATCAAAAAGTTGTCGTTAGTGATGCCTCACTTGGCATTGAAGCAGCAGCTGAAAAATATTTAGGAGAATCTCTACATACAGGTAGTATAGAAACCGAAAAAGAAATTACAATTAAATCAATCAAAGCCGTGGTAATTGAAGGTAATACTTACTACTATATAATTGATAGTAATGATGATTTATATGTGGCGAATGTAACTGTAGATAGATACCGCCTTCCATACTTAAGTAGTGATGATAAAATCAAAATCGATTATAGTGATAGTGAAACCCATAAAGATATAACAAAGATCTATTAATTGTCAAATTAATTTATAAATATAGAAATATATCACCAATTATTGTAAAATAATTATAATAGTTGGTGATTTTTATGTTCGATAAAATGACAAAAGAAGAATTTATCAAAATAAAAACGGAACTAAGACAATTATTTGAAGATACCCAAAGGACAATGGATTTAAATGAAGGCAATCCTTCTTTTGATATGCAGACATTTGAAATTGATGCCATGCAAAAATATTATGACTTAGAATTAGAACTAACTAAAAAAGATTTAAGTAGTATTCCATACAAAGAATGGGAAGGAATAGAATTATATATTCCTGAAAGTAAAACTTTAGATTTTTCTTCTACGAAAGCTAAATTAGATTTTGCGTATGTTACGGTAGATGGAGAAGTAATATTACATAATTGTGATATTAAAAATGGGGAATTAATTAGATATAATGAAAATACTTTTTCAACTGATTATAAAGAAAAACATCCTAATATGTTTTTAAGTAATTTATTTAATCCAGAAATAAAAGAAAAATTTTATAATAAAAGTTTAACAATGGATGATATAAGTAAATTAAGTATTGAAGAAATAGAGGAATTAAAAGAAAAAAGTGATGATATTTTTGGCTATTTACCTTATATTAAAGATTTAAAATGTTTTAGTAAAATTATTAAATTATATAGTGTAAGTAGTAAAGATTACGATGATATTATAAAAGTCATTATGTATATTTATAATAATAAGGCTTTATCGAAATTAGATAATAAATTAAAAGATGTTGACGATGTTAATAAATTAAAAGAAAATGCTTATAGTTTTTTAAGAGAATATCTTATAAAATATGACAATAATGTTTTAAGTATCGATTTTTTTCCAAAAGATTTTGTTTTAAATAATAAAGATTTGTTTTTAATAGATGCAAATGTATCTAAAGAAGTTAAAAATAAATATTTTAATCGTACTTTATATATAGAAGATATTTTAAATAATTTAGAGGTTTTTGAGAATATTGTTATTGATAATTTTTTAGCTCAGGGTCCTCTTAAAGCCTTTGCGGCCAATTTAGGTTATGGTAATTTACAAAAAATTATGCAAAAATATGGAGATTTATTTATCTATTTAGATAGTAAATATGAATTTCCCGAATGGTTAAATTCAATTAAAGGATTAGATTATTTTGATGAAGTTAAAAATAAATTGGAAGTCTTAAAAAGATATCAAAAAATAGATCATGAAATAATTAAAACTAATTTTAAAGAATATATAATTAACAATGCTAATATTTTTAAAGAAGACCTTGATAAAATAGTAACTATCTTAGAGAGTGTTGTAAAATCTAATTCTTTGGAAGTAAAAAGAATAAGAGATGTCTTAATAGATATGTTACTTAAAGAATCTAAGCCTGAACAAAAATTTAAAGATATTGAGAGTATTTTTTTAGAAAATAACTTACCAATGCTAGTCAAAGTATATTATGTATTTGAATATTTACACCCCAATGCTTTAGGTTTTGAAGGTTATGATAAACTATCACCAGTTCTAAAAAATAGTGAAGGTATTGAAAGAAATAAAGTAATTTATTTAGATTTATTAAAATGTGCGATAGGTTCTAACAATAGATCATTAAAAGAATTTATTAGTTTACTGGAAAAAGGCAGTAGTTTATTTAGTAAAGTAGCTATAGATGTTAATTTATTTAATGCTTTACGAGAAGAAGAGATAAAAACTTTAAAAGAATTTGCCCATAGTTTAAATAGTTTATATAATTTAAGTCAAAATGAATTTAAAAATCCAAGGAAAAATAAAGATAAATTATTAGATGATTTAGAAGAATTAAAAACTTTATTTAACGTTACCAAAAGATATGATTTATTAGATCGTATAGCAAGAATGTTTGCTTCTCCTTTAGGGATTAAATCTTTTGATGAGTTAAAAAGTGTTATGGAAAATGCGACTTTGCTTGCTACTCAAAAAGGAACTCTTAATGCTAAAAAGCCTTTTGTCTTTGAAAAAGGAGATTTACTTAAAGGTCTTAATGATATTAAGTTTTTAAGCTCTATTTTACAAAATGGGTCTGTCGCTAAAGAATTTTTGGGCTATGCTGCTGATAGTGATTGTACGCCACTTGATACAGATGTATCTTTAATTACTGATCCTTCTTTAGTTAGTGGGGGTAATTTTAATATCGAAGCTGGTGGTTATGGTCCTATTTGGGTTGTTTTAAAAAATAAAGAGGGAAGATTTTTAATAACTAGAGGTAAAGAAGATGTTGAAAATGTTCAAAATGATTTTCATAAACTAGAATTATTTAGAACTGGTTATGAAAAAGATTCGACCCATTATGGAATTAGAACAGGATTTGCTTCAAGTGAAATAGATTATATTATTAGTCAAGAAAAAGATAAAAGAATAAATTTAGAAATAGCTAGAAATGGTTTTTATATTCCCGTTGTTGATAAAAGTGGGTCTTTAATTTTTACTTATGAAGATTATTTAGATTTAAGAAATAAAATGGCAGGTTTAAAATACTATAGTGATGATGTATATCATTATTCTACAAAAATTTTAGAAGAAGAAAAAACTAAAACTAAAGAAGAAAAAGAAGAATTGGCTAAAAGAATATTATTAAATGAAAAAGAAGTAGAAGTAAAAAGAAAAAGTATTACCAATTATTTGGCTAAAGTATTAGAAAATTTTGGCGAACTTCATTATGGTTATATTAGAGATTTAGTCCCTGGTAAAATGGAACTTATTAATACTGGATCAACGGGAAGAGGAACTAATATTCCGGGTTCGGGAGATTATGATTTTTATTTAAAGTTAGATGATACCATCTATTCCAATAGCGAAAAATTAGCCACAATAAAAAATGTCTTATTAGATAGTCTTCCTCATAAAAATGAAAGTGGTAAACCAGATACTTCGGAGGGAAATTTGAGACTTGAAAATGTTACGATACCAGGGTTAGATAGTCCTGTTGATATTGATATAACTTTCGGGGTAAGAACCGATAAAATAGAACTATCGACAGATGAGGCTTTAAAAAGTTATTTAGAAGGTATTAAAAAAGATAATTTGGATTATTATAATTTAGTGATTGAAAATATTTTAAAAGCAAAAATGTTATTAAAAGAAAATGGTATATATAAAAAGTTAGATAAAGGCCTTGGGGGAGTGGGCATTGAAAATTGGATTATTCAAAATGGTGGTTCTTTTGAAGATGCTTGTCAGACTTTTGTAGAAAAGGCCTCTTTGGCTCATGATTTTAAAGAATTTAAAGAATTATATCAAATATGGGATTTTGGCGAAGGCCATTATGAAGGCAATAAAGTTGGTTTTAATTATGATAATTTTATTGAACATTTAGATGAAGAAAGTTATCGAAAGATGACAGAAATTTTAAAGAGTTATTTAGCATCTTTAAGTCAAAATAGTACTTTATCTAATGAAGAAATTTTGGTAGACTATAGTAAAGGAGCCAAATTATGAGAAATACAGAAACTTTAAAAGAATTATTAATGACTATTGGGAGGTCACTTTGACATTCCTAAAGAGGAAGAAAGATTAAAAGAATTAGAAAGTATTATTAATAGTGATGGTTTTTGGGAAGATTACGATAAAGCTAACGTAATTAATATGGAATACAATAGAATAAAGAAAAATGTTTATAACTATAATAATTTATTAGAAAGTATTAATACCTTAGAATTTTTAAAAAATGAAATGACTGAGAAAGAATATGAAGACGAATACTTTAAAATAAATGAAGAAATAAATACCCTTGAAAAAGAAGTGCATTTAAGTGGGGAATATGATAGTCTTCCATGTTTTTTAGAAATTCATCCGGGAGCTGGAGGAACTGAGTCTTGTGATTGGTCCTTAATGCTTTTAAGAATGTATGAAAGATTTTGTGAAAAATATAATTATAAATTTGAAGTTATTTATTCAAACCCTGGGGAAGAAGCAGGGATTAAATCGGCGATTATAAGAATTTCTGGCGAATATGCTTATGGTTATTTAAAAAGAGAAAGTGGGGTTCATAGGTTAGTTAGAATTTCTCCTTTTGATGCAGGGAAAAGAAGACATACCTCATTTGCTTCCGTTACCGTTACACCCGAATTTTTAGAAGTACCCAACATTGAAATAAATGAAAACGATTTAAAAATTGATGTTTATCACTCAAGTGGCGCTGGTGGACAATCGGTTAATACTTCTAATTCAGCTGTTCGAATTACCCATTTACCAAGTAAGATAGTGGTTACTTGTCAAAATGAACGAAGCCAACTTAAAAATAAAGAAATGGCGATGAAATTATTAAAGAATAAATTATATGAGCAAAAAATTAAAGAAATAGAGAATGAAAAAAATAGTTTAAAAGATACTTCTAAAAATATTGAATTTGGAAGTCAAATCCGCAGTTACATTCTAGAGCCTTATAAACTTGTGAAAGATAATCGGAGTAATTTTGAAAGTAATGACCCCGATAAAATATTAAATGGCGAAATAAAAGAAATGCTAGAATATAATTTAAAAAATATTGACTAGTTGTTTTAACAATTAGTTTTTTTCTTGAAGCAAATAATCTTTGCTAGGCATAAAAAATATAAATGATTTAAAATAAGAGGGAAAGGAGTCATTATGAATATAGGTAAAAAAATTATGGAAATTAGAAAAGAACATAATTTAAGTCAAGAAGATTTAGCAAATATGTTTTTTGTAACAAGGCAAACCATTTCTAGTTGGGAGTGTGGTAAAAGTTATCCCGATATTGAAACAATAATTAAGATAAGTGATAAATTTAATATATCTTTAGATAAATTATTAAAAGGAGATGTCAAAATGGTTAAGAAAATTGATAAAAAAGTAAGACTTAATAAATATTTGATTATTACCTTAATTGTTCTTATAATTGTGGCTATTCCAATAGGTATTTATGGGTATAAAAAAGCCATAAAAGCCAACAGCGTTATCAGTAATATTCTTGACGGTTATACGGTTATGGATTTTGATTTAGATGAGTTTAGTTTTAGTGATGATTTAAAAGTAGGAGATTATCTTGATTATTATGTTTATATTAATGAGTTTGATAATGATAAAAGCATACCTTTATATAAAGGTATTGAAATAAAACTACTTAGAGATGAAAATAACCAAAATGTTGAAAATATAAGAAAGGCTAAACATTTAATTGTAAGTGTACCTGATGCGGAATTTAAAGTTTTAACTGTTTTAAGTACTATAAGTTCTAATAAGGCTACGAAAGAAATTAAAAAAAGTAAAGATAAGAAAATTACCATTAATTATGATTTACGGGATAAAATATTAAATAAAATTGCCATTATTCTTGATGGTGAGCCGTATTCTCCAAATAATAGATAAAAAATTTTTCTTTCTGTGATACAATATTTATGCAGGAGGAAATTATGAGTGCTTTAGGAGAAAAAATTAAAAAGTTAAGAGAAGAAGCCAATTTAACTCAAGAAGCTTTGGCGGATATGTTATATGTTTCCAATAAGACTATATCTAGTTGGGAAGTTAATAGAACAATGCCCGATGTGAATATGTTGTTTAAATTATCCTCTCTTTTTAAATGCAATTTGTATACACTTTTAGATAATAATATCTATAATAATGAACCTATAGAAATTGAGGTTAAATTGCATATAGATGAAAGTGATTATAAGAGGATTAAGAAATTACTGGAAAGTAAAAGTGATAATATTAAAGAAGTTAAGGAAATAGATACTTACTATCTAACTCCTTTAAATAAATACAATCAAGAATGTTTAAGAATAAGATTAGAAGATAATAAATATTTATTAAGTTATAAATGTTTTGATAGTGAAAATGCAAGATGCGAATATGAAACCTTAATAGATAACTTTTCTAACTTAGAAGAAATTCTTTATCATTTAGGATGTACGAAAAAAGGGGTAATATCTAAAGATAGATTAAAAATAATGTATGAAGAAAAGTATGAGTTTTCATTAGATAAAGTAGAGGGTATAGGAATGTTTTTAGAAGTGGAAGTAAAAAGAATAGAATATAAAAAAGAAGAAGAAATTAAAAAGTTATTTGAGTTATTAAAAAAATTAAATATTGATATAAATAAGATTACAACAAAAAAATATAATGAGTATTTGGAGGTTATATGAAGAAAGAAGAATTATTACACTTAAAAGAAGAGTTAAAAAAAGAAATAGCAAAAAGAGAAAGAATTAAAGAATTATTACAAGATAGTCATGTGCAAGAGTTAATTACTCTAACAAGTACTAATTACAGTAAATTTATAAAAGATGATTATGAATTGCTTTTAAAAATTTTAAAAGATTATAAAATTACCAATACCAATAATATTTATGTTGTTACTTCGGCTTATTATTCAGAATTTATTCTTTGTGATAGTCTTCATCATAATGTCCCAATTGACTCGGAAAAAGTGGAAGGCAAAAATTATGTTAATATAGAAAGTAAACAATTGACTCAAGCTTGGATTAGTGAACAGGCCTATGATGGAAGAATAAAAACAAACGAGTTTGAAAGAGATAACATTGTCTTAAATCCTTATAATACAAGCGATAATAACAATGGTTATGAAGAAGTAAGACGAGAGTTTTTGGAAAATGCTATAAAGTATGGTGAAGAAGAAAGTAAGAAATTATTACTAAAAAAATATCCTAGATTGGAAACAAAATGAAAAAAGAAGACTTAGTATATCTAAAAGAAGAATTACAAAAAGAAATTGAAAAAAGAGACGAAATAGAAAAATTATTACAACAAGATAATGTTAAAGAGTTAGTTTGTTTAGCTGAAGTTAAACCAGATTTGTTTCTTAAAGATGATTACGAATTATTAACAAAGATATTAGAGAAATTTAAGATTATGGAAACTAATAGAGTATATGTCTGTACTGATGCCTTTTATTATGGTTTTGAGAAAGATGAAGATAGTTTAAATTCCCCATTTTCAAAACTAGACATTAGTATTTATGATAAAAGGTTATATCAAGATATTGAAAGTGGGAAACAAATTTTAGGATGCACTGATAGAGATGATTGTTTTTCTTTTTCTAACCGCGTATATGACGAAGATTTTAAAAACGAAAATATTATTTTAAATCCTTATAATACAAGGAAAAATAAGAATGGCTATGAAGAAGTAAGACGGTATTTTTGGGAAAATGCTTTAAAGTACGGTCAAAGTAAAAGTAAAAAATTATTACTTGCGAAGTACCCTAGACTTTAACTTGACTTATATCATTATAATTAATATAATAAATTTTACATAGGAGGACATAATGGAAAAAGATAAATTGCCGAATTTAAGGACAGCTTATGAAAGTAAAGAGGAAGATATAAATAAATATAATAAATATAAAGAAATTAATGATTTGGAAGGAGAATATATTTATTATCGAAAAGGATATTATAAGTTTTTATTAGATTTACTTAAAAGTATAAATGATTTTTATTTGAAACCTTATGATGGGAAGTTTTCGGTTAAAAATATTAGTATGTCTAGAGAATATGATATTTTTGACCAAAAGCTAGTTCCTTATATTGAAAGTTTTTTATCTTCTTGGAAGATTGGCGAAATAAATTTAATAGAAAAAATTATGGAGTCTAAACATCGGCCAAATATAGGAATATATAAATATTTAATCCATCTTAAGTGTAGTTTTGAAGAATTTTTTAAAGCTATATATGGTGAAATTCAATTTATGGAATATTATGAAAAAAGCCCTTTTGAAGCAAGTCAAGAATTAGAGAGTATTTATGAAAGAGATATTGATAGATATGGAGAATATATTCATAATAATTTTGGAAATTTAAGAAATGTATTACCTAATATGACTGATAAAGTATTTGTTCCTTATGGTCAATTATATAGGGTAATGAAAGCTTTAGAAAGTCAAGGCTATTTTAAACAAGATGGTATAATAATAAATATGGCCGATATCTTTACTATTTTAACAAATTTAGGATTTACTAAAGAAAAAATAGTCGCCTTTACAGGTTGTAGCGAAGAATTAGTTAATGAGTTTGTTAATAATGGTAAAAACAGATGATAATTTAGTGAAATTCCTTGCTAAATAAGGATATTTTCGGTACAATATGACTTGTGATTATTTATGAAAGACGTGTATAATTTTTTAGATAATTTACTTAGAACTAATGACACATTACTAGTGGCCACCTCTGGGGGTCCTGATTCGATGTGTCTTTTGCACATTTTAAAAAGATATCAAGATAGATTAAATTTAAAAATTATCTGTGCCCACGTTAATCATAATACCAGAAAAGAAAATGATAAAGAAAAAGAATTTGTGGAAAAATATTGTATTGATAATAATCTTATTTTTGAATACTTAAAAATAGAAGATTATAAAAATAATAAGTTTACCGAAAGTGAAGGAAGAAGTAAAAGATACGAATTTTTTGAAAGTTTAATAAATAAGTATAATGCTTCATATTTATTTACCGCCCATCATGGTGATGATTTAATGGAAACCGTTCTTTTAAGAATATTAAGAGGGAGTAATTTAAAAGGATATATGGGTATTCCTAAAGTAAGTAGTTATCATAACTATAAAATTATAAGACCTCTTCTATATATAAATAAGGATGAGATATTAAAATATAATAAAGAAAATAATTTAAAATATGTGCTTGATAAAACGAATATGAAAGATATTCATAAAAGAAATAGAATAAGAAAACACGTGTTACCATATTTATATAAAGAAGAAAAAAATGTGTCTAAGAAGTTTTTACAATATAGTGAAGAGTTGGAGAGTACTAATAATTATTTAAGAAAAATAATTGATAAAAAGATTGCTAAAATATATAAAGATGGTAAAATATATATTGATGCTTTAATTAAAGAAGAAGATTTTATTATTAAAAAAATAATTGAAAGAGTAATTGAGCATATTCAAGAGTATGATATTTTACCTATTGATAATAAGAAGATAGAAAGTATTATTAAATTAATTAAGAATAAAGAAAATAAAGAGATTAATTTAAATAATAATTATATTGCGCGAGTTAGTTATAATTATCTTATTATCGAGAAAAATATTAAGATGAGTAGTTATGAATATGTTTTAGATAAAGAAGTAAATATCTTGGATAAATATTTAATTAAAGTAGTTGCTAAAAGTAGTGATACTTCCAATAAAGTAACGAGAATTAATAGTAGAGAAATATCTTTACCTTTAAGAGTAAGAAGTATCTTACCTGGTGATATTATGCCAGTTAAAAACTTAAAGGGAAGGAAAAAAATTAAAGATATTTTAATTAATGAAAAGATAGATATTAAAAAAAGAAAAGAAATTCCGGTGGTAGTTGACAGTAAAAATGAAATAATTTGGCTCCCAGGAATAAAAAAATCAATATTTGATAAGGAAATTCATGAAAAGTATGATATAATACTTAAGTATACGGAGGGAATAAATGAATACACAAAAAAGTAATAATCGAATGAAGAATACATTTCCATATATTATCTTATGTGGAGTAATAGCGGTTATTTTAATAATTGTAACCATGCAAGGTAGTAAAGTTAATGAACTTACGACTGGGGAGTTATTAAAAAACTTAAAAGATAATAATGTTACGGAAATAATGCTTACTCCAAATAGTAATGAGTCAGTATATTATGTGGAAGGTAAATTAAAAGGTTATAAAGAAACTGAAAGTTTTAAAACCAAAATAGTTGAAGAAGAAGTGGCTAATATAACTGATTATGTAACTAAGAATGATATTAAAGAATATGATACCAAAAGTGATCCAGGAAGTAGTGCTATTCTTTATATAATTGTTAATGTTTTACCATTTGTTTTTGTCATTGTCTTTGGTTATATTCTAATTAAGAAACTAGCCATGACTAATAAAAGTTCAGTGGACTTTGGAAGAAGTAGAGCCAGACTTAGTAATGATAGTGATAAAAAGAGTTTTAAAGATGTGGCTGGACTTACGGAAGAAAAAGAAGAAGTTGCCGAACTTATTGACTTCTTAAAAAATCCGAAGAAATTCCAAAAATTAGGAGCCAGAATTCCTAAGGGTGTCTTACTTGTAGGGCCTCCAGGAACTGGTAAAACTTTACTTGCGAAGGCTGTTGCGGGTGAGGCTAATGTGCCATTCTTCTATATAAGTGGTTCTGACTTTGTCGAATTATTCGTGGGAGTTGGAGCATCAAGAGTTAGAGATATGTTTAAGGAAGCTAAAAGAAGTGCGCCTTGTCTAATCTTTATCGATGAAATTGATGCCGTTGGAAGACAAAGAGGAACTGGTCTTGGTGGCGGACATGACGAAAGAGAACAAACTCTTAACCAATTATTAACCGAAATGGATGGTTTTGGGGAAAATGAAGGAATTATTATTATTGCCGCGACGAATAGACCTGATGTTTTAGACCCAGCGTTACTTCGTCCCGGTAGATTTGACCGTCAAGTAACCATCAATTTACCAGATGCGAGAAGCAGAGAGCAAATTTTAAAAGTTCATGCGAAAAATAAAATTTTAGATAAATCAGTTAATTTAAATAATTTAAGTTTAAGAACGCCAGGATTTAGTGGAGCTGATCTAGAAAATCTTCTTAATGAAGCAGCCTTACTTGCCGTAAGAAGAAATAAAGAAGCCATCGGGATGAATGAAATTGACGAGGCTACCGATAGAGTCTTAATGGGCCCTGCCAAAACTTCGAAACAAATTACCGAAAAAGAAAAGAAACTTGTTTCTATTCATGAAGCTGGACATGCCGTTATTGGTATTAAGTTAGAAGATGCGAATGAGGTTCATAAGATAACTATTATTCCAAGAGGTATGGCGGGTGGTTATACCATGATGCTTCCAAAAGAAGAAAAAATGATTGTCAGAACCAAAAGAGAATTACTAGCCGAAATCACTGGTTTACTTGGGGGACGTGTTAGTGAAGAGATGTTCTTAAACGAAATATCAACAGGAGCCTCAGACGACTTTAAGAAAGCGACGAATATTGCGAGAAGTATGGTTACCGAATATGGTATGAGTGATTTAGGACCAATGCAATATGAAGAACAAAATGGTAGTGTCTTCTTAGGAAGAGATTATGGTAAGAGTAAAAACTTTAGTGATCAAGTTGCTTTAGAAATTGATAGAGAAACCAGAAAGATTATTGAAGAATGTTACGAAAAAGCTAAAACTATCATTGAAGATAATAAAGCTTTAATAATGTTATTATCTGATGCGCTCATGAAATATGAAACTTTAACTAAAGAACAAATTGAATATATTGTTTTAAATGGTAATATTGATTTTGAAGTTAAAGAAGAAGATAATAAAGATAATTCTTTAGAAGAATTAAGAGAAAAAGCTAAAGAATTAAAAATAAAAGGTGCTTCTAAAATGAGTAAAAAAGAATTAGAAGACGCCATTAAAGGAAAGGAAGAATAATATGTTAGAAACAATACTTTTAGTAGTTTCTGTGCTATTAATAGCTATAGTACTTTTACAAAGTAATAAAGCAACTGATGGAGCAGGAATTATTACCGGAAGTAATCAAGAATTATTCCAAAATATGAAAGAAAGAGGAGCTGAGTTATTTATAACTAGAGCCACTTTATTTCTAGGACTTTTATTCTTTGTTATTTCTTTAATCTTATTCTTACAATAAAAAAATATAGGAAGTAATGAACTACTTCCTTTTTTGTGACAATTTATAACAATATTAGACAAAATACGACAAAACTTCCTATGGACTTTTTGTTGACTTATAGTTAAAATAAATAACTGACGCAGGAAGTAGCGTTGCAAAATTACCTTTTAACTTCATCTTAGTCACCTGACTATTAATGAAATGAAAGGGGTGGTGTTATGAAGAATAAAACTTTGATAAAAGTATTATTTGTCATTATTTTTGTGTTATTGTACTTGCTAGTACTTAATAATACAAAAATACCTACTCCGGTAATACCAGAGTAGGCCCACAAAATTAGCAACGCACATTCCTGCGTTTTCTATTTATATTATACTACATTTTATTTAAATATACAATCAAATAATGATATTGTAATATAATTAATGAAAGCAAAAACGAATTTGTACTTCGTTGTTTAACATTAATATTTATTCTTTAAAAAATTCGGAAATATCAATATCTAAAACTAATGCAATTCTATATAGTGTACCCAAACTAAAAGTTTGATGGTTTTTACTTTCAATGTTTGATATAAATTGAGTTGAATAATTCATTTTTTCTGCAAGTTCTTTTTGAGTTAGTTTTTTTAATTTTCTTTGTTTTTTAATATTTTTCGAAACTAAATCATATATATAATTCTCATCGTTTTTATTAGTCATCTATTATTGCCTTTCTATTACTTTACAAAAATCCATTAAAAAAGTTACACTATTCGAGTAAGTTGTGTTATAATAGTCTTAATAGTACGAGGTGCTATTTATAATGTTTCATATCGACTCTAGGAGCTAAGGTTTTAAAATCTCTTTTAACATAAAATTCGTATGGTTCAACATTTAAAGCTTTAGAGATTAATTCTAATTTATCAAATGATGGCGTATGGTGACCTAGTTCAAGTTGACTTATGTATGTAACACTAGTTTCTGATAGTTCTGCTAATTTTTCTTGAGTCATCTTTTTATGAAACCTAAAATATTTTAAATTGTTACCAAAAATTTTATTTAATTTCAATCGTATCACCAACTTTATTTATTATTATGATACGGTTTTTATACCCACATTTCCAATAAGTAACAGTGCAAAAGATTTAAAAAATTTAAATTATTATTTACATTTTATAAGTAATAGAAATTATTATAATTATTTTTACTATTATTGATAAATACGGCATTTCAAACATAGGAGGTAATATATATGAATAAAGAAAAACTAAAAGAACTAATAAAGAGTAAAGAAGGAATAACATTAGTAGGGGTTATAACATTACTGTTAGTAATAACAATAATAAATGTAGCAGTAAAAGATACTCATGCTTATTATAATAGTGTAACAGACCCAGTCCAAATATTTAATAGTAAGGTAGGAGATTTTAAACCAAAGATAACATCATTCTATATAAAACAAACAACAACTCCAAAGTATACAAATGCGGGAGGTAATACAGTATATATAACCCCAGGAACAAATAATAAAAATATAGATCAAGTATGTATAACAGAAACAAATAATGTAAGTAGTTGTACATGGCAAAACATAACTTCAAATAAACAGTATAGTTATACATTTAAAGATACTAAAACAGATGGAAACAAAACCATCTTTGGATTTGTTAAAGATAAATATGGGAATAAATCAATATCAAGTAGTGATGTAATAACCTATGATAAGACCTTACCAGTAATAAATAAGTTTTATATAAAAAATGAAGATGCTACAAAATATACCAATCTACAGGCAAATACAGTATATTTTACATATACCGAAACAAATCCTCAAGATATGTGTGTAACCGAAGGAACAGATACAAAGAATTGTACATGGGTAACAGTAGGAAAAAGTACAAGTTATACCTTTACCAATACAACAGAAGGGGCAAAGACGGTAAGAGGATATGTAAGAGATAAAGCTGGTAATATATCAAGTGTTAAGACAAGTGCCATAATATATGATGTAACACCACCAACAGTAACAAAAGTAACAGCCCCAACAATAAATGAAACAAACTTAACATTAAGTATAACAGCAAATGATAATAAGATAGGAGTAAGTCCAACAAGTGGAATAGAAAAATATTGTTACTCCCAAAAGAACTCAGCAAAAGAGACAGACTATACCTGTGTAACAAGTGCAAGTATTGTAGTAAACAGTTTAAAAGCCGGAACAAGTTACACTTTCTATGTCTATGCCAAAGACAAAGCAGGCAATAGTGGTATAGCAAATAGAGTACATTATGCATTTAAAACAAAAGAAAGTGGACCAATAGATTATTTAAGGAAATATGCAACTGGTGCAAACGGAGTTCAAACATTACAAACAACAGCAGTGGATGGAATGTATAGATATTATGGAACAAAAGATGAAGTAACAAACAATTATATCTGTTTAGGCTCTACGTCGACAGACAAATGTCAAGATGGTCGTGATATGTACCGAATAATAGGGATAACAACAGATGGCAAACTAAAAGTGATTCACGATCGTTATGGGGTTTATGGCTATTGGGGTTATCTATACAGTAAAGTGATTTGGAATGAATCAGACTTATATACAAACTTGAATGGAGAATTTTACAATTCAATAAACACAAGAATAAAAGGATTAATCGAAAAGCATACATGGAACATGGAACAAACAAAAACATATCCATGGACATCAAAAACAACAGGAAAGCAAGATGGAACAGTACAAGCATATATAGGATTAATGTATGCCAGTGATTATTATAATTCTTGGGATTATCCATCTGAGTGGTCGGATAGTGCGTTTGATTGGCCTGGTGATTATTCAAATGCAAATAGTTGGTTGTATTCTTGTAAGGAGAGCTGTTGGGAGTTTTTCGAGTGGACGATGAGTAGGTATGGGATGGAGGGTGACACCAATGAGGCGTGGGCTATATATCAAGATGGTCGCCTGGCCCCCTTGCAAACAGGGCACAGTAGAACCGGCAGATATGTCTTCTATTTGCAGTCAAGTGTTACACTTACAGGTAGTGGAATAAGCACTGATCCATTTAGAGTACAATAATCAAATTAAAATAATAATACATAAAGTTCGGCAGAAAATGTCGAATTTTGTCATAATATGAGAAGTTTTGACATTGTTGATACATATATGCTATTATGAATATGCAAGGAAAAAGTGTTTTACACTTTTGTAAGGGAGCCATACTTATGCGTGGGTCTCTATTTTTCTTTTTTGAAGAAATTATTGTTTTGATAAATTATGTTGTATAATATAAGTAGGTAATCTTGAAATATGCAGTTAGGTATGGCAAGTCCGGCAGCAATTACAATGCGTGGAATGTGAATACAGACGGCAACTTGAACAACGATTGGGTGAACAATACGAATGCGGTTCGCCCAAAGCCTTCTATAACTTGAATGATTATATGATTAAGGTTATATACTAGGGAAGATAGAAGACAAAGATTATCTAGAATTTTATCCAAAATGAAAACGAGGATGGTGAGTTTTACGAAACAAATCTATTACCTCGTTATTTTTAAAAATGCATAAAATAATTGCAAAATAACCATTATTTTGTTATACTTTATTTAAGAATAAGGAAGGTCAATATGAAAAAAAGGGTTACTGATACTAGTAGTAAAAGTAAGATTGATGATAAAGAAGATTTAGAGATAAAAAAAGTGGCACATAGTAATAAATATACCAGTGTTATTCTATTAATCATCTTAATAGTTCTTTTTACGTTGACTTTATTTTGTACTCTATTTTATATAGGTAATTATTACGAGAAAAAATTTAATATAAAAGATAATAAAGAAGTAATTGAAGTAAACAATGTTAAAAGTAAAACTTTAATTACCAATAATGGTCCGTTTGAAAAAGCTATTGATGATACCATAACGGAAAGTGAAGTAAATATTGAGTCATATGCTAATGTTGAGGTTAATACTAAAGAGGATTCTAAAGAAAATGGTCGTTTAGTTTTTGATGTTAAATATGAAATTGAAAAAAATGATTTTGTATATAATGCAATTAGTAGTATTAATAGTGATGTTATAGTAAGATTTTCCTATTCTTTTGATAATGAAACTTGGGAAAATGTTAATTATGTAATTAGTACGCCTTTTAGTACTATTGACGCTATCACTAGTAATTTCTATGATGTTGGAGGAATTACGGGTAATATTAATGTGGCTACTAATTATGAACTTACGAGTAAACCGGGAGAAAGTAAGAAAATGTATTGGAAAAGTGAGACCATAATTAGAAATAGAGAAAGTACGGTTGGTAAAGTTTATAGGGCTAATTTTAAAATAGAGTATAAAGCAAGTGCCTAGTAAAAACAAATTTCTATTGAGAAGTGTGAAAAAGAAGTTTATAATTATTTTAGAATAAGGGGAAATGTAATGGAAAGCGCAGAAGAAACACGTTACAATTTCAAAGGTTTATTTAAATATATTTCCACAGTAGTAAGTTGGACTGTTTTTATCTTACTAGTTGTTGTGGGAATTTTATTAGTGTACTATTATATTTCGGTTAGGTTATATGCTACCCATGGTGAAATGTTTGAACCTAAGTTTTCGGTTTATACCGTGGTTTCGGAAAGTATGGAACCCACGATTGATAAATATGATGTTATTATTAATACCAAAATAAATAGTATTGATGATGTTAAAATAAATGATGTTATTACGTATATATCGACATGGCAAGTTAATTATGGGATGACGGTTACCCATCGTGTTGTTGACATGAAAACCTTAGATGATGGCTCGAAATGTTTGGTAACCAGAGGAGATAATAATACTTCTGAAGATGCCGTTTGTGTTAAGAAAAGTAATGTTGTAGGGGTCGTTAAAGCCGTTATTCCAAAACTTGGTAAACTACAATTCTTCTTATCAAGTAGTCTAGGTTGGTTATTAGTGATTTTAATTCCAGCATTATATATTATAGTTAAAGATATTTTAAAAATATTTAATTTATCTAAGGAAATTAAACAAGAAGAACAAGAAGAAATCGAAGAAAAAAAGATTGATAAAGAAGTTGAAGATAACTCTAAAACTGAAGAAATTAAGCAAGAAATTAATGAAAGAGTTGAAAAAATTAAAAATGATGGAAAAAGCAATAATAAATATTTAAATAATGCTTATAAAGAATTAAAGAAAGTAAAGAATAATCGACATAATTAATCTTTACTTTTTTTGCTATTTGCTTTAAAATACTAATTAAGAAGGAAGTGTTTTTATGGAATTAAAAGGAAGTCAAACGGAAAAAAATTTAATGGCCGCATTTGCTGGAGAAAGCCAAGCAAGAAATAAATATACTTATTATGCTAGTAAAGCCAGAAAAGAAGGTTATGAACAAATAGCAGCCATTTTTGAAGAAACTGCGAATAATGAAAAGGAACATGCAAAGATTTGGTTTAAAGAATTACATGATGGCGATGTTCCTGATACACATACTAACTTAGAAGATGCTGCCAGTGGCGAAAATTACGAATGGACTGATATGTATAAAGAATTTGCGGAGACAGCCAAAGAAGAAGGTTTTGATAGACTTGCCACTTTATTTGAAATGGTTGGGGCAATTGAAAAAGAACATGAAGAAAGATATCGTAAATTAATTAGTAATATGGATGAAGGATTAGTATTTACTTCTGAAGGTGATACTATTTGGGTATGCCGTAATTGTGGTCATGTTGTTATTGGGAAGAAAGCTCCAGAAGTATGTCCTGTATGTAAACATGCTAAAAGTTATTTTGAAAGAAAAGCTGAAAATTATTAAGAGTATTTGTGATGATTTAATTAGAGTAGGTTATTAAAACTAGTTTAGAGAATAAATATATAAGGGTGGAAATATTTATAGTACTAAAATAACTGAATTTCAAATTAAGGAGCAAATAATGGGCTATTCACAATACGAATAAAAGAGTATGATTAAGTTCATAAATAAAGGTGGTACCGCGGAATTACTTTCGTCCTTTAGCCTTATTTATGAACTTTTATTTTTGAAGGAGGTTCAAGATGGAAGAAGTTTATAGTTATTTAATAGAATTTGGTTTTACAAAAGAAGAAGTAGATGAAATTTTTAACAATTATTCAATTAGTGCTTTTGTACCAACTACATTATTAAAACATATTAAAAATATTAGCGATTATTTAAAAGAATTAGATTATACCAAATTACAAATTATAAAAATAGCCATAAATTCTCCAACATTGTATAGTTTTAGTGTAGAAAACATAAAACAAAAGATAGAATATTTAATATCTTTAGGTTATACTAAAGAACGAGTAATTAAAATGACAGTATCAGTACCAGCAATTTTTAATTATAATATTAAAACGTTAGAAAAAAGACTTGAAGATTTAACAAATTTAGGATACACCAAGAAACAAGTAATAAAAATAATAGCCTCAGTACCATCAGTATGGGCTTATAATATTGAATTCTTAAGTCAAAAATTAGAATTTCTAATATCTTTAGGTTATCAAAAAGAAGAGGTAATAAAAATGACTGTTGTTATGCCAACAATATTGTCTCTTAGTATAGAAAATATCAAGCAAAAGATGGAGGATATAATGTCTCTAGGATATACAAAAGAGCAAACTTTAAAAATAATGTTAGAATTACCGGCCTTATTTGGTCTTAGTTTTGAAAATATATCTAATAAGATAAATTATTATCGCGAAATTGGCTTTGAATTTTATGTAACGAAATATCCTAAAAATCTTATGCAAAGTTTAGAATTATCCTATGCTAGATATAATTATTTTAAGAAAAATAATATTAAAATAGAGAGTTTTAAAAATTTGTTTTATGATGAAATGCGTTTTAAAAACAAATATGGAGTTTCTAAAAAAGAATTACTCTTAATGTATCCTTATAAAAATGAGGAGGAAATAAAAGATGTTAGAAGTATATGATTATTTAATAGACTTTGGTTTTTTAGAAAAAGATATTGAAAAAATGTTAGAAAAAAGTTCACTTATCACTTATAATCCGAAGACTATATTAAAACATTTTAAAGATATTAATAATTTTCTTTTAGAGTTTGGATATAAAAAAGCAGAAATTATCAAAATAGTTAAATTTTTTCCTTGTATAATTGGGAGGAACGTTGATTATTTAAACCAAAAAATTGAATACTTGATATCTTTAGGATACTCAAAAGAAAATATAAAAAAAATGGGAAAAAATTTACCAACTATATTTTTATTAAGTAAGGAAAACATAAGCCAAAAAATAGAAGATTTGATGTCTTTAGGTTATACAAAAGAAGAAGCAATTAAAATGACTATAAAATGTCCATCTTTATATAGTTTAAGTTTTAAAACTATAAACCAAAAAATAGAGAATATAATGTCTTTGGGTTATAGTAAAGAAGAAGTCTTAAAAATGTATTTAATATTACCAACTTTATTTGGTTTAAGTTTTAATGCTATAAAGCAAAAAATAGAGGATATTATGTCTTTAGGATATACTAAAGAAGAAGTCTTAAAAATGTGTTTAAAATTACCAGCTTTATTTGGTTTAAGCTTTGAAAATATAACTAATAAAATAAATTTTTATAAAGAGATAGGTTTAGATTATATTATAATAAATAACATTAATTATCTTATGCAGAGTGTTGAGTTATCCTATGCTAGATATCATTATTTTGTGAATAATGATATTAAAACAGAAGAATTTAAAAATTTATTTTATAAAGAGAAGCATTTTAAGAACAAATATGGGGTTTCTAAAAAAGAATTACTTTTAATGTATCCTTATAATAAAGAGGAGGAAATAAAAGATGTTAGATAAATTAATAGAGTTAGGTATAAGAGAAATAGATCTTAATAATATAAAAGAATTTATAAATGATGATAATATAGAAGATTTTAATAAAATATTGGAATTATTAAAAAGTCTTAATTGTCATGATTATATATTAAGAAATATAGTGGTAGGTAATCCTTTTATTTTAGAAAGAGATTATGACTCTGTAAAAAGTCTTATAGATTATATGCAAAAAGTTGGTTTTAAAAGTTTAAATTTATTGTTTGATAGTTATCCTTTATTTTTAAATAAAGATGCATTTGAAATAGAAGAATATCTAATTAATCATCAAAATAAAAGTATGGAAGATATTATTGATGAATTAGAAAGTAATCCTACTTTAATTGAGGAATAAATAGAAAGGAATGATTATATGCATAATGAAAAGATTAAAGAAATAGAAAAGGAATTAAAAAATGTATTTGAAGGAAGTATTGATCAAAAAAGATTAGAAGAACTTAAAGTAGAATACATGGGTAAGAATGGCAAAATAACCGTTTTAAATAGTTTGATTAAAGATGTACCCAATGAAGAGAAAAAAGAATTTGGGATGAAAGTAAATGAACTTAAAAACACTTTTAATACAAAATATGAAGAAATTAAAGAAAGATTAGAAGAAGAATTAATTAATCAAAAATTAGAAAGTGAAGCAATTGATGTAACTTTGCCTGGAACTAATATTTTAAGTGGGAGTGCCCATCCCATTGAAAGAATTATTGAAAGTTTAGAAAATCTTTTAATGAGTATGGGTTATGATGTTGTAGAAGGACCGGAAGTGGAAAAAGATTTATATAACTTTGAGTTATTAAATTTACCTAAAGGACATCCGGCAAGAGATGCGCAAGATACCTTTTATATAAAAGGTGATGAATATTTACTTCGTAGTCAAACAAGTCCTGTGCAAGTAAGAGAAATGTTAAAAGGGGAAGGTAAAGAGCCAATTAGAATTATTTGTCCAGGAAAAACTTATAGAAGAGATGAAGATGATGCGACCCATTCTCATGAATTTACCCAAATGGAAGGACTCCTTGTTGATAAAAATATAACTTTAGGAGATTTAAAAGGAACTTTTGAAGAAGTAGCCAAAATGTTATTTGGTAAAGGAAGAAGTACGCGTTTTAGACCTTCATATTATCCATTTACGGAACCTAGTGTGGAAATGGACATCAGTTGTTTTAACTGTAATGGTAAAGGTTGCAATATTTGTAAGGGTACTGGTTGGATTACCGTTGGCGGAGCTGGGATGGTTAATCCAATAGTTTTAAAAAATTGTGGATATGACCCCGATAAATGGAATGGTTTTGCTTTTGGTTTTGGGATTGAAAGACTAGCCATGTTAAAATATGGCGTTGAAGATATAAGAGTATTCTATATGAACCATGATGTGAGAATGCTTAAAGAATTTGATAGAAGGGAGTATTAAAATGGCAATTAGTTTAAATTGGGTTAATGATTATGTCGACATTAAGAATGAAGATAAAAAAACTTTAGCCCAAAAAATCACAGATGCGGGGATTAATGTCGAAAAAGTAATTAGTAATAATATTAATAATTTAGTTATTGGCCAAATTGAAAAAGTGGAAATGCATCCTGATAGTGACCATTTACATGTATGCCTAGTTAATGTTGGGGATAAGACTTTGCAAATTGTTTGTGGAGCTTCTAATGTAAGAGAGAACCTTAAAGTAATTGTGGCTTTAGAAGGGGCTATTCTTCCTGGAGATTTTACTATTAAGAAAAGTAAAATTAGAGGTGTTGAGTCTAATGGCATGATTTGTGCTTTGTTTGAACTTGGTTTAGAAGAAAAAACGGATGAGACCTACGCGAAAGGAATTACGGAGTTACCAGATGATGCTCCCGTAGGAGAAGATCCTTTAGAATATTTAGGATATAATGATACTTTATATGAGTTAGATTTAAATCCTAACCGAACAGATTGTAATAATCACTTACCTTTTGCTTATGAAGTGGCAGCGGCTTTAAATAAAAAAGTAAATATGCCGGATGTTAGTTTTAAAGAGTTAGATGAAGATGTTAATAACTATGTATCTTTAGATGTTACTACAGATAATGTATCCATGTATAACTTAATGGTGGCAAAAGATGTTGTTATTAAGGAAAGTCCTAACTTTATTAAAAGAAGATTAGAGGCAGCAGGAGTAAGAAGTATTAATAATGTTGTTGATATTTCCAATTATGTCATGCTTGAGTATGGCCAACCTCTTCATTTCTTTGATAAAGATGTTGTGGGCGATAAAATAGTGGTTAGAATGGCTCACGATAAAGAAATTATTAAAACTTTAGATGGGGTTGATCGAGAGTTAACTACCGAAGATATTGTTATTTCTGATGGCGATACCCCTTTATGTGTAGCTGGGGTTATGGGCGGCCTTAACAGCGGGATTACCGCTAGTACTAAAAACATTTTAATTGAGTCAGCAATATTCAATCCTTATAATATTAGATATACTTCCATTCGTTTAGGGTTGCGTAGTGAAGCCAGTTTAAGACTGGAAAAACCTCTTAGTTATGAATTTACTCTTTTAGCAATTAAAAGAGCTTGTCATTTGCTTGAAAAATATGCCGATGCTAAAATAGTTAAAGGTATTGTGACTTATGATAAAGTCGATAAAACACCAAAAGTGGTAGATGTTTCTCTTGAAAGTATCAATAGTATTTTAGGTATGAATATAAAGGGAGAAGAAGTCGAAAATATCTTAAAGGCTTTAGGTTTTACGTATACTAAAAAGGGTGATGTTTATACGGTCACTATTCCGAATCGAAGACAAGATATCTATAATCAAAAAGAAGATATTATCGAAGAAATTGGGCGGATTTATGGCTATGATAACATTGAACCAACTCTCCCTTTAATTAAAACTAAAAAGGGCGAATACCGGGATAATGTTAAATTAAGAAAAATAGTTTCTAAAAAAATGCGTAGTTTAGGATTCAGCGAAATTAGAACTTATACTTTAATTAGTGAAGAAGAAACTACTAAATATGATTATCATTTCGATAAGACCATCAAATTATTAAGACCAATGTTAAAAGAAAAATCTTGTGTAAGACAAAGTATTCTACCTTCTTTAGTAAATGTTTTACTTTATAATAAAGAAAAGAAAAATAATGATGTCTTTATTTATGAAATATCTAATGTTTACCATGAAGAAGAGGAATATGTGGAAAATAGTCATTTAGCCTTTGGTATAAGTGGCGAATACTTAAATAATACTTGGAATAGTTTAAGTTATAAAGTTGATTTTTATCTTATGAAAGGAATAGTCGAAAACTTACTTAACTATTTAGGTTATAATAATCGTTATACTCTATCTTTAAGTGATAATTTACCTCAAGAGATTCATCCTAAAATTAATAGCGAAATTACCATTGATGGTAAAAATGTTGGTTACTTTGGAAAACTTCATCCAAAAGTATCTAAAGAAGATGTTTATGTTTGTGAAATTGACTTAAGTGAAATTTTAGAACATAAAACAGGAGATGTTAAATATCAAGAGTTAAATAAATATCCAAAAGTGGAAAAAGATGTGGCCTTTGTAGTTGATAAAGATATCCCATCTATTGATATTTTAAAAGCCATTAAGAAAAGTGGGGGTAAACTTCTTACCGATA
This sequence comes from uncultured Bacilli bacterium, assembly GCA_947628485.1. Taxonomy (GTDB): domain Bacteria; phylum Bacillota_I; class Bacilli_A; order RF39; family UBA660; genus SIG200. Next base: position 4,094 of record CANRAA010000002.1, on the reverse strand, counting down.
TTAAAATTTTTGATGTTTATACGGGTGATAGAATTGATGAAAATAAAAAGAGTATTGCTTATAAATTAACCTTTGAAGACAATACGAGAACTTTAACGGAAGAAGAAGTTATGGAAATATTTAATAAAATAATTTTAGATGTTTTAGAAAAATTTAAAGCTACCGTTAGAGATAAATAAAATGCTTAAGGTAAAACTTAAGTGTTTTTTTTGACTTATTAACTTGAAAATATATGAAAAAATGTTATAATACTATACCCAAGAAAGGGTGGATTATGAATTCAAATATTAATAGGTTAATGAAACAAAATTATAATGAATTTAAAAAACTAGTAGAATTAGGAATTATAAATAAAAAAATTGCTTGTGATGCTGTTATTGAAAGTAAAAATGACCAATATATTTATGAGTTTGCAAAAGATATAAAAAGAGTAAATATTACTAAATTAGAAGAGGCTATCATTAAAAATCAAAATGCTGAATACATCTATTATTTTGCTAAAAATATAAAAGGAGCCAATGTAGAAAAATTAAGTGAGGCCATTATTCAAACTAAAAATGTTGAATACATTTTTAATTTTGCTAATAGGGTTAAAGGTGTTAGCATAGAGAAATTAGAAGAGGCGATTATCCAAATTGGGAACGTGGAATACATTTATAAATTTGCTAGAGACGTTTTAAATGCTAATATTAATAAATTAGAAGATGCGATTATTCAAACAGAAAATGCGGAATATATTTATATATTTGCAAGATTTATAGAAGGAGCTAATGTTAATAAACTAAGTATTGCCATGAGTAAAACTAAAAATATTACCTATATTTATGAATTTGCAATGTTTGTAAAAGATGCTAATATTTCTATGTTAGAAGAGGCAATTATTAAATTTCATAAAGCGGAATATATCTATTATTTTGCAAGTACAGTCAAAGGAGCTAACATTCTTAAATTAGAAGAGGCTATCATTCAAACAAAAAATGCGGAATATATTTATAAGTTTGCTGCATATGTAAAAGGTGTTAATATTTCTAAGTTAGAAGATACCATTATTCAAACTGGGAATGCGGAATATATTTATTATTTTGCTCGAGACATAATGGAATCCGACATTATCAAATTAGAGAATGCCATTATAGAGACACAATATATGAAATATATTTATGAGTTTGCCCGATTTGTCAAAAAAGCTCATATTAAAAAGTTGGAAGATGCTATATGCAAATCTCAATATGCAGTAGACATTTATTATTTTGCTACATATGTAAAAGGAGCTAATATTAAAAAATTAGAGGATGCTGTTATTCAAACGGGAAATGCCGAATTTATTTATAAGTTTGCTGCATATGTAAAAGGAGCAAATATTGAAAAATTAAAACAAGCCTTGGAGCATATAAAAAAGAATATGCAAGTACCCGAAATAGATAGTGATTTTATAAATTTAATGCATTTATTACAGAGAAAAAATTATGATAAAATTTTAAATGATAGACAAAAATATGAACAATTATTTATTAGTGATACTCCTATTAAAAGAAAGAAGTTAAAATAATTATAAATAGAATTATTTCCTATATATCAGTTATTGAAAATCAAATATAATGTTGTTATAATAATGTAGAAACGGGAGGTTTTATTGTGAATATTGAACTTAAAAATATAAAGGATAATGAGTGGGCCATTACTAATGAAGAAGGCGAAATGCGTTTTGTTAAGGCTCAAGCTGAAAGTACAGAAATGGCAGATATTTTAAATAAAGAAGATGAATTAGAGTTATTAGAGGAAACAAAAGAGGAAGTTTTAGAAAATATAGATAAAATTAATAAATCTTTGAAACAAGATAAAGGGATTAGTATATTTGCTTTGTTATTTTTTCTGATGACTCTTGGAGCATCAATTCCCATTTTTATACCTTTTAATGGGAGAATTTGGGAAATGATTTTATCCCTAGCTGTTTGGCTTGGTGGTTTAACTTTCGTTGAAGGTACCATCTTTCGTTGTCATAAACATGGCAAAGAAGATCTTTCATTATGCGAAGAAAGATTACAAGAAATAAAAGAAAAAGAGCCAGAATTAGAAAAAGAAATTAAAAAGTTAAAAGAAAAACATAATTTTAAAGAAGAAACAAAAGAAGTAATTTATTTAGATAATTTAAGATATGAAAACACTGAAGAAAAAAATTTAGTTAGAACAAGAGTTAGAAAATAGAGATAATCTATTTTTTTCTTTTATATGGTATTCTTTCATCAGTTAAATAAAGTAAGTAATCAATTGGAACATTATAATATAAAGATAATTTTTTTAATACTTTGGTAGGTATATCACAAATGCCTACTTCATAGGCTGAATATCCTGTTTGACTCATATTTAAAATATTAGCAACTTCAAATTGATTTAAATCTAAATCATTTCTTATTTCACTAAGTCTATTCATGTAATTAGTGGGAGTAATAACTTTAGAAGGCATATATTTATCTTTGATATTGGTTAGACACAAAATATAATCTATTGATACATTATAAAATTCTGATAGGCGTCTTAAAATAGTTGTGGAAACATCTGTTATTTCCGTTTCATATTGGGAATAACCATTTTGACTCATTTTTAAAAATGCCGCGATATCTTTTTGTAATAAATTGTTTTCTTTTCTTAATTCTTTTAATCTATTCATAATCCATCATAGAAAAATTATCATAACGAAAAATGAGATATTGACTTTTAACGAATATAACGATATAATCAATTATATAATATCGTATTTTTCGTTAAAACAAAATAGCAATTGTTTATTTTATTTCCGACTTGTATTCGGCATTAGCAACAAATAAAGTAGAGGTAAGGTATGATGGATAAAATTAAAAAGTTTGAAAATAAAAAAATTTGTATAATAATAGCAATCCTTTCTGTAGTGGTATTTATAACTTTGTTTAAATTAGTAATTAAGGATACTCATGCTTATTATAATAGTGTAACAGACCCAGTCCAAATATTTAATGGTAAGGTAGGAAACTTTAAACCAAGAATAGATATATTTTATATAAAAGAAAAAAATGGACAACCAAAATATACAAATGTAAGTAGTAATACAGTATATATAACTCCAGGAAATAATAATAGTAATTTAGAACAAGTATGTATAACAGAGACAGATGATATAAGTACATGTGATAATAAATGGCAACCAATTCAATCAACCAATCAATATAGTTATACATTCCCAGATGTAACAGAAGGACCAAAAGTAATATTTGGGTTTGTGAAAGACAAATATGGAAATAAATCGTTATCAAGTAGTGATACAATTACTTATGATGTAACCCCACCAACCATAACAAGTGTACAAGCAACCAATATCCAAGAGACAAGTGTAACATTAACAGTAACAGCAAATGATAATTACTCTGGAATAAATCAATATTGTTATTCTCAAAATTCAAGCGATATAGGAACATGTGTAACAAGTTCAGATGGAAATATAACAATAAATAATTTACAAGATGGCCAAAGTTATACCTATTATATATATTTAACAGACAATGTTGGTAACAGTGGAATATCAAGCAAAACAAGTCATACATTTGAAACCAAGTCTTCAGGTATAAGAGGACAAGACTTAATAGATAATAGAAAAAATATACCAAATTTACAAGACACGCCAGTAGATGGATTATATAGATATTATGGAACTAAAGATCAGGTAACAAATAATTATATATGTTTAGGAGCATCAGAAAATCCAGATGTATGCAAAAATGATCCAGAAAATATGTACCGAATAATAGGAGTGACAACAGATGGAAAACTAAAAGTAATTAAAGCAAAAAAATATGGAGCCAATCAAGCATGGCATGGTACTCCCTCCTCGGTTGGGTGGAATGCATCAACTTTATATACATATTTAAATGATACATTTTATAATTCAATAAATGACAGGATAAAGATATTAATAGAATACCATATATGGAATATGGAACTGACACAGTCATTACCAGGAACAACAACAGGAAATCAAGATGGAACTGTTAATTTTAAATTTCTAACCACCAAGAATTTAAAAATTAAATTAACCTAAAAAAGCGAAAAAAAGAAAGCAAAAA
>CANRAA010000001.1 GCA_947628485.1 uncultured Bacilli bacterium | reverse complement strand
GATTTAAAATTGCATTTACTTGTCCAAAATTAAATATTATTAAAAAAATTGGTATTCACAAAATGTACCAATTTTTTCTTGCTTTTACTTGTCCACTTTATTTCCTTGCTTTGCTAGTTGCTTTTTCTTGTCTAATTCACCAATTTGTGGTATAATAGGAAACTTGAAAAGAGGTATTTATGATTTTAGGGGAATTGATTGATTTAAAAACTAAATTATTATTTTTAAAAAATGAAATTTTGAAGATTAATAATGATAGTAAATCTTCCCTTTTAAAAATGCAAGAATTATATCGAGAATACTTAAAGTTAGCAGTAAGACTTCAACCAAAAATTCCTAAAAATAATAATGCTTATTACTCTACAAGTTCTAATTGTTATACTTGTGCTCTTGATTTACCAATGCCTTATTTTTTAGAAGAACACTTAATGAAAAATCCGCATTTAAAAAATTTTTTAACCATTCAAAATGTAGGTATGATTAGTGGGTATCGCAAGAACATAAAGTATGGCATTACAAGCGAAAAAGAATTCCTTGAATGTTTATATAGTGATTTAGAATATTTAAAATTTAAATATTACGAAACCGATGTTTTAGATAATCCCTCTCACAGGGGTTATAAAATTGGCATTTATTATGATGCGAAAATAACCGGTGGCCTTGCTAATTATCATTTTGTAAGACAAAATTTAGATGGTAGTTGGTCTAGTAAAATGGGTACTAGTAATGAACTTCATTTTAGTGAAGACATTAACGATTTTAAAAGATATTATCAAAATAGAGTTAATTTAGATTTAATTAAAACTTTAGAAATAGTAAAACCGAGTTTTAGATAATTAAGGGGAAAGGTGGGGGTATTATGAACGAAGAATTAAAAATAATTAAGAAAAAATATGGGGAAAAGATGGCTCGTTTATGTCGGGAATTTTTTCCTACTTTACTAGAAACAGAAGGTTTACTTTCCAATCTTATGTTAAAGCATTTTGAACCAAATCATGATTTATATGATGATATAATAAAGCAAGAAAAAGAAAACGATTTTAAAAATTATATTTTTAGTTTAGTAGATGTCGAAGACAAAAAAGAAACAAAAATCATAAAAACTCCCGAAGAATTATTAAGCGAGGCTGGTTATGATTTATATGAATGTAAGTGTGAGGAAGATATTCAAAAGTTTAAAAAGTATTATGCCAAAGGGGAAGAGTTATGTACTTTTCATGGAGGAAGACTTAATAGATGTTATGTATTCTTCGCTGTTAAAAAGGATGTTTCTGATATCAAAAGAGAAGATTTTCCTAAACCTAAAAGACAAGATGAATATGGAACCAGTGTCATAAGCATTCAATTTACGAGGGATAAATCCCATACCTTATCCATCAAAAATCGCTATAATCATATTGTTAATAATCCTGATAGCACTTTCGGAAATAACCTCGATAATATCATCAGGGGTTTAACGGAAAGTTTCGGAAAATATTATGGTTTAGTCCAAAAACACCTTAACAATAAATTTGAATTAGGTGGGTATGTAAGAGCTAATGATGGAAAATACTATAAGTACAATTATGAGTTTTATAATATTTATTATTGTCCCAATAATATAATTATTGATAATTTTAAGGTTAAAAGATATGATAAAGAAAAATATATTATCTTTGATTATTTTATTTTAGATTTAGTTAAAAAAGAAATAAGATTTTATAATTCTTATACTGAAGATTCTTTCCCTTCTACTATTCCTAATATTGAAAAAATAGAAATAGAAAGAAAAGAAGATGATACTAAAGAAATAAAAATAACTTTACTAGATAATAGGAAAGTAACAATAGTATTAAATAAATTTAATAACATTATAGAGTTAGATAATCCATATGTAAAAGATGTTGGAAATAATTTTTTATGTTATGTTAAACATTTAGAGGTTTTAAAGATGGCCAATTTACAAACTGTTAAAAATTTTTTCTTATATAATAATAAAGTTTTAAAAGAAGTTTACTTGCCATCTTTAGAAAAAGTTGGAAATTATTTTTGCTTAATTGGTCAATTTAAAGAATTAAGTCTAAATTCTTTGCAAGAAGTAGGAGATTGTTTTACTCTTTTTAATGCTAGTTTAGAAGAAATAAACCTGCCGCTTTTAGAAAAAGTTGGCGATGATTTTATGTATTGTAATAATTCCATTAAGAAGATAAGTACTCCTAATCTGCAAAAAGTAGGTCATAGTTTTTTCCTAGATAATTCTTATGCTCGTAAGTCTTGTTTACTTCAAATCAAAAAAAATGACTTAAAAAAATTTCTTAATTATTTAAAATTTAGGAATGGAAACAAGCAAAATAAAAAAAGTAGGTGATGAATATGAATGAGGAATTAAAAATAATGAAAAAGAAATATGGGGAGAAAATGGCTCATTTTTGTCGGGATAATTTTCCAACCATTTTAGAAACAGATGGCCTACTTTTAAAATTATTATTAGATAATTTTGAACCAAGTCATGATTTATATGAAGATATAATAGAGCAAAACAAAGAAACTGAATTTAAAAATTATATTTATAGTTTAGTAGATGTGGAAAAAGATAATAAAATAAAAGTAATTAAAACTCCCGAAGAACTATTAAGTGAAGTAGGTTATAATTTATATGAATGTAAGTGTGAGGAAGATATTCAAAAGTTTAAAAAATATTATGCTAGTGGTGAAGAATTATGTACTTTTAATGGGGGAAGGCTTAATAGATGTTATGTTTTCTTTGCGGTTAAGAAAAATGCTTCAGACATTAAAAGAAAAAACTTTCCTAATCCCCAAAGGCAAGATACATATGGCACAAGTGTTCTAAGTATTCAATTTACTAAAGATAAATCCCATACCTTATCTATAAAAAATCGTTATAACCATACCGTTAATAATCCCGATAGTACTTACTCAAATAATTTAGACAATATTATTGATGGCTTAACAGAATCTTTTTCCGAATATTATGGTCTTATCCAACAACATTCTAATGGTAAATTTGAATTAAGGGATTATGTTAGAGCGAGTGATGGTAAATACTATAAATATAATCTTGAAATAGATAATGTTTATTATTGCCCCAATAATATTATAATTGATAATTCTGAAGTTAAAAGATATGATAAAGAAAAGTATCTTATCTTTGATTATTTTATTTTAAATTTAGAAACCAAAAAAATTAAAAAACATATTCGTGAGAATGATGGTTTTATTCATAGTTTAGGTAAAATTAAAAAAATTACAATAACCAATAGAAAAGATTATAAGGAATTATTAATATATAATGAAGATGGATTTATAATAACAATTAATTTGGATAAAGATAACAATATTATTATGGTTAATAATCCCTATATTAGAGGAATAAAAGAAAATTATTTGTTTTATAATAGAAAATGTCAAAGAATATATCTTTCTAATGTTGAAAGAATAAGTTATGATTTTATGTCAGATAATAATGATAGTTTGGAAGAAATATTCTTGCCAAAATGTGAAACTATCGGTAATGATTTTTTATATTTTAATAACAAATTAAAATCCATTTCTTTGCCAAATGTAACTTTTATTGGAAGCAACTTTCTATGGGCAAACGAAAAAATAGAGTCTGTCTCTTTGCCAAAATGTCGAGAAATTAAAGACAATTTTTTGTATTATAATTTTGTCTGTAAAAAAATAGATATGCCTAGGTTAGAAAAAGTAGGAGCTAATTTTATGACAGAAAATGGAAAATTAGAAACTATAAATCTTCCTTCTTTAGTTTCTATTGGGGATGACTTTTTATATGATAACGATAAAATAAAAACAATATATTTACCTAATGTAACTCATATTGGTAATAATTTTCTTCCTGAAAATATGATTATAGAAGATGTATATTTACCCAAATGTTGTGAAGTTAAACACGATTTTTTATATTTTGATATAGCATGTAAAAAATTAGACATGCCTATGTTAGAAAAAACAGGAAAAAATTTTATGTATAAAAATAGAGAATTAGAAATTATAAATTTACCATCTTTGGTTTCTATACAAGACTCTTTTCTATATAATAATGATAAAGTAAAAATATTATACCTACCTAATCTTATTTCTATAATTAATTTTAAAGATTTTAAAGTAATAAAATATTTATATGCTCCCAAGTTAGAAAGAGTTTCTGATATTTCCCTTTTGAAAGACATTCCTTATTGTTATACGCCACTTTTAAAAGAATATTGTAATACGGAAGATTTAATTTTTGATTGTGAGCAATTATCATTAGAGTTAAAAGATAATTTAAATAGAAAAAGCAGGTGATGAATATGAATGAAGAATTAAAAATAATAAAAAAGAAATATGGCGAGAAAATGGCGCATTTTTGCAGGGATAATTTTCCAACCATTTTAGAAACAGATGGTCTACTTTTAAAATTATTATTAGATAATTTTGAACCAAGTCATGATTTATATGAAGATATAATAGAGCAAAACAAAGAAACTGAATTTAAAAATTATATTTATAGTTTAGTAGATGTTGAAAAAGATAACAAAGAAATACCATTTAAAACTCCTGAATATTTATTAAGTGAAGCTGGTTATGATTTATATGAATGTACAAGTGAAAAAGATATTCAGAAGTTTAAAAAGTATTATGCCAAAGGGGAAGAGTTATGTACTTTCCACGGGGGAAGACTAAATAGATGTTATGTCTTCTTTGCCGTTAAAAAGAATGTTTCGGAAATTAAAAGAAAAAACTTTTCTAATCCCCAAAGACAAGATGAATATGGAACAAGTGTTATAAGTATTCAATTTACGAGGGATAAATCCCATACTTTATCTATTAAAAATAGATATAATCATCATGTAAGCAATCCTGATTGTACTTTTTCGAATAATCTAGATAATATTATAGAAGGATTAACTGAAAGTTTTAGTAAGTATTATAATCTTTCGCAAGATAATATAAGTAAAAATTTTGAATTAAAGGGCTATGTTCAAGCAAATGATGGCAAATTTTATAAATATAATCAAGAAAATTTTAATATTTATTATTGTCCCAATAATATAATAATTGATGATTTTGAAGTTAAAAGATATGATAAAGAAAAATATATTGTTTTTGAATACTTTATTTTAGATTTAGTTAATAAAAAGATAAGAGTATATGATAATGAAATGGAAGATTCTTTTCCTAGTACTTTAACAAATATTCATAAAATAGAAGTAAAAAGAAAAGAAGAGAATAAAGAAATTAAAATTACATTACAAGATAATAGTGAAGTAATAATTATTTTAAATAAAGATAATCAAATAATAAAATTCGAAAATCAAAATTTAAAAGAAGCCCAAGATTATTTTTTGAGTTTTGTGCCTTCTTTAGAAGAATTTAATGTGCCAAATCTTGAAAAGGTTGGGAAATGTTTTTTAATGGATAATAATATTAAAAAAATATATTTACCTAAATTGCAAAGAGTAGGATGGGGATTTTTGCATGACAATTTTTCTTTAGAAGAATTAGATTTACCTTCTTTAGAAGAAGTTAGTGATGATTTTCTTTATTTTAATCAAACAATTCATAAATTAAATTTACCTAAACTCCAAAAAGTAGGTAATTGTTTCTTATATTATAATACGGCATTAGAAGAATTACTTTTACCAGAACTTTTAGAAGCCCAAGATGATTTTTTATATACTAATAATGCTTTAAAAGAAATAAGGTTGCCTAAGTTACAAAGAGTAGGCCGATACTTTTTGTATAGGGGAACATCTTTAAAAAAATTAAGTTTACCGTCTTTAAGGGAAGTTTGGGGTAATTTCTTAGATGGTGATACTTCTTTAGAAGAATTAGACTTACCCCTTTTAGAAGAAGTAGGGCCTAAATTTTTATTTAATAATAATAGACTTAAAAAATTAGATTTACCCCTTTTGAAAAAAGCAAGAGATAGTTTTTTGGCTTATAATAAAATAATTCAAGAAGTAAATTTGCCATCATTAGTAACCATAGGAAATTATTTTTTGGACAATGCTTTATGTTTAAAAGAGATATATTTGCCTTCTTTAGAAGAAGTTGGTGATTGCTTTTTATTTCACAATAATTCTATTGAAAAATTATATTTACCAAAGCTTATAAAAGCTGGGGAATATTTTATGCCTCGTAATAAAGTTTTAAAAGAAGTGTATTTACCTTCAATAGAAATAATAGGTAATCACTTTTTAGCAAAATATCCTGAATTAACTAGGGAAAATTTTGGCCATACAATTAGAAGATAATAAATATATTAAATTAATTTATAACAATGAAAGCAGGTGAAAAAATGAATGAAGATTTAAAAATAATTAAAAAGAAATATGGGGAAAAGATGGCTCATTTATGTCGGGAATTTTTTCCTACTTTACTAGAAACAGAAGGTTTACTTTCCGATCTTATGTTAAAACATTTTGAACCAAATCATGATTTATATGATGACATAATAGAGCAAAATCTAGAAGGTGATTTTAAAAATTATATTTATAGTTTTGTTGATGTCGAAAAAAATAATGAGGTAAAAGAAATAAAAACCCCCGAAGAATTATTAAACGAGGCCGGTTATGACTTATATGAATGTAAGTGTGAGGAAGATATTCAAAAATTTAAAAAATATTATGCCAAAAGGGAAGAATTATGTACTTTTAGAGGAAATAGACTGGAAAGTTGTCATGTTTTCTTTGCCGTTTCTAAAAATGTTGCTAACATTAAAAGAGAAGATTTTTCTAATCCCGAAAGACAAGATGCCTACGGAACTAGTGTCATAAGTATTCAATTTACAAGGGATAAATCCCATATATTATCGATTAAAAACCGCTATAATCATACTGTTAATAATCCCGATAGTACTTATTCGAATAACCTAGATAATATAATTCCTGGTTTAACCGAAAGTTTTGGTAAGTATTATGGTCTTGTGCAACAACATTTAAGAAATGAATTTTCTATAGATTATTATGTTTTAGCCAGTGATGGTAAATTTTATAAATATAATCAAGAGTTAAATAACATTTATTATTGTCCCAATAATATAATAATTGATAATTTTAAGGTTAAAAGATATGATAAAGAAAAATATATTATTTTTGATTACTTTATTTTAGATCTCGTAAATAAAGAGGTAAGATTATATGATAAAAGTATTAGAGAATCTTTTCCCGATATTTTTTTCAATATTGTTAAAATAGAAATAGAAAGAAAAGAAGAGGAAAAAGAAATAAAAATAACTTTACAAAACAATAATATCATAACTATGGCATTAAATAAAAATAATCAAATTATTAAATTAGATTATCCTAAAATAAAAATAATTGGGGATTATTTCCTTTCTTCTAATTTTTTAATTCATGAATTAAATTTACCAGTTTTAGAAAAAGTAGGAGATGGTTTTTGTGAGTTTAATAGCCATTTAAAAAAATTAAATCTTCCTAAATTAAAAAGAGTTGGTAATAGCTTTTTATGTTTTAATGTTTATATAAAAGAGTTAAATTTACCAAGTTTGCAAAGAGTAGGTAGTAATTTCTTACAATATAACGAAGTTTTAAAAGAAATAAGTTTACCATCATTAAGAAAAGTTGGGAATAGTTTCTTACTATTAAACGCAGTCATAAAAGAATTAGATTTACCACTCCTAGAAGAAGTTGGTAATAAGTTTTTATATTATAATGAAGTTCTTAAAAAATTAGATTTACCATTCTTAAAAAAAGTGGGAAATGATTTTATGTATGGAAATGAGTGTCTTCGAGAACTAGTTTTACCTTCTTTAGAGGAAGTGGGCAATTATTTTTTATATTATAACGAAGGTCTTCAAGAATTAAGTTTACCTTCTTTAAAAAGTGCTGGGGAATATTTCTTATGTTTTAATAAAAAAATTTATAAAATAAATTTACCATGTTTACAAATGGTAGGTAATAAATTTTTATATTTTAATGAAGATTTAAGAGAAATAATTGTCCCTGAACTTATCTTTCCATTTTTAGAAGATCATCCCGTGATTAGTAGTACATTAAAGAAAACAAAAAAGAAGGTGAGCAAATGAATGAAGATTTAAAAATAATTAAGAAAAAATATGGCGAGAAAATGGCCCATTTCTGCCGGGAATTTTTTCCTACTTTACTGGAAAGAGAAGGCTTACTTTCAAATTTAATGTTGCAAAATTTTGAACCTAATCATAGTTTATATGCGGATATAATAAAGCAAAATAAAGAAAATGTCTTTAAAGATTTTATTTATAGTTTAGTGGATGATAAAGATAAAAGGGAAGAAAAGGTGCTTAAAAGTCCAAAAGAATTACTGGAAGATGTTGGTTATGACTTATATGAATGTAAGCGTGAGGAAGATATTCAAAAATTTAAAAAGTATTATGCCCGTGGGGAAGAGTTATGTACTTTTAGAGGAAATAGACTGGAAAGTTGTCATGTTTTCTTTGCTGTTAAAAAGAATGCCGATAATATCAAAAGAGAAGATTTTTCATCACCCGAAAGACAAGATGCCTATGGGACTAGTGTCATAAGTATTCAATTTACGAGGGATGAGTCCCATACTTTATCAATCAAAAATAGATATAATCATACTGTTAATAATCCCGATAGTACCTATTCAAATAATTTAGATAATATTATTCCTGGTTTAACGGCATCTTTTGCTAAATATTATGGTCTTATCCAACAACATCCTAATAGTAAATTTGAATTAAACGGCTATGTAAGAGCCAATGATAATAAATATTATAAATATAATCAAGAAATAATGAATGTTTATTATTGTCCAAATAATATTATAATTGATAACTATGAAGTTCAAAGGTATGATAAAGAAAAGTATATTATCTTTGATTATTTTATCTTAGACCTTGTTAAAAAAAAGGTAAGAGTATATGAAACATTTATTAAAGACTCATTTGTTGATACAGTTTCTAATATCGAAAAAATAGAGATTAAAAGAAAAGAAGAGACCAAAAAAATAAAAATAATTTTAGAAGGTAGTAAAGAAATACTTATAGTTTTAGATAAAGATAATCAAATTATCAAATTAGAAAATCAAAATATAAAAGAGGTGGGTGATGATTTTCTAGCTTCTGTTTTTTCCTTACAAGAATTAAATATGCCCAATTTAGAAAAAGTCGGAAAGTATTTTTTAAGCTTCGGGAATGTTAAAAAATTGAATTTACCAAAATTGCAAAAAGCAGACACTGGTTTTTTAAATTATAATTTAGCTTTAGAAGAATTAGATTTACCCGTTTTAAAAGAAGTCGGGAGTAACTTTCTTTCACATAACAGAAAAATTAAACAGTTAAATATGCCTTGTCTTCAAAGAATAGGTAACAACTTTTTATATTTTAATGATACTTTAAAAAAATTAATTTTACCGGAAATTACCGAAGTTGGGAATGACTTTTTATATGAAGATTGCTCTTTAGAAGAATTGAGTTTACCTAAATTACAAAGAGTTGGCGATTACTTTTTATATAGAGGAATCCTTTTAAAAAAATTAAGTTTACCTTCTTTAAAAAGAGTGGGCAGTAATTTTTTAAAAATGAATGTAGCCTTAAAAGAATTAGATTTACCCTCTTTAGAAAAATTTAGTTTTAACTTTTTGGATGGTAATAAAGTTTTACGTAATAAGTTTTTTTCTACCTTTAAAATGGATGATGTCAATTTTTTAGAAAATCATTCAATAGTTAATTGTCATCCAAAAAGGTAAGTTATAGGATTAAAAATGATTTATAATAAAGGAATATGGTGATATTATGAACGAAGATTTAAAAATAATTAAGAAAAAATATGGCGAGAAAATGGCCCATTTCTGCCGGGAATATTTTTCAACTATCTTAGAAACGGAAGGCTTACTTTCAAACTTAATGTTAGAGCATTTTGAACCAAATCATGATTTATATAAGGATATAAAAAGACAAAATAAAGAAAATGAATTTAAAGATTTTATTTATAGTTTAATTGAACGTGAAAATGATAACCATGAAACAGAAGTTCCCTCTCCAAAAGATTTACTTAAGAAGGCTGGTTATGATTTATATGAATGTAAGTGTGAGGAAGACATTCAAAAATTTAAAAAGTATTATGCCGAAAGGGAGAAACTTTGTACATTTGATGGAGGAAGACTAGAAAGATGTCATGTTTTCTTTGCGGTAAAAAAGAATGTTTCTGACATCAAAAGAGAAGATTTTATTTTCCCTGAAAGACAAGATGCTTATGGGACGAGTGTTTTAAGTATTCAATTTACGAGGGATAAATCCCACACTTTATCCATCAAAAATAGATATAATCATACTGTTCGTAATCCCGATAGTACCTACTCAAATAATTTAGACAATATAATTCCTGGTTTAACGGAAAGTTTCGCCGAACATTATAAACTTGTTCAAAACCATGTATGTAATGACTTTGAATTAGATGATTATGTTAGAGCGAATGATGGTAAATTTTATAAATATAATCAAGAACATTTTAACATATATTATTGTACCAATAATATAATCATTGATAACTTTGAGGTTAAAAGATATGACAAAGAAAAATATATTGTCTTTGAATACTTTATTTTAGATTTAGTTAATAAAAAGATAAGTGTGTATAAACCTAATATAAAAGATACTTTTCCTGTTATTTTTTCGAATATCGAAAAGATCGAAATAAAAAGAAAAGAAAAAACTAAAGAAATAAAACTTATTTTCCAAAATAATAAGGAAGTAATAATAGAATTAGATAAAGATAATAAAATGATAAAACTAGAAGATTTAAATATAAAAGAAATTGGGGATGAATTTTTATTTTTTGCTAATCATTTAAAAGAATTAAATATGCCTAATTTAGAAGAAGTCGGCGATCGTGTTTTAGCGCATAATTGTCTAAAAAAATTGGATTTACCCCATTTAAAAAAAGTTGGAACGGGATTTTTAAGTTATAATTTATTTTTAAAAGAATTAGACTTACCTTCTTTAGAAGAAGTGGGAGATTGGTTTTTAATTTCTAATAGAATAATTCATAAATTAAATTTACCGGTTTTAAGAAAAGTTGGTAATGATTTCTTAAATAAAAATAAAGATTTAGAAGAATTGACTTTACCAGAGCTTTTGGAAGTTGGTAGTTGTTTTCTACCTATTAATTCTTCTTTAAAAGAAGTAAATTTGCCTAAATTACAAAAAGTGGGGAGAAATTTTTTGTCCTTGATAACAATAACTTTAAAAGAAATATCTTTACCTTCTCTAAAAATAGCGGGCGACTTTTTTCTAACGGATAATGAAATTTTAGAAAAATTAGACCTACCTTCTTTAGAAGAGGTCGGATCACAATTTTTATTTAATAATAATAATCTAAAAGAAATAAACTTACCACGTTTAAAAAAAGCGGGACATGATTTTTTGGTTCAAAATAAAATAATTCAAAAAATAGATTTACCATCCTTAGAAGTAGTTGGTAATGATTTCTTATATAATGCTACTTCCTTAAAAAGGGTAAATTTGCCATTTTTAACAGTCGTTGGTGATCACTTTTTCCATAGTTATAATTCTGTAGAGGCATTAAGTTTACCTTCTTTAAAAATAGCGGGATCATATTTTTTACCTAGTTATAAAGCCCTTAAAAGGTTGTATTTACCTGAAGTTGAAAAAATTGGAGATTATTTTTTACATCTTAATGTATCTTTACAAGAATTAGAATTACCTAATTTAAAAGAACTGGGACTTTACTGTTTAGTTAATAATAAATTTTTACAAAAATTAAACTTACCTAAATTACAAAAAGTTGGAAAGGATTTTTTACGTAATAATAAGATTATTGCTGAAATAAATTTACCTTCTTTAGAAGTAGCAGGAAGTAATTTTCTATATAGCAATAATAAACTTTGTAAATTAAATTTGCCTAATTTGCAAAAAACCTATACAGGATTTTTGTTTTGTAATTTAGATTTAGAAGAATTAAATTTACCTTCTTTAGAAGAAGTTGGCGATAAATTTTTATTTAATAATCGTAAGATTAGAAAATTGTCTTTACCTAAACTTCAAAAAGTAGGTGATAATTTTTTAAGTAGTAATGAAATTTTAGAAGAATTGGATTTACCTTTATTAGAAATGGCTGAATATAATTTTTTAAAAAGTCATCCTATATTTGCCAGAGAAGAATTCACAACAAAATTTAAAAGATAATTGTCAATATTTGTCTTTTAAATAAGTATTGATTGTTTAATAGATTTAAAATATTTTATAATAGAATAAAGATGGTGATAAAATGAACCAAGATTTAAAAATAATTAAAAAGAAATATGGGGAGAAAATGGCCCATCTTTGTCGTGATTATTTTCCCACCTTATTAGAAACGGAAGGTTTACTTTTAAAATTAATGCTCGAGCATTTTGAGCCTAATCATGATTTATATGAAGATATAATAGAGCAAAAGGAAGAGATTAATTTTAAAAATTATATTTATGGTTTAGTAGGTGTTGAAAAGAATAAGGAAACAAAAAGCATAAAAAGCCCAAAAGAATTGTTAAGCGAAGTAGGTTATGATTTATATGAATGTAAGTGTGAGGAAGATATTCAAAGATTTAAAAAGTATTATGCTAAAGGGGAAGAGTTATGTACTTTTAATGGAGGTAGGTTAGGTAGATGTCATGTTTTCTTTGCTGTAAAGAAAAATGTTTCAGAAATCAAAAGAGAAGACTATCCTAATCCCCAAAGACAAGATACGTACGGGACGAGTGTTCTAAGTATTCAATTTACCAAAGATGCATCCCATACCTTATCTATCAAAAATCGCTATAATCACCATGTTAATAATCCTGACAGTACTTATTCAAATAATCTTGATAATATTGTTGATGGCTTAACAGAATCTTTTGCCAAACATTATGGTTTAGAGCAACAACACAAAACAAATGGTTTTGAATTAAGAGGTTATGTCAATGCGAGTGATGGTAAATATTATAAATATAATCAAGAACTATATAATGTTTATTATTGCCCCAATAATATAATCATTGATCACTTTGAAGTTAAAAGATATGATAAAGAAAAATATATTATTTTTGAATACTTTATTTTAGATTTAGTAAAAAAAGAGGTAAGATTATATGGACCAAATATGAGAGATTCTTTTCCTTCGACTATTCCTAATATCGAAAAGATCGAAATAAAAAGAAAAGAAGACGATACTAAAGAAATAAAATTTATTTTACAAAATAAAAATGAAGTAATAATAGTTTTAGATAAAAATAATAGAATCCTAAAATTAGAAAATTTAAATTTAAAAGAGGTTGAAGATGATTTTTTAACTTTTGCGTCATCTTTACAAGAATTAAATACCCCAAATATAGAGAATGTTGGCGATTGTTTTTTAACTTATAATAGTCTAAAAAAATTAAATTTACCTAAGTTGAAAAGGGTAGGATCAGAATTTTTTGGTTGTAACTCAGAATTAAAAGAAATAGACTTGCCATCTTTAGAAGAAGTTGGGATTAACTTTCTTTATTATAACAGTCAAATTCATAAATTAAATTTACCGGTCTTAAGAAAAGTTGGTCATAATTTTTTATATAGAAATTGGTCTTTAGAGAAACTATTTTTACCAGAACTTTTGGAAGTTGATGATAATTTTTTTCATGATAATATTACTTTACAAGAAATTAAACTTCCAAAATTACAAAAGGCGGGAAGAAACTTTTTAGTTTCGGTAGTAGGTTTAGAAAAAATATCTTTACCTTCTCTAAAAGTAGTCGGTCACTATTTTCTTGGAGATAATAATTCATTAGTAGAGTTAGACCTACCTTCTTTAGAGGAAGCGGGAAATAAATTTTTATATCATAATCAAAATCTTAAAAAATTGGATTTACCACATTTAAAAAAAGTCGGACATGAATTTTTGAATTGCAATGAAATAATTCAAGAGGTAAATTTGCCGTTATTAGAAAGTGTGGCTGATTATTTTCTATTTGATAATCGTGCTTTAAAAGAATTAAGGTTACCATCCTTAAAAGAAGTAGGCAATGATTTTTTGTTTCACAATGACTTTCTTAAAATACTAGACTTACCATCATTACAAAAAGTGGGGAATGATTTCTTACCTAACAATAGAGTTCTTCTAGAGGCAAATTTACCCTCTTTAGTAATAATTGGTGATAATTTTTTAAATAGTCATCATACCTTTAAAGAAGATTTTATTCCAAAAACTAAAAGGTAACTGTCAATAAATGTCTTTTAAGTAAATATTGATTGTTTAATAGATTTAAAATAATTTATAATAAAGTAAAGATGGTGATTAAATGAACCAAGATTTAAAAATAATTAAGAAAAAATATGGGGAGAAGATGGCCCATTTTTGTCGTGATTATTTTTCTACTTTACTAGAAACAGAAGGTTTACTTTTAAATCTAATGCTCGAGCATTTTGAACCAAATCATGATTTATATGAAGATATAATAAATCAAGATAAAGAAGTTGAATTTAAAAATTATATTTTTAGTTTAGTAGATGTCGAAGACAAAAAAGAAACAAAAATCATAAAAACTCCCGAAGAATTATTAAGCGAGGCTGGTTATGATTTATATGAGTGTAAGAGTGAAGAAGACATTCAAAAGTTTATAAAGTATTATGCCCCCGGAGAAAAACTTTGTACCTTTAATGGCGGAAGACTTGAAAGATGTTATGTTTTCTTTGCCGTTAAGAAAAATGTCTCTCAAATTAAAAGAAAAAATTTCTTAAATCCAAAAAGGCAAGATGAATATGGCACAAGTGTCATAAGTATTCAATTTACGAGGGATAAATCCCATACCTTATCCATTAAAAATCGTTATAATCATACTGTAAATAATCCCGATAGTACTTTTGGAAATAACCTTGATAATATCATCTGGGGTCTAACAGAAAGTTTTGGAAAATATTATGATATAGAGCAAAGATACTTTAATAATAAATTTGAATTAGATGGTTATGTAAGAGCCAATGATGGTAAATACTATAAATATAATTATGAGTTTTATAATGTATATTATTGTCCCAATAATATAATAATTGATAATTTTAAGGTTAAAAGATATGATAAAGAAAAATTTATTATCTTTGATTATTTTATTTTAGATTTAGTTAAAAAAGAGATAAGATTTTATAATTCTTATATTGAAGATTCTTTACCTTCGACTATTCCTAATATTGAAAAAATAGAAATAGAAAGAAAAGAAGATGATACTAAAGAAATAAAAATAACTTTACTAGATAATAGGAAAGTAACAATAGTATTAAATAAATTTAATAACATTATAGAGTTAGATAATCCATATGTAAAAGATGTTGGAAATAATTTTTTATGTTATGTTAAACATTTAGAGGTTTTAAAGATGGCTAATTTACAAACTGTTAAAGATTATTTTTTGTATAATAATAAAGTTTTAAAAGAAGTTTACTTGCCATCTTTAGAAAAAGTAGGAAATAATTTTCGCTTAAATGGCAAATTTAAAGAACTAAGCTTAAATTCTTTACAAGAAGTAGGAAATAACTTTTTCTTTTTTAATGATGCTTTAGAAGAAATGAATTTACCACTTTTAGAAAAAGCTGGCGATGACTTTATGTATCATAATAATTCCATTAAGAAGATAAATACTCCTAGTCTGCAAAAAGTAGGTTATGGTTTTTTTCTAGATAATCCTTCTGCTCGTAAGTCTTGTTTACTTCAAATTAAAAAGAATGGTTTTAAAAAATTTCTAAATTATTTAAAATTTAGGAAGGGTAATATGCCAAATAATAAAAGAAAGTGAATTAAAATGGGAAATTTATCTCTTAAATAATTGTTAATTAAGTCATTTTGTGTTAAGATAGGAAACCAGAAAGAGGTCAATATGACAAAATTAGAATGTGAAAAGTGGCTTTTAAATAATTGTTATAAGGAATTAAATGAAGAAATAGAACCGTGTAAACTTCCGATAGGAATTCCGCCATCATGGGCAAGAATTTATAATTTTACAGAAGTTAATTATTCTAATCAAGAAATAATGGGCATGTATTTAGCAAGTACTTTATCCTATATATTAAAGGGATATACCATGCCTACCGAGAATGGTTTTGAAAATACTAAAAAACATCAAATTATTTTAGGTAATGAATTTTTCGAATTTATTCGTAGTTTTACGAAAAGAGTTTTAACGGCTTATGAAAAAGGAGAAGAAAAATATAAGTGGTTAAAATGTAATGGATTTCCTGTTCCAATTCGAAATGAACAACTTTTTAATCCCGAAGAAAAATTTGTATATTATTATCCTTTTCAAAAAGTTCTTATATATGATATTTTAGGTAATACTCCATATAATCATTGGGCTAATTATGGTCTTATATATTTAATGCCTTTATATGCACAAAATTTGGCTTGTTCTAGTGATGTAGATATAAGTCCAATGGTTAAAGATATTTTAGAATTTTATGAAAGAAATTTACATAATGATAATATAAATTATGTTTTAAGAACTTTAGCCCCTTATTTTATCTTTTATCTAGGCTCTTTTTGTACTAAAGATGAAAAAAATATGGTGGAAAATTATTTAAGTGTTTTTTGTAAAGAAACAAAACCAATTGACCAAGTTGAAACTAATTATCTTTATGCTAAATATATTGATGATGCTAATATTGAAATGCATAAAAAGATGATTATGTCTTGTAATTCAGAGTATACAAAAAAGATTAATGATTTAAATGAAGTGGCCTTGAAAAGAAGAAAGTAGGGGGATAATATGAACCAAGATTTAAAAATAATTAAGAAAAAATATGGGGAGAAAATGGCCCATTTCTGCCGGGAATATTTTTCAACTATCTTAGAAACGGAAGGCTTACTTTCAAACTTAATGTTAGAGCATTTTGAACCAAATCATGATTTATATAAGGATATAAAAAGACAAAATAAAGAAAATGAATTTAAAGATTTTATTTATAGTTTAATTGAACGTGAAAATGATAACCATGAAACAGAAGTTCCCTCTCCAAAAGATTTACTTAAGAAGGCTGGTTATGATTTATATGAATGTACAAGTGAGGAAGACATTCAAAAGTTTAAAAAGTATTATGCTAAAGGGGAAGAACTTTGTACTTTTAATGGTGGAAGGCTAGAAAGATGTCATGTTTTCTTTGCGGTAAAAAAGAATGTTTCTGACATCAAAAGAGAAGATTTCCTATTTCCTAATCGCCAAGATGAATATGGCACAAGTGTTTTAAGTATCCAATTTACGAGGGATGCATCTCATACTTTATCTATTAAGAATAGATATAATCACCATGTAAGTAATCCGGATAGTACTTTTTCAAATAATTTAGATAATATAGTAGAAGGTTTAACAACTTCTTTTGCCGAACATTATGGTTTAGTTCAAAAAATTAAAACAAATAATTTTGAATTAAAAAATTATGTTATAGCAAATGATGGTAAATTTTATAAATATAATCAAGAAATATATAATGTTTATTATTGTCCCAATAATATAATTATTGATAACTTTGAAGTTAAAAGATATGAAAAAGAGAAATATATAGTTTTTGATTACTTTATTTTAGATTTAGTTAAAAAAGAAATAAGATTATATTGTGAATATATTGAAGATTCATTTTCGAGCACTATTTCGAACATTCAAAAAATAGAAGTAGTTAAAAAGCAAGAAGAAAAGGAAATAATTGTAACTTTAAAAGATAATAAAATCGTAATATCCCTAAATAAGAATAATCAAATGATTAAATTAGAAAGTAATATTAAAAGAGTTGATGGTCATTTTTTATGCAATAATAAATTTTTAAAAGAAATAAGTTTTCCACTACTAGAAAAAGTAGGTAGATGTTTTTTATTTAATAATATTTTTTTAGAAAAATTAAACTTACCTTCTTTGGAGTATGTTGGTGATGATTTTTTATGTGATAATAAAAATCTTAAAAAATTGTATTTACCTAAATTAAGAATAATTAAAAATGACTTTTTATTTTATAACAATTCATTAAAAGAAATAAGTTTACCATCCTTAGAAGTAGTGGGAAATGCTTTTCTGTGTTATAATCAATATCTTAAAAATTTATCTTTACCATCTTTAAAAAAAGTAGGAGATAACTTTTTAAATAGTAATATTTTTTTAGAAGAATTGTCCCTACCTTATTTAGAAGAAACGGGAGATACTTTTTTATTTAGTAATGGTAATCTTAAAACAATAGATTTACCCCTTTTAAGAAAAGTAGGTGAAGATTTTATATCCACTAATGAAATAATTCAAGAAATAAATCTACCATCTTTAAAATCGGTTGGAAGTGCCTTTTTATATAGTGTTAATTCCTTAAAAGAATTATCTTTACCATCTTTAGAGGAAACTGCAGATGCTTTTTTAGTAGAGAATACATCCTTAAGAAAGTTAAATTTACCCGTTTTAAAAAAAGTTGGTGATGATTTTTTGTACAATAACATATTTTTAGAAGAAGTATATTTACCTTCTTTAGAAGAGGCCGGAAATAATTTTTTAGAATATCATCCAATATTTACTAGAGAAGATTTTATATCGAAACCAAAAAGATTATCTTTTAACTAAATATTGATTGTTTAATAGATTTAAAATAATTTGTAATAAAGGAAAGATGGTGAAAATGTGAATAATGATTTAAAAATAATTAAAAAGAAATATGGGGAGAAGATGGCCCATCTTTGTCGTGATTATTTTTCCACTATCTTAGAAACTGATGGTTTACTTTTAAAATTAATGTTAGAGCATTTTGAACCCAATCATGATTTGTATGAAGATATAATAAAACAAAGGAAAGAAAATGATTTTAAAGATTATATTTATAGTTTAATTGAGAATGAAAACAATAAGGAAACAAAAAGCATAAAAACTCCCGAAGAATTGTTAAGGGAAGTCGGTTATGATTTATATGAATGTGAGTGTGAGGAAGACATTCAAAGGTTTAAAAAGTATTATGCCAAAGGGGAAGAGTTATGTACTTTTGATGGCGGAAGACTCGATAGATGTCATGTTTTCTTTGCGGTAAAAAAGAATGTCTCACATATTAGAAGAAAAGACTTCCCTAATCCCGAAAGACAAGATGCCTATGGAACTAGTGTTATAAGCATCCAATTTACGAGGGATGAGTCCCATACTTTATCTATCAAGAATAGATATAATCATACCGTTAATAATCCGGATAGTACTTTTTCCAATGATTTAGATAATATAACTCCAGGTTTAACAAGTAGTTTTGCCGAGCATTATGGTTTAATCCAACAACATCCTAACAACAAATTTGAATTAAATAGCTATGTTAAAGCGAGTGATGGTAAATACTATAAATATAATCAAGAATTTTATAATGTTTATTATTGTCCTAATAATATAATTATTGATAACTTTGAAGTTAAAAGATATGATAAAGAAAAATATATTGTCTTTGATTACTTCATCTTAGATTTAGTAAATAAAAAAATTATTATATATGATATGAGATTTAAGGATACCTTTATAGATACCATTTTGAATATCGAAAGAATAGAAATAAAAAGAAAAGAAGAGGAAAAAGAAATAATTATAACTTTACCAGATAATAAAGTGATAATAGTTTTAGATAAAGATAATAAAATGTTAAAATTAGAAAATCAAAATATCAAAGAAATAGACAATGGTTTTTTATTTGATAGTAAATTTTTACAAGAAATAAATTTACCAAATGTCGAAACAATTGGTGATGAGTTTTTATATTATAATGATTGCTTAAGAAAAATAAATCTGCCTAAATTACAAAGAGTTGGTAATAAATTTTTAGTATGTAATTCTCCTTTGGAAGTGGTAGATTTACCTTCTTTAACATTTGTTGGCAATGACTTTTTATATCATAACACCGCTCTAAAAAAATTAGATTTACCATCTTTAAGAAAAGTAGGAAGTTGTTTTTTATTTCATAATAGGATTTTAAAAGAAGTAAATCTCCCATCTTTAGAAGAAGTTAATTCTAATTTCTTAGTTCTTAATAATGCTTTAAAAGAATTAAGTTTACCCAAATTACAAAAAGCAGGAAGTTTTTTTATCTATGAAAATGAATGTTTAAAGGTGTTAAATTTACCTAATATAGAAGAAATGGGAAATAATTGTTTAACTATTAATTCTTCTTTAGAAAAATTAGATTTACCTAAACTCCAAAAAGTTGGTTATAGATTTTTGCTTTATAATAAGTCCCTTAAAGAAATATCTTTACCTTCTATAGAAGAAATAGGCTCTTGTTTTTTAATGCATCATCCTACTTTTTCGGAAGAGGATTTTATATCATCCATTAACTGTCAACACTTGTCTTTTAAGTGAATATTGATTGTTTAATAGATTAAATTTATTTTATAATAAAGAAAAGATGGTGATAATGTGAATAATGATTTAAAGATAATTAAGAAAAAATATGGGGAGAAGATGGCCCATTTATGCCGCGAATTTTTTCCTACTTTACTAGAAACTGAAGGATTACTAATAAATTTAATGTTAGAGCATTTTGAACCCAGTCATGATTTATATGAGAATATAATAGAGCAAGGAAAAGAAACTGAATTTAAAGATTATATTTATAGTTTAGTGGATGTCGAAGATAATAATAAAGAAATAGTTGTTAAAACACCTAAAGAGTTGCTTGCAGATGCCGGTTATGATTTATATGAATGTGAGTGTGAGGAAGACATTCAAAAGTTTAAGAAGTATTATGCCCCAGGTGAAAGATTATGCACCTTTAAGGGCGGAAGACTTGATATATGTCATGTTTTCTTTGCGGTTAAAAAGAATGTCGATAATATCAAAAGAGAAGACTATCCTAATCCTAATCGTCAAGATGAATATGGCACAAGTGTCATAAGTATTCAGTTTACGAGGGATGCGTCCCATACCTTATCCATTAAAAATCGCTATAATCACCATGTTAATAATCCCGATAGTACTTTCGGAAATAACCTCGATAATATAATCGATGGTTTAACAGAAAGTTTTGGCAAGTATTATGGTTTAGTCCAACAACATCCTAATAGTAAATTTGAATTAGAAGGCTATGTTAGAGCGAGTGATAACAAATATTATATATATAATCAAGAAATAAACGGTATCTATTATTGCCCTAATAATATAATTATTGATAATTTTGAAGTTAAAAGATATGATAAAGAAAAATATATCATATTTAACTATTTTATTTTAGATCTTGTTAAAAAAGAAGTAAGATTATATGACCAAAATATGAGAGAATCTTTTCCGGATACTATTTCTAACATTCGTAAAATAGAAGTTGAAAGAAAAGAGAAAGAAAAAGAAATAAAAATAACATTACCAGATAATAATGAAGTATTAATAGTTTTAGATAAAGATAATCGAATGATTAAATACGAAAATCAAAACACTCAAGAAGTAAAAGATATTTTTTTAGAGTTAGTTACTTCTTTACAAGAGCTAAGTATGCCCAATTTGCAAAAAGCAGGCAACTATTTTTTAAGTTTTGGAAGCAAGGTAAGAAAGTTAAATTTACCCAAATTACAATATGCTCGAGATTGCTTTTTAAATTATAATATGGCTTTAGAAGAAGTAGATTTACCATCTTTAGAAGAAGTTGGTAATAACTTTCTATCTAGTAATCGAAAAATTTCTCATTTAAACATGCCCCATTTACAAAGGGTAGGTAGTTATTTTATGTTTGAAAATAAATCTTTAAAAAAGTTGGATTTACCTTTATTAGAAAAAGTTGACGATAGTTTTTTAAATGAAAATATTCGTTTGAAAGAAGTAAACTTGCCATCTTTAAAAATAGTGGGTAGGAGTTTTTTAAGAAAAAGTGTAGATTTAGAAAAATTGTATTTACCGGCTTTAGAAGAAGTTGGTGATGACTTTTTGTTTTGTTATAGAATTTTTAAGAAAGAAAAATTTCATTCTTTTAAAATAGGAAGTGATAATTTTAATCTTTTATCTAATGAAGATAAAATTCCTAATCAAAAAGGTAAAATATAATAGATTAAAAAATTTATAAAAAAGAAAGCAGAGGGTTAAAATGAATGAAGATTTAAAAATAATTAAAAAGAAATATGGGGAGAAAATGGCCCATCTTTGTCGGGAATTTTTTCCAACTATTTTAGAAACTGAGGGATTATTTTTAAAATTAATGCTCGAGCATTTTGAACCAAGTCATGATTTATATGAAGATATTATAAGCCAAAATAGAGATGATGAATTTAAAAATTATATTTATAGTTTAGTGGATGTCGAAGATAACTTTAAAGAAAAAGTTATTAAAACCCCAAAAGAATTATTAAATAAGGCTGGGTATGATTTATATGAATGTAAGTGTGAGGAAGACATTCAAAAGTTTAAAAAGTATTATGCCCCTGGGGAAGAGATATGTACCTTTCATGGAGGAAGACTAGATAGATGTCATGTTTTCTTTGCGGTTAAAAAGAATGTCTCACATATTAAAAGAGAAGACTTTTCTAGTCCTCAAAGACAAGATGAGTATGGAACTAGTGTTATAAGTATTCAGTTTACGAGGGATAAATCCCATACCTTATCAATTAAAAATAGGTATAATCATACCGTTAATAATCCTGATAGTACTTATTCAAATAATTTAGACAATATAATTCCTGGTTTAACGGAAAGTTTCGCTGAACATTATGATTTAGAGCAGCAACATAAAACAAATGGTTTTGAATTAAGAGGTTATATTAAGGCCCGAGATGGTAAATACTATAAGTGTAATCAAGAGATAAACAATATTTATTATTGTCCAAATAATATCATTATTGATAACTTTGAAGTTAAAAGATATGATAAAGAGAAATATATTATCTTGGATTATTTTATTTTAGATTTAGTTAAAAAAGAAATAAGATTATATGATGAAAATATTCCAGATCCCTTTCCTAGTACCATTATTAATATCGCAAAAATCGAAATAGAAAGAAAAGAAGATGATACTAAAGAAATAAAAATTACTTTAATGAATAATAATGAAGTAAATATAATTTTAAATAAAGATAATCAAATATTGAAGTTAAATTATCCTAATTTAGAATATGTCGGTAATGGCTTTTTATGTAATGCCAAAGCCTTAAAAATCTTAAAAATGGTTGATTTACAAAAAGTGGGTAATGGTTTTTTGTACCATAATGCAACTTTAGAAGAATTAGAATTACCTTTATTAGAAGAAGTGGCTGATAATTTCCTCCTTTGTAATAGGATGATGACCAAGTTAAATTTACCAAATTTGCAAAGGGTAGGTAGTAATTTCTTAAATTTTAATGAAGCTTTAATAAAATTAAATTTGCCCAAACTCTTAAAAATTGATAATGGTTTTTTACTACGTAACTGTAATTTAGAAAAGTTAGATTTACCCCTTTTAGAAGTAGTGGGAAATGATTTTTTATATGATAATTCATCTTTAAAAAAATTATTCTTACCTAATTTAAAAATAGTAGGGTATGGTTTTTTATATTTTAACAATTCTTTAGTGGAAATTAATTGTCCTCTTTTAAGAAAAGTAGGTGATAATTTTTGTTGGAGAAATTTGCCTGTTAAAAAAATAAATATGCCTAATCTTGAGGAGGTAGGTGATAATTTTTTATCTCATAATACTTCTTTACAAGAATTAGATTTACCGAAATTACGAAAAGCGAGAAATTATTTTATGGATTGGAATGAATGTCTAAAGATAGTAAATTTACCCTCTTTAGAAGAAGTTGGTTACAATTTTTTGAAATGTCATCCAACATTTACTAGAGAAGATTTTATAGCGAAAATAAAAAGGTAACTGTCAATAATTGTCTTTTATGTGAATATTGATTGTTTAAAAGTTTAAATATATTTTATAATAGAGTAAAGATGGTGATAAAGTGAACCAAGATTTAAAAATAATTAAAAAGAAATATGGCGAGAAAATGGCTCATTTTTGTCGTGATTATTTTGCGACTATATTAGAAACAGAAGGTTTACTTTTAAAATTAATGTTCCAAAATTTTGAACCAAGTCATGATTTATATGAGGATATTATAAAGCAACTAAGAGGGATAGAATTTAAAAATTACATATATAATTTAGTGAATGTTGAAGATAATAATAAAGAAAGAGTTATTAAAACACCGAAAGAATTACTTGAGGATGCTGGTTATGATTTATATGAATGCACTAGCGAAGAAGATATTCAAAGGTTTAAAAAGTATTATGCCAAAGGAGAAGAACTTTGTACTTTTGATGGAGGAAGACTTGATAGATGTTATGTTTTCTTTGCCGTAAAAAAGAATGTTTTGGAAATTAAAAGAGAAAATTTTTTGAATCCTGAAAGACAAGATGCCTATGGTACCAGTGTTATAAGTATTCAATTTACCAAAGATAAATCGCATACTTTATCCATTAAAAATAGATATAACCATCATGTTAATAATCCCGATAGTACTTTTTCGAATAACCTTGATAATATCACTCCAGGTTTAACCAAATCTTTTGGCGAGTATTATGGTTTAGTTCAACAACACGTAACAAATGGTTTTGAATTAAGAGGATATGTTAGAGCAAATGATGGTAAATTATATAAATATAATCAAGAAATAAACAATATTTATTATTGTCCCAATAATATTATAATTGATAACTTTGAAGTTAAAAGATATGATAAAGAAAAATATATTATCTTTGATTATTTTATCTTAGATTTCGTAAATAAAGAGGTAAGATTATATGATGAAGGAATTTCTGATTCATTTCCTAGTACTATTTCTAATATTGAAAAAATAGAGGTTAAAAGAGAAGAAGATAATAAAGAAATAAAAATAACTTTACAAGATAATAATAATGTAATTATAACTTTAAAAGATAATAAAATGCTAAAGTTAGAATATCCTGAGTTAGAACAAGTTGGGGATAACTTTTTAATTTATAATAGATATTTAAAAGCTTTAAAAATGGCTAATTTACAAAAGATTGGTAATTATTTTTTAGATAATAATGGCATCCTAGAGGAACTCGAATTACCCAATTTACAAGAAACAGGTTATTGCTTTTTAAGTCATAATATGTCCTTAAGAGAATTAAATTTACCTCTTTTAAAAGAAGTTGATTATGACTTTTTAGCTTATAATAGTTCTTTAGAAGAGTTAAGTTTACCTAAACTTCGTAAGGCTGGAGATTGTTTTCTATTGGGAAATGAAAAAATTAGAAAATTAGATTTACCATCTTTAGAGATTGTAGGTTCTTACTTCTTATCTAATAATTTAAATCTCGAAAAATTAAACTTACCTTCTTTAGAATGGGTAGCAGATGGTTTTCTTTGTGATAACGAATTAATTGACGAAGTCTATTTACCTAAATTAAAATTTATTTGTCATTATTTTTTGAGTAGTAATAAAAAATTAAAAAAATTATGGTTACCTAATTTAGAAATAGTAGGAAGTAGTTTTTTAAGGACAAATAATTTAATAACTGAATTATCTTTACTAAAATTAAAAACTGTAAGTGATTATTTTATGTTTGAAAATAATTCTTTAAGAAAATTAGATTTACCTGTACTTGAAGAAATTGGCAATGATTTTTTAGCTAATAATAGTAATTTAGAATATTTAAATATACCTAATGTTAAAATCAAAGGAAAGAATTTTTTAAAGAATAATCCCCAATTTACTAAAAAAGGTTTGGGAAAAATTATGCTATATATCAATGATTTTTTAGCGAAATGTTTTGATGAAAAGGAAAATAAGAAAGGAAGATAAATATGGAGAAATTAATGATTGTTAAAAAAGATAATTATGAATATGTATTAAAAGATACGAATAATAAAGAGTATCAATTTAATATAGAATTTTATAATGTCGAAAAATTACCCGAAGTAGGGGACTTTTTATTCATGTCTGAAAAATTATTACAAGAAAAAAATGCTGTTTTAAGTTTGGATTGCCTAGAAAGTGAGTATGGAAGAAAAATTGAAAGTGCTGATGACGATGATATTGTCGTTTTAATGATTAAGGAAGAAAAAATATATTTAAAAAGAGTATATGGTTAATTTTTTGACATTAATATGAAGATTTGATATAATACCCTTACCTAAGGGGGTTTTAACATTGGACAAAGCAATACTTTATAATGTAACTTTAGAAAAAGTAGAAAAGAGAATTCAGGAATTAAACCAAATTGGTTTTAATGTGCAAAAATTTGAAGAAATAAAAAATAAAATTATCAATAAATCTAATAATAATGTCGAAGATAGTTATAATTTTGCTAATCCGGAATTATCTTTAGGGCAAAGTGCTTTTTTAGAGCAAAACTATACTAATACCATTAATAGTTTAGAAAAACTATATCAAAAATTATTAGATTATGAAGTTTATGTGGTGGCTTATCATACCACAAGTTTAATTAAAGAGTTTTTAGATAAAAAGAATAAAGAAGAACAAGATTTTATTAAATATAAAGAAAAATTAGCATTAGTTTTAAAAAATCTTCATAATTCTAAAACTTTAGATTATAATGTCGAAGGGCCAATTATTGAGGATATATACAGTGTTATTTACTTATTTATTAAAGAAGAAATAAAATGTTTGGGTTATAGTAGTTTATTTAGTGATTTAGGAGAAATAGATAAATATTATCTTGATAAATTAGTTAGAAAAGAAGTAGAAGAGATTGATTTAAAACTTGCGAAAAATAAATTAATTAGTTTAAAAATTAGAGAAATAGATGCCGCTGGGTTTGAAAATTCTTATGCCCAAATTGACTTAATTACTTTATTAATCGAAAATAATTTAAATTATAAAGAAAGAAAAACCATCTTAAATAAATTAATGACTAATCTAGGTAATTATCAATATTCTTTAGAAGAAATTTTTAATGAATTAAATAATCTGCCTCAACATATGGATAAGCCTAAAAGAACAAAACGTTTAATTAAAAATAGTCTTATGTTACTAATTAATTCCGCTTTAGTTACAACTTTGATTGTATCTTCATTTAAATTAGGTAAAAATAAATCGGCAAATGAAACAAAGACCTATATGACTACGACAACTACTTATAATCCTACTAATCCTAATCCTTATGTTGTAACCGAAGAGTATAAAACTAAACGTGATGATAGTATTTTAGCTATTGATTATGGTTCCATTAATGATTATGGAGGAAGAGAGGTTACTACTTATAATTTAAGTAATTATATAGGTACATCTTTAGAAAAGTTATATGATATGGATTTAGAATCTTTCTTAGTACCAGAAAATATTAAAACATTAAGTCGAAGAGATTTGAGCACTGAAGAACTAACCAAAGAAGCTTTTCGGATTATTAAAGAAGTAGAAGTTAATTTAGAAGACGAAAAAATAACGGTTAATAATGATGAATTAAAAAAAGTCTTTTATACTGTAGTTTGTTTAATTCTATCCTTTGTCATTTATATTCTTTATTCCATTTTAATTGATAAGATAATTGATGATTATGATTATATACCCTTACTTAGTGATTTAGGTAACCTTCTAGAGGACATTAAAAGTTTAAAAAATTATGATAATAATCTTATGGAATATAAAGAAAAACTTAGAGATATTGTAATGCGATTAGATACTTTAATTATGCAAAATAAACCTTTAGTAGAAAAAGCTATTTTCTATACTAAAGAGTTAAAAAATGAAGGCGATTATTCAGAAATTAGAAATGATTTTGAAAAGAGATTATCTTTAATTAGAAAAAGAGAAAAAGAAGTTAATCAAGCACTTAAAGAACACTAATTTACATTATAACGTAAATATGGTATAATATATGCACATGTGAGGGGTTTATGGATACTAAAAATATGGAAAATCAAATTAAAGAAATATATAGGGAATTAAATTCTTTATATTTAGAATATCAAGATAAAGATTATCTTTCTTTAGGCATGTTTAAAATTAATACTTTAGAAAGAAATATTTTAGTGCTATATCGGGAATATTTAAGTTTAGTTTTAAAACTCCAAAGTTTAAATCCTGATAAAGTAAATAACAATAGTTTAAGAAATAGTAATTGTTATTTGTATGCTCTAGCCTTACCAGTACCTATGATTTTTAAAAGAACTTATAATAAACTTATTCATAATGATTTTGGTTTTGATGTGGGAGTATATTCTAATTATAAGCCATTATTTCGCGAAACATATTGCACGAAAAGTAATTTAGTAGAAAGATTAGAAAGTGATTTAAGTTACTTTAAAATTGATTTCTTTAAAAGTAGTATTGATAGTAAATTAGAACATAATGGTTATAAAATAAGTTTATATATCAATAGAGATTTTAAAGATTACCATTTTCTAAGACAAAATCCAAATGGTATTTGGATGGATAAAAATGGTTATAAAGGAATTATTAAAGAAGTTACTTCTGACCATTTAGAAGAAGGTATGGATAATGAAGGGCGTTTTTATGAATATGTAGAGACTTTAGAAATAGTTAAACCAAGTCTAAAGAGGTAATTATGACTGAAGAAAATATCAAGATAAGAATAGAAAAAATATTAGAAAAAATTAATAAATTAAGTTTAAATAGAGATTATAAATCGGAATTAAAAATAAAAGAATTATACAGGACGTATTTAAGATTAATGGTCTTAATTCAAAGAAAGATACCAAAATATGATGCGGGTTTATTTAATGAAGGGACCACTTGTTATTTATATGCTCTCGATTTAGATATACCAAAGTCTATTGCTTATTTAAAAGATGATTTTGATCAATATAAATATCGTTTAAATTTAGGTAATATAAGTGGTAATACCTATCTTTATAATAAAGAAAATAAACCAAAAGAAGTAGATATTTTAAATTTATTAGCTAAAGATTTAGAACATTTAGAAATAAAATCATATCCGAGTACAATTAATGCATCATGTAGGGAAGGTGGTTATAAAATAGCTATCTTTTTAGAAGATGGTAGAAATTATGATTATCATTTTGTAAGACAAAATGAGGATGGAAGTTGGTCTTCAAAACTAGGGGCAAAAGATTTAGTAGGACAAAGTGATAATCCTTTGGCTTATCTAAATGATGATGGAAAGACTTGTTATAAATATCTAAGAACTTTAGAAATAGTAAAACCAAGAGTAAAATAGTTATATTCTAAAATATGACAAATTTTACGCTCTTTTTTTGTTATGATATATTTGGTGATATGATGAAAGTAAAAGTTATTGATGAAGAGTGTGAAAGAGACTTAGAAAATAGCGTTAATGAATTTTTAAGTAATGATGTGGATGTTATTGATATTAAATATCAAGTAGCTATTGGAATAAATGGGGAAGAACAATTATATTGTTTTAGTGCCATGATAATCTATCATTGATAGATAAATATTATTGCTATATTATTGAATATAATATATAATACATTATTGAAAGAAGTTGATATAATGACTAAAGAAGAACTTATGGCTTTAAAACCATATCCTAAAACAAAAATAAACTCTCAATGGCAACCCCCAACCGTTTCGGTGGAAGCTAAAAGAGTTGTTATTACTCATCATGATAAATTAAAAAGAGAGATGGATATGGCCCCATTTATATGTAATTATGAAGTAGTAGATACTGAAGAAGTGGGTATGAAAAAAGTTAGAAAACTATAAATTGCAGAAGAGATTATTTCTTCTTTTTTAGTTGAATTAGTTATGCTATACTTATTTTAAGGTGATAAGAATGAAATATTTATTTTATGGGGGTTATGTAATTATAGGTTTAATAATAATTATTGATTTAATCTATTCTTTAGTTTATATCATTAAAAAGAGAAAACAAAAAGAAAAGATAGGCTTAAATAAAATCTTAAATATAGTTTTATATTTTATATCTTTAGTATTAATCTTACTTTTCTTAATAGTTTTAAACATTGATTGGTTAAATTATTATACCTATGTAAATTCAGCTCCTTTTTATACTTTTATTATTGTTAGAAGTTTAGAGTTTTTACTACCTTCAGTTATCTTATTAATAATTTGTCTTATTTTAAAAACAAAAAAAGTTATCAAATGATAACTTTTAACTTAAACTTTTAAATGTATCTAAGATTTTTCCACTTTCGGGATCTAAATAATACTCATATTCAAAATAATCGTAATCAAAACTAATTTCATAAACATTTTTACCATATCTTACTTTGTATTCTAGTTCAATATCTAAATCTCTTAGATTACTTTTTTTAATGTTTAAATCTTTTAAGACAATATCTAAGGCTTCATCTTTAGAAATAGTATTATTACTTGAAGAATTATCATTGTTAGAACTATTATTATCTGGATTATTCTCTTTATTATTTAAACTATTTTCAAATAAATATTCATAACGATCTTCCAGTTTTTCATAAGTATCTTCTAAAAATTTATCTTTAATAAAAATTATACTTAAACCTACAACAAGTAAAACTATAATAATTCCTAGTAAAATGATGATAACATTTTTTCTTTTATCTTTTTCCATAACTTCTCCTTTATATTTTAATTATACCTTAAAATAAAAAAATAAAAAAGGTTTCCCTTCTTTATTTCTTTCTGGTTAAAGTTAGTTCACTATCTTCTTTTGAAAGAGTAGCTAAGTAATCACCATAAATGTTCATTTGATTTTCTAACCCATATTGATTAACTATGGAATTATATTGGTTAATTAAAGCTAGTTTTTCGGAGGCTGTAGCTTCGATTTTTTGCATTATATCACTGATAATTAAGATTTGCGTTGGAATAGCGGCCTTTTGCCCATTAAAGAATTTTTTGGTTTCCGTTGGAGCAAATAAAGTCTCTACTACATAGTTATCACTTAATTCTTCATTTTCTTTTTCTCTTAAGATACCCATCATAAAGTAAGGGCTATTTTGTTCATTACTTTGAACATATAAGAATTTTTCCATATTACTACTATGGTAACTACCTGTTCTTTCATGAAAAACATCCTTATCAAAATTAACAACCCCAAAATTAAAGCGACTAAAATCCGATAATTTTTCAAAAATAGAACATTTTATCATTATTCGGTAATAGTTAAATATTACGCCTTTATGATCATAATCATATTCTAAAACTTTATCAATATTGTCAATTAATACTTTTAAGAAATCATAAGAACGAGGAATAGTACTCATTCCTAAAACATTTTCTCTAAAGAAAGTATTGTAATCATTTGATAAAGTTTTATAATCGACTCCCAACATGTGACAAAGGTTTTTGGGCATAATATCTAAAGTAAATTGGGAACCATCAGATAAAATAATATCGTATTCTTTATCTTTGTAATGTTCATCATATTCTTTGACGGAACTAATTAATTTTTGGGCTGCATCTTCGGCATATTTAGTCCCTGGATATGGTGCTCTATGCGCAAAGGTATTAACATAATTTAATTCTTTTAAAGTTATCACAACAAAATCCCCCTTAAAAACATGATAATTATAGCATATTTGTTAGTTCTTGTCAAATTCGTGTAAATAAAAACGATTAGATATTTCTAACCATTTAATATTTCTTCTAATTCTTCATTAGAAAAACTATCTAAAATATAATTAACATTTTGATATTTCAAGGTATAATTACCATTATTTTCCATGGTTATAACGACGTCATCTTTGAGATAAAATTCGAGATAATTAATATTACCCGGAAGAGTAATCGCTCCTTCCCAAACTTTAGCCTCTTTAATAATACTCGCTACTTTTTTAAGATCTTTTTTATTTGTTATTTCTTTTAATGTTTCTTCATTATTTTCATCTTTAACAACTATTTTGGTTATTTTATCTAAAGTATTAGCTAGGTTCTTATTTAATTCTTGAATACTTAAACTGTAATTTTCAGATAATGTTTTTCCTAAAGTGCCTTCTAGGTCATTTAAATCCGGTAAAAAGTTATTTATTTTAAAATAACTAGAAGAATACATAACGGTGGCTATTAATTTGTTATTACTTTTAAGCTCTATTGTATAACGGGGATTACCACTTGGGGATGTATTTAGGGAATTGTAAGTAATTTTCTCTAGTTGGTTTATTATTTTGACAGTATCTTCTTCAGTAGCTGTACTTTTCTTTTCCACTCCATCATAATTATCGGTAATGATTATTTCGTCGGTTTTTTTAATTTCTTCGACTAAATCTAAAAGTTCCAATCTTTTCTTGTTATCTAAGTTTACATTTCGAACGAGATAGGCAAGCGTACCTACTAAAAGGACTATAATAATAAAGATAGTAAGATAAAATATTTTATTTTTCATATAACCACCAATTCTTACCAACATTGTAAATTACTTTAAAGAAATTGTCAACCAAACCGGGTTTAAGGTGAAAATGTATTAATTTTCTTAAAATTATGATATAATAAGTTAGTCGTTAATAAAATTATTATTAAGAGGAAATTAAAATGAAATTAAAAAATGAATATAAAGAAATAACGGAAAAAATCTTAAATGATGAAAATTTTATCTTGCTTAAAAATGAAAGACATCATGGGACAAACCGCTTTGACCATTCCAGGAGAGTATCTTTCTTAAGTTTTTTGTTGTGCAAATTATTTAAAGGTGATGAAAAAGCGGGTGCGGAAGCCGGACTTCTTCATGATTTTTTCTATGGCAAAAGTTCTTATTTAGAACATCCCCAAGTTAGTAGTGCAAATGCGAAGAAATACTTTAATATTAGTGATAAAGAGGCTAGTATTATTGAAAGTCACATGTATCATTTAGCCTTACTTAAAAATAGTTATACTTTTTTAAAAAAAGATAATAAAGTTAGAGCCAAAGAATATAAACCTAATTGTAAAGAAGGATACATTGTGTGTTTTGCCGATATGTTAGTGTCTATTTTTGAAGGTAGTATTTTTGAAGTTCGCTATGGCGTTTGTTTATATTTATTATTTATTATGAATTTAATCCGTTATTAGTAAGAAAGGTTATTTAAAATGAACAAAATCCCTAATCATGTTGCCATTATTATGGATGGTAATGGCAGATGGGCTAGTGAAAGAGGAATGAATAGAAGTGCAGGGCATAAAGAAGGGGCGAAGACTTTAGAGAAACTCGCTATTTATGCACAAGATAAAGGTATAAAAATTTTATCAGTTTATGCCTTTTCGACCGATAATTTTAAAAGAAGTAAAGAAGAAGTCGATTACTTAATGAATTTATTTATTTTATATTTTCAAGAGAAGTTTGATCGCGTTATTAAAAAGAATGTCAAAATTCTTTTTAGTGGACGTAAAAATAACTTAAGAAGTGATGTTATATCCGCCATGGAAGAAGTAACTAATAAGACTAAAGATAATACGGGATGTATTTTAAATATTTGTTTTAATTATGGGGGTCAAGAAGAAATAGTCGATGCCTCTTTAAAATTATTTAAAGATTTAAATAATAAAGAAATAAAAGAAGAAGATATTAATAAAGAAACTTTTTCTAAATATTTATATCAAGATTTACCACCCATTGATTTACTTATTAGAACTGGTAGGGAAAAAAGATTAAGTAATTTTATGTTATATCAAGCATCGTATGCGGAACTTTATTTTACCGATATTTATTTTCCTGATTTTAATGAAAAATGTTTAGATGAAGCCTTAGAATATTATGAAAATAGGGATAGAAGATTTGGCGATATTAAAAAGGTTTGAAAAAATAGAACAAATAAACTATAATTAAGGTAGGGAAGTGAAGAATATGGATAGAAGAACTTTAGTAGAATTTATAGTAGGTTGGATATTGGTAGTAGGAGGAGCCATTGTGACGCTTTTACCAATCTTTAATATTACCAATGTTCGAATTGTTTTTATAAGTATTATTGCTTCTTACGGAATTATTCACTTAGTTAAAAACTTTGCCATTTTAAATGCGCATGAGTATAGTGGCTTTAGCACGGCTTTATCTTGTGTCGTAGTATTAGCTAGTCTTCTATTTTTAGATATTAATGATTCTCCATGGAATTTAGCTCTAGCTTTATTTATTTGGGTTATCTTAATGAGTTTAACTAAATTAAAAGAAAGTGATTATTATCATGATAAGAAAAATAAATTATGGGAACTTAATGTTGTTAACTTAATTTTATTTATTCTAACCGGTATTATTACCACAATTAATCTATATTATACCAGTGATATTCAAATTATTATTTTAGGCTTTTTCTTCCTAATAAATGGTATTTTAGAATTAACCGATCCACTTGCGGGTTATATAATAAGTAAGAAGTAATCTTACTTTTTTTGGGGTTTTTATGAAACATATTAAGAGTTTAATTTTCACAATTTTTATTACTTTTTTAATTGTTACCCTTATTCTTTTGGGAGTAAAGTATTTTCAAAATGAAAAAGTAGAATACAAAACTAAAAAAGATGAGAAAGAAAATAATTTAGTATCTCTTACCATGGTCGGGGATTTTCTTTTTGAAAGTCCTTATTATAGAAGTATTGATGCTGGAGATAGTGTTAATACTTATTTTCGGAAAGTTAAGGATTATTTTGTCGATGATGATATTTCCATAGGGAATATGGAAGTTGTTATTGGCAATGAAAACTTAGAAGTAAGTGGCGATGGTTTTAACTTTTGTTCTCCCAAGTATATTGGGGATTTAGTAGCATCATTAGATTTAGAAGTATTATCAACCATTAATAATCACACTTTTGATCGAGGAATAGAAGGTATTAATTCGACTTTAGATTATTTTAAGAAGACCGATATTTTAACAGTGGGGACTAACAAAGATGAGAATGAAGATAAAATAATTAATGTTAAAGGAATGAAAGTGGGTTTCCTCGCTTATTCATATGGCACGAATAGAAAAGTACCGGAAGAATATTTAAAATATGTTAGTTTATATAAAGATCCAGAAACTAAGGAATTTACCGAAGAATATCAAGATAAAATAAAAAGTGAAGTAACTAGTTTAAGAGAAAAAGTAGATGTTTTAGTAGTTTTAATGCATTGGGGAAAAGAATTTACCCATGTGGAAAATGCAGAACAACAAGAACTTGCCAATTTTTTAAATTCTTTAGGAGTTGATATTATTGTGGGTAGTCACAGTCATTCTATAGAACCTATTAAATGGGTCGGAAATAACCATAAAACTTTAGTCTTTTATTCTTTAGGAAATTTTACTTCCGCTGATGATGATGTAAGTAGAGCTGGTGAAGACTTCGATAATGCTTATCAAGTGGGACTAATGGCTAAATTAAATATTAAAAAATTAGATAAAGGAATTGATATAACCGATATTAAAACCGAACCAATTATTAATTATTATGATAAAGATATGCGTAATTTTGAATTAGTACCTTATTCTTTATATAATGAAAATTACGAAAAAAAACATTACCGTTATCCATATAATTTTACTAAAGAATTTATTAAAAATATGTATGATAGTGTTATATCTGAAGAATACCGTTAAGAGGTATTTTTTCTTTGTTTCTTCATATATTTTAATTATGAAGAAAGGAAATAATAATGGAAATTTTAAAAGTATCTAGTAAATCAAATCCCTCTAAAGTAGCGGGAGCAATAGCGAATATCTACAGAGAAAAAGGAAGTGTGGAATTACAAACTATTGGGGCTGGGTCCTTAAATCAAGCGATTAAGGCGATTGCCATATGCCGGGGGTTTGTGGCTCCGACTGGCGATAATTTAGTCGTTATTCCAGCATTCAATGATATTACGATTAATGGGGAAGCCAAAACCGCAATTAAATTAATTGTGGAAGCCAAATAAAAGGTCTATTAAAGCGTGTTTAACGCTTTTTTTTCTGTCCTTAGTATGATAAAATAATAAAAGAAGGTGGTACTCGTATGCGCATAGATAGAATTATTAATAAAGCCAAATCTTTAGGGATAAATACGGGTAACGGAACAAAGCCAGAGCAATTAGAGAGTATTGCTAATAATTTAGGTATAGAAGAAAATAATCTAGATTTAATTGAAAATAAATTAGATGGTATGCTTAGCGATAATGAAGAGTTTTTAGATACGCCTAAGAACACTAATAATGAAGATGTTGTAACTTCTAGTAGAAGAAATGTAATGAATAGAAAAAATACATCTGATTCTTTAAAAAATGCTAGTAATGAAAGAACACAAAATAAAGTTAAAGATGCTAGTGATAAAATGGAAGAAATTAATAAAAGCAAAGAACCGGTAGAAGATGTTAAAGCCGAAAATAAGCCTCCCAAAGTTAATACTATGAAAAAAGTAGGAAGAACAGGTGCTGATGCGGCGATGAAAATAGGAAGAGCTACCGCTAAAGGAGTAAGTTCTTTAGTAACTTTAATTATGGCTAATCCTTTAATAGCAGGGGCAGTGGCTATTGTCATTTTAATTCTTTTAATGGTTTTAATATTTGCTGCTACTGAAAAAGATTTTACAAATGGTTATTTTGATAGTGCTTGTAACTATAATAATACAACAGTTACGTACGAGTCTTCAATAATTAGTTTAAAAAACTTTGTTGTTGGGGCAACTTATCATTATATGCAAGAAGTAGAGAATGATGAAGAAGGATTTAATGATAGTCAAATAAAAGCCTTAATGATTGCCATTAAAACCACTACATTGGCTGTAGGTAATTATAATAGTACAACTAAGTCTGTAAGTATGGAATATGATGTTGATTATACTCCTGTAAATGAGATACCAAGTGATATAAAAACAAATTTAGAAGAAAATTATGGTGACATAGAAAGATTTTTATACATATCAAATTCTTATAAAGATGTTATTACGACTTTAAATAGAAGTAGTAAATTAGATTTAAGTAAAAATACTATTGAAAAAATAAGAAAATCCAATGGTAGTTATAATTCTATTTTAAAAAATGTATATGGTAGTAACAGTACAAGTACTGCTTCTTCAATAAATGCATCAAACCCAACTATTTTTGTTGGAGACTCTAGAACAAATGGTATAAAATTAGCAGTTAGTGATGTAAATGATAATAATACTGTAGCTAAAGATGCAGAAGGTTATAATTGGTTTGTTAGTAGTGCTATTAGTAGTATTGATTCAAAATTAACTGAGGAAACTTCTTATAACATTGTAATTTGGCTTGGAGTTAATGATTATGGTAATGCTAATACTTACTTTAATAAATATAAAGAATTAGCGGAAGGAAAATGGAGTAATCATACTATTTATGTTGTTCAAGTTGGCCCATTAGATAAAAATAAAAGACAAGATTGGAATGAAGTTAATAATTTTAACGATACAATGTCTAGTTTGATATCTTCTTCTGGTCTTAGTAATCTAATATATTTAGATTTAGGTTTAGATCAAGATTCTGTAAGTTTTCAAGAAGATGGAGTTCATTATACAAGTGATAGTTATCAAGAAATATATAATTTAATTATGGGAAGCACTGGAACTTCAGGTGGCAAAAGAAAACTATATGATTTAGGAGACTATTGTGAATTTCATGAGAATACAGGTAGTTGTGATATAGGTTGGTGGTATCCAGTTGGTAGTGAAAATCCAACAAGTGGTAATATTTATGGTGGAGATCCAATGTTTCTTGACTTTGACAAAAGTGACTTTGGTTATCGTGATCCAAGTATTGGTTCATCTAGTTGGCATAATGGAGTGGATTTAAATATTAGAGGTAATATTGGTATTCCAATTATTGCAACTAAATCTGGGACAATTACTGTTGCTGATTATGATAGTAGTAGGCATAGTCACGATTGTTATAATGGTGTAGGAGGCGTATGTGACCATGGTACTAGAGACTGTTATGGTTGTGGTAACTATGTTGTTATTGACCATGGTGATGGTACTACTTCTAAATATTGTCACTTATCTCATGTTGATGTTAATGTTGGCGAAACTGTTGCTCAAGGGCAATTAATTGGTAAATCTGGTTCAACAGGAATGTCTAGAGGAGCCCACCTACACTTTGAAGTAACTGTAGATGGTGTAGCTAAAGATCCATTAGATTATATTGATGCTCATAATCCAAGACCTGGAGCCGCTGGTTGTACAGGTAATTATGATGCTAGTTTTAGTGGTGTTTGTAGAGCTTTAAAAGATAGAGGTTTATCAGATGTTGCTACGGCAGCCTTACTTGGTAATATGTATATTGAAACTGGTTGGACATTTGATCCTTCCACAAATGGTGCAGATGGTAATCATGGTTGGAGTTATGGTTTAGTTCAATGGCATAATGTTGCTGGCTGTGATGCTTATGATGTTTGTAATCATCCAGTATATGATGGATTCTTCTGTCAAGGAAGTGATATGCAATGTTATTGTCGAAATCAAGGTTCATCTTGGGATACAGTCGAATGTCAAGTTGATTATTTATTAAAAGAAATAAACGAAAATAAGAGATATTATAATATTATTTATGGTAGTCAAGATGTTGCTAATATGGCTAATTCTTTCTGTTCAACTTATGAAGTAGCTCAAGATTGTTATAAAGGTAGATGGAGCGAGCCAAGAACTAGTAATGCAGTAAGATTCTTGCCAATGGTTCAAAATGGTTGTAAATGATAAAAAGGAGGATATATGGAAAAATCTAATAGTTTAAAAATAATGGTAGTTATAGTGATTTTATTAATTATAACATCTGTTTTAGCTGTATTTCTTAGTAATAGAGAAAATTCTCCAGCAGATAATCCTCCAGCCGAAAGTGAAAATCCTAATATTCAAAAAAATATTGTAAGACTTAAAGAAGATGATAGTTTTTTTGCTTTACAAAAAATTATCAATAGCCTTTATGATAATATTTCTGGCCAAAACAATAAAACAGTTTATGATTTGTTAGAGGAAAATTATAAAAATGAAAATAATTTAACAGTCGAAAATGCTGCTCAAAAATTGAATAATAACTATGAATCAACTAATTATATAGCGGAAGAAATTTATTATAATCCTAATAGTGATTTAACATTCTATTTTATAAAAGGGTATTTAGTAAATGTACCAGCTGAAGAAGGAGATATAGTTTATTACAAAGATAAATGTTATTTAGTAATTCTTGATAAAAAGGGATATTATGTTATTAAACCTTTAGAAGATAATTTAAATATTCAAAATTATGCTAATAATTATAATATTGAAACTATGAATTTAAATTCTTCTAATAAATATGTAGAATTAGAAATTAAAGAAAAAAATAAATTATCTTCTTATGTTGCAATATATAAAAGACTTTTATATATTGATACTGAAAAAGCTTACAATATGTTAGATGATGGAACCAAAGCAAAATTTCCAACAATTGAAGATTTTAAAAATAATTTAACTAATATGTATAATACTTTATTTACTGAATTTAGAAATATTGAAGGAAATGAATTAAATGATAGAATAGTATATACTGCTACAAACGCAGATATTGGTACTATAACTATAACCGAATATTATCCAATGGATTATAAAATAGGATTTAATTTTATTTAAATTAGTAAAATATTTTTGCTAATATGAAGTATTTATAGTATAATATGTTTGAATTGGAGAGGGTAAAAGATGAAGTTTAAAGTAGAACCTAAAGATTTTTTCTTATTTGTTTTATATTGTATAATTTTATTATATTTGTGTGCTTTAGCAGTATCAAATTTATTTTGTTTGCTTAATAATGGAACATTTTATGGGTTATTGCCGTGGAGTGCTTTTTCAGTTACTTATTTACCTTTTACCTTAGGACTTTTTATTGGGGTATTAATTTTGATATTCACAAGTGTATCTGATTATATTTTTAATAAAGAAAAAGGTCATGGAATAGGGTTAAAAGTATCTGAAAAAAAATCTAGTGATGGCTATAGTAGATGGGCTAAAGATAAAGAAATAAAGGACTCAAGTGGTGTTGAAAAAATCAATCCGAAAGATAAAGAATTAAAACATGCCGGTATTCCTCTTATTAATAATGGTAAAGAAATGTGGGTTGATGATAGTGATTATCATAACTTAGTTATTGGTTCTACTGGTAGTGGTAAAACTGAAAACTTAGTTTTCCCAATGGTTAATGTTTTAGCCAAAAAGGGTGAAAGTATGATTATTACCGATCCTAAAGGTGAAATATATAGTAAAACTGCGAAAAGCCTTGAAGAAAGAGGATACAAAATAATTATTTTAAACTTTAGAGACCCAAATAAAGGTAATGCGTGGAACCCATTATCTTTGCCTTATCAATATTATAAAGAAGGTAATTATGATAAAGCCACGGAACTTTTAGATGACGTTGCTTTAAATATTTTATATGACCCAAGTAGTAAGAGTGATCCCTTCTGGGAAAAAGGTTCAGCGGATTATTTCTCTGGCCTTGCTTTAGGTTTATTCCAAGATGCTCCCGAGAGTGAAGTTAACTTAAATAGCATTAACTATATGAGTACGATTGGCGAAGAAAGATACGCTACTAGTAATTTTATTAAAGAATACTTTAATTTAAAAGGACCGGATTCTAATGCGTATATGTTTGCGAATACGGTTATAAATGCTCCAAGTGATACGAAGGGTGGCCTACTTTCAACATTTAGACAAAAAATAAGATTATTCTCAACGAGAGAAAACTTATCTGAAATGTTATCTTATAGTGATTTTGATATGCGAGATA
The DNA here is from genome assembly GCA_947628485.1 of uncultured Bacilli bacterium. Taxonomy (GTDB): domain Bacteria; phylum Bacillota_I; class Bacilli_A; order RF39; family UBA660; genus SIG200. Next base: position 17,391 of record CANRAA010000001.1, on the reverse strand, counting down.
TTGGTAAAGGGAAGACTGCCGTATTCATGATTATTCATGATGAAAAGAAAACTTACCATACATTAATGACGATTTTCATTAAACAATGTTATGAAACTTTAATTGATGTAGCTCAGGCAAATGGCGGAAAACTTCAATATCGAACTAATTTTATCTTAGATGAATTTGCCAATATGCCACCTTTAAAAGATGTTGATAGTATGGTATCAGCAGCTCGTTCCAGAGATATAAGATTTACCTTTATTATTCAAAACTTTGCCCAACTTAATGATGTTTATGGCGAAGAAGTAGCCCAAGTTATTCGTGGTAACTGTAGTAATTTAATTTATTTAATTAGTACGGAACTTAAAGCCCTAGAGGAAATTAGTAAAATGTGTGGCGAGGTTAAATCTAAAGATAAAGATAAAACGGCTTCTACACCACTTGTTACAGTTTCTGACTTACAAAAATTAAAGTTAGGGGAAGCTATAATTATAAGACTTAGAATGTATCCGTTTAAAACTAAATATACGCCAAACTTTAAAATGGATTGGGGCGAAGATTATCCAATTGCTACTTATCCAACAAGAGAAACGCGGCAAATTGAACTATTCGATTTAAAGAAATTTGTTACCGAAGAAAAACGGAAAAGAATGATGAATGGCGAAGGAGAAAATCCTAATCCAATGGGGGGCATGGGCTTAATGGGTCCAGGAATGCCAAGTGGAATGAATCCTTTTGGAATGCATGAACCAACCCCAATGATGGGGCCAAATCCTTTTGCTAGTCCACTTCAAAACATGGATATAGATGCCATGATGAAAGATATTGATCGAAAATTAAAAGAACTTGATGAAGAAGAACAACGTGAAAAAGAAAAGATGCAAAAACGAAATGAAGAAATGTTGAAATCATCTGATGAAGCTATTAAAAAATTAGATGAAATCGAAGATTTAGAAGAGATAGATGAGGAAAAGATACCTAATCCATTTATGATGCCGAAGAAAATGGAAAGCTTAAATGATGAAGTAGAATTACCTAAATTAGAAGATAAAATAATGGATGTTCCAAAAGTAGAAGAACATAAAGAGGAAGAGAAAAATAAACCAAAAGTTAATATTGATGTGGATAGTGTTATTATGAATGATAATGTTATTACAGATGATGAATTCTTTGATGATTTCTTTGGAGAAGATGAATAATCTTTTCTTTTTTAGTTATTTATAATTTTTCTTGTTTTTTAGTTTTCATAAAATACTATGGTGATATGATGAAATCAATTAAAGAAAGTGATTATAACCCAAGTATGGGCATTTTAATAGATGTTAAAGATCCAATTAGTTATAAGGAAAAACATAATCCTTATAGTATCAATATTTATTATGATAAACTTTTAATGAACCATAAGACTTTTTTGGATAAAAATAAGAAATATTTTATTATGTGTAGTGAAGGACATAAAAGTAAGCAAGCAGTAAGAATTCTTTCATTTTACGGTTATGATGTTACATATGTAATAAATTCGTGAAAAATATCCATAATTATATTATAATGATTATGGGATATTTATGGGAGAAGTTTTAAATAACATATACAATTTAATTATGGGAATCGTTTATTCATCGACCTTTTATGGTCCTTTATTTGCGTGCCTATTAATTTTTTTAGAATCAATTATTCCCGTATTACCATTATTTGTTTTTATAACAATTGTATTTTTAACTTATGGTAATATTTTAGGCTTTATTATTTCCTATATTCTTACTTGTTTAGGTTGTTTCTTCTCCTTTTTTATGTGTCGGAGTATTTTAAAAGGAATATTTCAAAAAAGAGTTAGAAAGATTAAAGAATTTGATAAATTTATGAAATATATTGATAAGATTAGTATTCCGAATTTAGTCTTACTTATTGCCATTCCTTTTACCCCGGCTTTTCTAGTCAATATAGCGGCCTCTTTATCAAAGATGTCTTTTAAAAAATATGCAGTGGCAATCGTTTTAGGAAAAATATCTTTAGTGGCTTTTTGGGGTTTCATTGGAACAAGTTTACTTGAAAGTTTAAAAAATCCTCGTATTTTAATTGTGATAGTACTTATGGTGGCACTTTCTTATTTACTTAGTAAAATAGTTACAAGAAAAATGCATATTTAGTCAATTCTTTGTCAAAAATAATTAAATAAGGGTTAAGGGTTTGACTTTATTTTTATGGGGTAGTATATTAAAATTACTAAAAGTAGGTGAAGAAATGGACAATAATAGTGGTGAAAAATTAGAAAAGTTATATGACGATTCTTTAAATGATATGCGGAAAATTGTTGGAGATAATTATGATTATACCGAAATAGCGGCTTACATTATGGAAAAATCCAATAATCGCATGGGTACGGAAGTGGCTTTAGATTATGCCCGGTTTTTAGTACTTCATAAAAATTATATAAAAGATGAAATCATTCAAGAACATAAAGCTGATGCCGATATTGCAAGAATAATTTCGGAATACAATGCCGAGATTGAAAGTTTTGAAAGTTTAGGAGATAAGGTAGAAATTCCTTTAGCTCCCGATAGACGCAAAATGACTAAAGACTGGTATAAAAAAGGAATTATTGCCGTAGTTTTAGTTGCGGAACTTATTTCTTTAGGGGCAGTTGTTCATAAAAGAAGTGATTATGAAAAAAATCAAATTACACAACATATTGGAATGATTATTTCCAATGGTGAAAGTAAAGACGATATAATTACCCAAAATAAAGAAACCGTTTATGTCATGCAAAATGGCGAAAGAGTTAAACAATATGATTATCTAGAAGAGGGGATTGCTAACGATATTATTAAGATAATTATTGCCCATCCAGAGGCTTTAGATGAAGTTTTACATAATACTTATTGCAGTATGACTGAAGGAAGACTTTATAATATGGATAATGTTATGAAAACTTTATATTACAAAATGACCCAAGATCCTGCTTTACAAGATTTAGCCCAAACGTTCTATGGCTGTCCTAGTTTTCTTAACTATATGCAAAAAAGCGGTAGAGTAAGGGATGCTTATAGCGAGGAAATAATGGAGGCCATTAAACTATATAATAAAACAGATCATTTCAATGACCCAACATCTTTTGAAAAGTTAGATGAGCATACGAAAGAAGTTTTAAATGCTTTTGCGGCATCTTATCGGGAATCTAAAGGATTAAATTACAAGGAAGCTGCAACAGGACTTCAACAAATGGCCGTAGAAAGTAAGGGGTTATAATGAACATTGATGTTATAAAGTTAGAAAATGGAAAAGAATATGGAATAATTGATACACTTACCCATAATAATTCTAATTATTTAGTTCTAGTCAATATTTTAGATAATAACGATTTTTGTGTCCGGAAAGTGATAGAAAAAGAGGGAAGAGAAGTAATAATTAAGTTAAATAATCAAAATGAGTTTGAAGAAATTATGGAAATGTTTTATAATAAACATAGAGGAGAATTGATAAATGAAAAATAAAAGTATTATATTAGGAATTGTCATAATTGCCATTGTTTGTATTGTAACTACTGGTTGTATGTTTTATAATGTCGTTGATAAAGAAGAATTTAATAAACATTTTAACGATTTGGGTTATACAATAAGTGATAAAGAAGAAGCCAAGTATGAAACAGATACTTATTTAGTAGCTACGAAAAGTGATGTTCCTTTTAAAATAGAATATTATGAATTTAAAAGTGATGTCGAAGCTAAAAAAGTTTATAAAAAATATAAAGATAGTATTGTTGACTATATAACAACAGATTCCAAGAATCAAGAAACTAAAGGAGCTGTATTTACCAGAACAGTAGCAGTTTCTACTGATGAATATATTGTTATATCGCAAGTTAAAAACACATTAATCTTTATTGCAGGGACTAATGAATATAAAGATACCATTGATACCTTACTTAAAGATATTAAGTATCTATAATAATTAATAAAAAAATAAATCGGTAGTTATCAATTACATAACTATCGATTTATTTTATGTGGAATATTATACTTCACTTACCCATTTGTATCTTTCTCTATATTGTGCCATAAAAGTATAATCATCGATTTCTCTTTGTATTCTTCCAATAACAATCCCTGGTTTTACACATTGAATTTTAGCAAACTTTTTAATTGTTGAAATATCATATTTCCCATTTTCTTTAAATTTTTCATAATCTTTATCATTTATTAGATTATTTCTGGCAAAATTATCGGCTCTTTTTTCAACTTCACTTTCTATAAAGTAATAGTCAATGTATTGGTCATTAAAATCATCATTTATTAAATGACCAATTTCATGAAATAACGTAAACCAAAATATATCTGAAAATGATTGACGAATTGTCATGCAAAGTAGAACTTTATCCTTTCTTTTTTGAATATATCCTTGAACAGGAGCTCCAACAAAATTATGGACAACTTCAAAAACAATGCCACATTCTAAAAATATTTTTTTAAGTTCTAAAATCATATCATTTGCTTCCAGAAACATCGTTTTTTTTATGTCCAAACATTTTTCTTTTAATAATTCTTTATTAAATTCATTTTTAACATTTATTTTTTCGGTTAAATATTCACATATTCTTTTCCAGGCATATAAAACATTAATGTTTACTTTTATTTTTTTGGAACCTCTAAATGATACTTGTTGAAGTGGTAAATTTGGTATAGATAACAAATTATTAACTTTTAAAAATTTTCGCATATTCAAAAGGGTTAATGATTTATTTAATCCAGGTTCTATTATTTTATTTGATTCACAATATTTAACAACATCTTTTAATTCGTTTAATACTTCTAATTCTTCTTTTTTTATATTATTAATTTTTTCTAGTTCTAATACTTCCTTATCATAATTACCTTGTAAATTAATCCAAAATTCTGTTGGTATTTCAAAAACATATTCTAAGGAATTGGCAAATTTAGAAGATATATTTTTTTTGCCACTTATTACTTCACTAATATGTTTAGCAGAATAACCAGTTCGAATTGCTAATTCTTCTTGAGTCATTCCATTTTCTTCCAATAATTCTTTAATTGTTTCTCCTGGGTGTATTATCAAATTAAGGGATAATCCATTCATTTTTTCCATCATGATATTCCACCACTCCTTTTATATTTACTTTTTTACATTCTTTTAAACTTTCATTATCCATTTTTTCTGTTAATGGTTCTACTATTAAGCGATAATTCTTATTTAAGTGTATTCCAAATAAGTTATTTAAATTACCTGATAGAGGATGAGGCTTTCCGATACCATAATTAAGGTATTCTAGAAAATTCGCCGAAGCCTTCATCTCGTTAAATCTTTGTTTTATTTTTCTCGCCATATCTAATCCTACTTTTTTAATTAGTTTATCGGCATTTTCCATAATTTTTTTAACTTTCGAATCATATAATTCTAGTTGCAAATTCAAAACCCCCCTTAAAAATTAATTACCTAATAGGTAATTTTATTTTATCATCTTTGTTTCTTAATTGCAACATTTATTTTTAAATTTTTAACAAAAAATTAAAAACAATTAGTGTAATATTGCTTTTCTATGTTAATTGTGAAACCAGATGCCCAATTTTATCATCTTGTTTAAACGCAATAAAAAAGACACTACTTCAGTTCGAATTGATATTCGAATAAAGTAGTGAAATAACCACATTGGCGATGATAACTCATCTCCATAATTAGATTATACAATATTTATATAAATTATTAAAGCAATCTTAATTTTGTAAATTATCCAGTTGAGTTTGTAATTCTTTTTCTAGAGTATCTTTTTTATTTTGAGTGGTTTCTTCTAAAGTATACCAACCTAATTTAAACATCAATTCATAAGAGGCTCTTTGGAGTTTTAAAAGTTCTTCATACATATTTTTATATTCGGAATAAATTTTACTATTAGAGGCCTCCGTTAAAGCTACGGTCATATCTTTAACCATCGCTTTTAGTGTACTTAAAAGATTAGTCATATAATCTTTGTCATTTAAATTTAAACCTTCTTTTACTTCTAATTTAGGATTACTTACTTTTTTATTTTCCATTATGCTCTTCCTTTACTATTTTTAAAACATTATGCATGTTTTCTTCAAAAACCATTGTAGCCTCATTAATCATATCTTTAACACTATCATTTTCAATATAATTTAACGCTTCCATTTCATTTTTATAAGCTGTATGATTCCAACCAAAGATATCTTTTAGGTAATCTAAATCTTTATTAGTTAAAATATCCGGAGCTTTTTTATAATTTTCTTTCATATTCATTTTCCTTTCATATTTAGTATGTTTTATTATGGCTATTTTATGTACTTTTTCTTTTCTAATTATTGGTAAGATAAAAATATTTTAATTATTCATCCTAATTATAGTGATAATTATGGATATAGTAATGCTCGGAACAACTTTTTATATATGTAGTATTTTAGGGTTTTTGTATGAACTTGTTTTAAGTTATGCTTATAATGGAAAGTTTTTTAGTCATGCCTTTTTATATGGGCCATACTTACCGATTTATGGTTTAGGAGCAATCTTAATTTCTTTATTTTCGAAATATAAAAAATATCCTTTAGTAATATTTGCTTTATCATTTTTTACATCTGCATTTTTTGAAGACTTAAGTGGTCTTTTATTACTTAAAATATTTAAAATAAGACTTTGGGATTATACTAATCATTTTCTTAATATAGGTGGTTTTGTCTGCTTTTTAAGTGCTTTTACCTTTGGTCTTATGGGTTTAATATTAACTTATATTATCCTTCCTTTAATTAAAAAATTAGTTAAGAAATATAGGGAAAATTTAAAAATTATCTTAAGGGTTTTAAGTAGTATATTTATCACAGATTTAATTGCAACTTTAACTAAATAATTATATAATACCTACGAGGTGATGTTATGGACCTTACGGGAGTAGTTGTTTTAATAATTGGCATAAGTAATGATATTGGGGAAGTTCTTGCTGATATTTTACTTAAATATAAAGCCACCGTAGTTGGTACTTTTTATAAAAATAAAACAAAAAAAGATTATGAAACGATTAAATGTGATGTGACAAATGAAAAAGAAGTGCAAAATTTATTTAATTATGTTAAGAGTAAATATAGTCATATTGATGTAGTTGTTAATTTAGTGGGATTAGATATTAGTAATGATATAAAAAATAAAAGTTATAAAGAATTTATGAATGTTGTAAGTGTTAATTTAGGAGGGACTTTTAACATTGCTAGATATGCATCTTTAGATATGGAAAGAGGTACTTTAATTAATATGGCTTCGACTGATGGCATTGATACCTTTAATCCTTTGTCTTTAGATTATGCCGCGAGTAAAGCCGGGATTATAAATCTAACCAAAAATTTAGCCTTAAGACTTAAAAATATAAAGGTATGTGGGGTAGCTCCCAATTGGATTGATACGAAAAATACTTTAAGTATGGATCCGGAATATTTAAAGGCTGAGTTAGAAAGAGTTGAACAAGATAAATTAATTAGTAAAGAAAGTGTCGCTTTAAAAATAATCGAAATAATGATTAATGATGATATTGTAAGTGGGACGATATGTGTAATGAGGGATGGAAATGAATAAATATTTAGAATTTTATAATATAAGAGAAGATGTCTATAAGAAAGTTTTACAAATTGAAGAAGAACTTAAGGATGAATTTGCGAAAATAGATAAACAAGAAGAATTAAATAGTTTAAAAGTTTTATCTTCTTTTAATAAAGCCGGGATTAGTGAAACCTCTTTTAATAGTACAACGGGTTATGGTTATAATGATCTAGGCAGAAGTCAAATAGAAAAAGTTTTTGCTAGTGTCCTAGGTAGTGAAGATGCTTTAGTAAGAAGAGATTTTATTTCAGGTTCTCATGCTTTAACAGTTTGTTTATTTGGGCTTTTAAGACCAAATGATTTAATGCTTAGTATTACAGGTTTACCTTATGACACCTTACATGAAGTAATTGGGATTAAAGAAAATGCCAGTTCTTTAATTTCCTTTGGCATTAAATATGATCAAATTGATTTAGTAAATGATGATTTTGATTATGATAAGATAAAAGAATATTTAAAAAATAATAAAGTTAAATTAATTGAAATTCAAAGAAGTAGAGGTTATTCGGAAAGAAAAAGTATAACAATTGAAAAGGTCGATAGTATTTGTAAACTAATTAAAGAAATATCTCCTGAAACTATTATTATGGTTGATAATTGTTATTGTGAATTTGTCGAAGATAAAACGCCAACGGAAGTAGGAGCCGATATTATGGTAGGGTCTTTAATTAAAAACTTAGGGGGCGGAATTGCTCCAAATGGCGGTTATATTGCGGGGAAAGAATCTTTAGTTAATTTATGTGCCGAAAGATTAACTGTTCCCGGAGAAGGTAGAGAAGTAGGTCCTACTTTAGGTATTAATAAAGAATTTTTAATGGGTTTATATCATGCTCCTTATGTTGTAGCCAGTAGTTTAAAAATATCACTTTTAACTGCTAAATTACTGGAAGATTTAGGATACAAAGTTAATCCTAAATATAATGAAGAACACGCTGATATTGTTTTATCGATAACTTTTGGAAATAAAGATGATTTAATTAAATATGCGGAAGGTATTCAAAGTGCAAGTGCCATTGATGCAGATAGTACTCCTATTCCATCTCCGATGCCGGGTTATGATAATGAAATAATTATGGCTTCAGGTTCATTTACGCAAGGTTCTTCCATTGAAATATCTTGTGATGGACCTCTTGTTGAACCCTACATTTTATATGAACAAGGTTCTCTTACCTATTCTTACGGTAAAATAGCCATCATGAGTGCTGTTAGTAAAATACTTAATAATAAAGAAAAGAATTAGCGTCTCAAAGCCAATTCTTTTTGTTTTAAATCATCTTCATACTCTTCTAAATTATAATTAGGTTTAATTCCTAAAGAAGAAAGAGTTTGATAATCTTCTTTTAAATTATCTAACTTAAACTTTAATATTTTACCTATAATATCTAAAGTTTTCTCTGAATCTAGTTTATAAGATTTATAAAGTTCAATGGCTATCATATAAGCTGGTAAATAGATATAAGCATCCCCATTTATATCTTCCATACTTAAGTTAAAATCATCTTCACTAATAGCCAACTTTTGCGTCATATTCCAAAGTTCATAACAATTTTTAAATTTTTCTTTTTCATTTTTCATAATATTTATTAAATCCGTTAGACTATAACCTTGGTCAACTTTTTTGTTAAAACACCCAATGGCATATAAATAAACCGTTTTATCTTTAGTTAAATTATAGTAGTAATCTAAGACTAATAGTTCCATAAAAAGAGGTATTATTTCACTAAAGTAGTTATCAATATTGTATTTGTAATTAGTGCTAATGGCCACCACATGTCCATATTCATGTACCATACTAGTTAAATCGGTAATGTTTTTACTTTGATATATTTTAACGAAGTATTCATCTAAATAACTAATCGGAATAGTAAAAGCTCTAGAATCATATCTTTCTTTATATTTTTGAAAACTTAAATGATTATCTATATTTTGGAAGTTCTTTTTAAAAGACTCATATATATTGCCTCCCAAAGATTTATAAAAATCATGGGTTAAGGTAACTAAATCATTTTTAGTAAAATTAATTCTTTGTAAATGAGTGTTGGGATAAACAAAGATGCCATTTGCCAAATCATTAAAATCCGTTAAGTCATCCCAAAGATATGATAATGGATAAAGATAGCTTTTGGCTAAACGATACATTTTTAAATAATCATCTTTGGGCTTATGTTCATCAAAATCAAAATCAATATAACTTTTAAGTAAAAAAATATCATTATCGATTACCTTTAGTAATTCGGAATTTGTTTCTTTACTTTTTGCTTCATATAAACTTCTTAAACATCTTTTAAAATCTTTGCTTGTCCAAACATATTTAGCCATAAAATCACCTTGGTTAAATACTTTAACATAACTTTTAAATAATTACAACATAATATTATAGTGTAAAAAAATTACATTTATTTAAAAAATGTTGTATATTTTTTACATTTAATATATAATATTAATGGAGGAAATTTTATGTTAAAGAAAATAAAATTAGATAATTATACAACATTTATAAGTCCAACGGAGATTGATTTTACCGCTTCTAACTATAAGTTTTTAGAGAGCGAAAATGTTGGTAGTAATAAGATATTAAAAGGTTGCTTATTAGTAGGAGAAAACGCTTCAGGAAAGACAAATATTTTAAAAAGCCTTACTCTTTTACTTGATTTATTATTTTCTAATAATGAAATCGATTTAATATCTAAATTATGCTTTTATACACCAAAACCAACTTATAAAATAGAATATACATTTATGGAAGAAGGAAAAGAAATTATTTATTTAATTGAATTAGATAAAGAAGGTATTGTTTCCGAAAAACTAACATTTGATAGTCTAGTTATATTAGAAAGATTAGGTAATACTGCTAAATTCAATTTAAATGAAGAAAAAATATTTAATAATCTTTCCAATAAATTATTATTTTTAAGAAGAATATATTTCGATACTAATTTTTATGGTGATGAAATCTTAAATAAATGGTATTCATATATGAAGAATTCTATTTATATTAATTGTTATAACAGAAATATTCGGGCATATTCCGATAATAATTTATCAATTCGTAAATATTTAAAAAATAATTCGGCAAAAGAGATAAACGATTTTTTAGATAGAATAAATTATAACCAAAATATAGAATTTACAGATTCGAATGTAAATGAAAATAATATTCTTATTTCTTTTAATAAAAAAGGTACTAATGTAAGTATTCCTGAAAACTTAGAATCAACAGGAAATAGAACTCTTATTGAATTAATTCCATCATTCTTATACGCTGTAAATAATGAATGTATGTTAATTATTGATGAATTTAGCAGTGGTTTTCATAATGAATTAGAAGAATGTTTAATAAAATATTTCTTTCATTATGCTAAAAATTCCCAAATGTTTTTTACAACTCATTCCACAAATGTTTTAAACAACACTTTATTAAGACCAGACCAAATTTATTCTGTTTATTTTGATTCTAAAAAAGGTACCTTAGTTGAAAGATTTTCTTCTAGTATGCCTAGAGAATCTCAAAACATTGAAAAGATGTATTTAAATGGAGTATTTAATGGAATGCCTAGATACAACAAAATCTTTAAAGATTAACTTTAAAAGAAATATTGGTACGGTATTAATTGTAGTAGAAGGAGCCAAAGATGAGTTTGAGTTATTAAAACATATCTTTAGAGATGTCTTACATTATAATTATATAGAGAAAAGTCGTAATCAAAAAAATTTTAAAAATTATGATGAATTTGTTATGAAAGGAAATGAAAATTCCCGAGTAATAGTTATAAATGCTAAAAATTCTAATTTGTCCTCAATTAAAAAAGATAAAGAATATCTTAATGAAATTTATAAAAGATTATATGAAGAATATGGTATTGATACTAAAAATATTAATGTATATTTTTTGTGGGATAGAGATAATAACTCTAATCCTCAAGATATTACTAAAAATTTATTAGGTATCTTAGGTAATTCTTTAGAAAATAAAGATGAAGAAATGAATGGATTACTTTTACTTAGTTATCCATCTTTAGAATCATATCTAATTTCTAATTTTGTTAAAGATAATCTATTTTTAAAAGAGAAAAATTTAAAAAATTATATTAAAAGTCAAGGTTATAAAATAAATAAAATAGATAAGCACACGATTTTAAATGCTACAAAAATAATGTTTAAGTCTTTATTAGATTTAGGTATAACTGAATATGATTTAGATGATTTTTCTAAAACATCTTTAGATATTTTTAATAAAGAAGAAGACATTTATACTAAAAGAAAATATTATAATTTATTATCTTTAATTTCCATAATGTTATTAGATTTAAATATTATAACTATTAAAGATAGTTAAATTATAGTATAATATTATTGATAAACACCAAAGAATGTGTTTACCGAGAAGATCTTATGACTGCCTTATTATTAAGGCGGTTGTTTTTGTTTAATATTAAAAATTTGCAAATAACCATAATTTAATATATAATTTAAGTGTGGTGATGAGTATGCAAATTGATAAAGTAGCAGAACCAATTATGGCTATAAGAATTAGTCAATATCCAATTGATAAAAAACAAGAGTTTTTACTTTTAGGAAGAAGTAATGTTGGTAAAAGTAGTTTTATTAATACTTTAATTGAAAGAAAGAATTTTGCGAGGACTTCTTCTAAACCAGGAAAAACTCAGACTTTAAATTTTTATCTAGTTAATGATAATTTTTATTTAGTAGATGTTCCCGGTTATGGATTTGCGAGTGTCTCTAAAGATAGACAAAAGAAATTTGGCATTATGATTGAAGATTATATTGCTTCTAGAGAAAATTTAAAACACGTTTTTTTACTAATTGATTATAGACATAAACCAACGGAAGATGATATTTTAATGTATAATTTTTTAAATTATTATAATTTACCAGTTACTATTGTAGCTACTAAATATGATAAAGTAACTAAGAATGGCCGCGTAAAACAAGATAAAATAATTAAAGAAACATTGAAATTAACAGATGATAATAGTTTTATTCCTTGGTCAACCATTACGAAAAAAGGAAGAAACGAAGTATTAGATATTATATCTAGTTATTTAAGTTAAGAGGTTAGGATGAATAATAAGGGATTTACATTAATTGAATTATTAGGAGTTATAGTGCTTTTAGGGGTCATTACAGCTATTGCAGTTCCATCTATAAGTGGAATTAGTCATTTAATTCAAAAAAATATGCTGGAAAAAAAGATTGAACTTATGGAAGAGGCCGCTATTCTTTTTGGAGAAGATATTAAAGGCTCAATTATTAATAGTGATAAACATTACAAAGAATATGCTTGTAAAAGTTTTTTCGTAAGTGATTTAGTTCCCGAATATTTATCTAAAGATAATGAAAATAATTGTTTAAGTGAAGAAAATAATGAAGGTGGATGTATAGTGGATCCAACAGATAAAGAAAAGTTTTTAGATTTAGAAGAAGTTATAATTTATTATAAAAATAAAAGAATTTATGCTAAAATAGATACTTCAAATGAACTTGTTTGTGAGTAGAAGGTGATTTATGAAAACGGTTTGTTTAATTGGAAAACCTAATGTCGGAAAAAGTAGTATATTTAATCGGCTTATAAATGAAAAAAAGGCGATTATTTTAAGTGAACCGGGAATTACAAGAGACCGTATTTATGGGGTTGTAAATTATCAAAATAAAAAATTTAGTTTAATTGATACTGGGGGTGTTCATGGTGAAGATGATGATTTTAATAAAGATATTTTAATGCAAGCGGAACTGGCTATAACGGAAGCCGATACCATTTTATTTGTGGTTGATGGCTTAGATGAAATAACGGATGCTGACAAAAAAATTCGTAATATGCTTAAAAAAAGTGGTAAAGAAATCATCGTTTTAGTTAATAAAATTGATAATGAAAAAAGAAAAGATTTAATTTATGCTTATTATGAATTAGGTTTTGAAATGGTTTTAGGAGTTTCTGCGGAACATAATTTAGGTTTTAAAGAACTACTTAATATTCTTACTAAAGATATAAGTGTTAAAGAAGAAGAGGAAGAAGATATTGTTAAATTTTGTTTTATCGGAAGACCCAATGTTGGTAAAAGTTCTTTAATTAATGCCCTTTTAAATGAAGAAAGAGTTATTGTAAGTGATGTCGCGGGAACTACTAGAGACTCTGTAGATACTAGGCTTACCTATGATAAAAAAGATTATATTGTTATTGATACAGCGGGTATGCGGAAAAAAGGACGCATTTATGAAAATATTGAAAAATATAGTTTAATGCGTAGTATGAAGGCTATTGATAGAAGTGATGTCTGTGTTTTAGTTATTGACGCTAAAGAAGGAATCATTGAACATGATAAACATATTTTATCTTATGCTATTTCTGCTGGTAAAGGAATAGTTATTTGTGTTAATAAATGGGATACGGTAAAAGATCCTAATGAAGATATTAAAAGATGGAAACAAGAATTAAAAGTTTATTTTAAATTTGTTCCTTATATTAATTTTGTCTTTACATCGGCTTTAACCAAAAAAAGATTACATACTTTAATGCCTGAAGTAATTAAAGCTTATGAAAATAATCGGAAAGTTATTAAAACGAGTCTTTTAAATGATGTGATAACGGATGCCGTATCTTTACATGAACCTCCATCTTATAAAGGAAAAAGATTAAAAATTTATTTTGTAAGTCAAACAGATAGTAAACCTCCGAAATTTACTTTTAATGTTAATAGTAAAAATTTAGTGCATTTTAGTTATGAAAGATATTTAGAAAACAAATTAAGAGAGGCCTTTGATTTAGAAGGAACCCCAATAATCTTACAATTTAAAAATAAAAGTGATAAATAAAACACTTTTATTTTTTTCTAAATATTTAAATAGTATTAATTAGGTTGTTTTATATTTTCTAATTTTATATAATTAGCTTTTAATTTTGATTTTATTTTTTCCATTGTTTTTTCATAGTTATAATCTATTGCTATAAAAGGAAAGGTACTTAAAACATATATTTCGTTTCTTTCTTTTTTTAAACTTAGTTGAGAATTTAATATTTTATTATGATCAATTAATTGACCATTAGAATTAGTTATTCTTTGAGCTTTAATATAATTTTGCATAATAATATAACATAAATTTATATTTGTTATATTATTTTTACGTAAGCATGTAGATGTGTTAACTAATTTTTTATAATTTTTTCCATTTAAATTTTCTAAAGATACAACTCTATCATTATATTCATAATCAGGCAAAGATTTTAAATGATAATATGCCTCTACCATAGGGTAATTAATGTAAAGTTTTCCTAATTCTGTTTCGTTATTAAATATCGACAATAATTCTTTTATTTTTCTATCAGAATATTTATGGTCCTGTGGCTCATAATCAAATACTAAATATATGGCACTAAAAGCATTTTTAGACAATATATCAGAATCAATTTCTAAACCTTTATTAATTCTCAAATAGGATACTATATCATCATACTCACCATTAACGTATGCATCATATAATTCATAAATAGGATTAGCAAAAGGAACAATTTCGTAATCTCCTCCTATTAGAGATAATAAACCATGGCTTTCACTTCCTAATATTCTAATCTCATCTTTTTCACCTTCAACAATCAAAAGAATTTTACTTTTCAAATTCCCCTCCAAGCATCATTTTTTCTAAATTGTGAGCTTGCCTAATAGTCTTTTGAGTACTATCTGCAAAACTACTAATTTTACCATTTTTTAAAATGCAATAACAATCTGGTCTCATTAACTCATTAGTTATTAGATATGTATTATGAGAAGTTAAAACTGATTGAAATTCTGTCCTGTTATTTAAGTATTTTAGAATATAGGCAGATAATTCATAATGATAAAAAGCATCAAATTCATCTAAATAAATAAAAGAAATATTATTTGTTCTGTTCATCCAATAGAAAAATAGCCATAATGATTTAGTTCCAGTTGAGGCAACTAGGTCAAATCTTGCTTTATAATTTTTATATTTAACTCCAATTATTTTTTTCCCCATATCACTAATTTCACATAAATTATAATTTTGTCCACAATCTTTTAAAAATTTTTCAAATGAAGTTAATAATCTATTATTAATAATGAAATCATTCATATTCTCGTTATTGGCCATTACTCCCATAAATTCGTTCGATTTTAAACTTCTAAACCATAACATATTGTTAACAAATTCCATAAATATTTTAACTGAACTATCTACAGGCCAATATAAAGTATTATTATATATAAATTTTAACACTGACATTTCTTTATTAGTTCTTTTAGAAATATCAATTGTTTGAGCTTCTTTTATATTATTATCAAATTTATTAGTAATATAGTTATATTTAAAAAGTAATTTATCATTTTCATATAATTCTTCAGATAAAAGTTTTGATTGGGGATCTTTTTTATAAAAATAATTTATTTCTTTGTTTCCAAATAGAAATTCATAATTGAATTCTACTACATCATCAACATAATCACCATTTAAATAATAAGCATATAAAATATTATCTGTTCCATTATTATCAGTAAGATGAGTTGTAATGTCCATAATCGCTGCCCCTAAATTACTTTTTCCTGAGTTATTTGGACCATATATTAACATTTTATTTACTAAATTATTTTTTATTAAACTTTGATTGAATTCATAATCTCTAATTTTTGAAAAATCTAAAACCACTTTATCTTTAAAATTTTTAAAGTTTTTAACACTAAATTTTTTTATCATAATATTCACTCCCATATATATTATATCTCCTTTGTATTTTTTTTTCAATGTAAATGTATTTTTTTTACACATTAATATTATGCTAGTAAAACATAATATTATGCATGACAGTATAGATTTCAATAGGAGGCCCCCCTCCGATGGCGGGGTGGGGGGGAAGAGAAAGGGAAAAAACTTTAGTTCGAAAGAGAGAAAGAGGAGAGAAGGGAGGGAAAAAGGAATGGAAAAGAAAAATACAATGTTACTAACAGTGATAGCAGTAGCAACGTTACTAGTAGCAGTAGTAGGAGCAACGTTTGCGTATTTTAGTTTAAGTGTAAGTGGAAACGCAAAAAATACTACAGCTGAAGTAAAATCATCTAGTGTTGGATTAGTATCATTGTCAGGTGGTGGAAAAACATTAGAACTAAGTGTTACAGCAGAAGATATGAAGCAACCAGCTAAAGATGAATACTATTATGCTATGGATAAATCTGATGTAAGTCATTCAACATCTTCAACTACTGGTGGAAAATATCTAAAAGAAACTGATGGAGAAAGTCATAGCGCTCCAGCTGGTTCTAATCATGAATTAGCAAAATTTACTGTTACTGGCGGCGACGAAAATGATGAGTATACTTGTGGTTATAAAGTTAAAGTAACAGCTACAGGAGATATGTTAGACCAATTGCAAGCTGGCGATATTAATTTAACTATTGAAGGTGCTGGCTTAGGAGAAGGAAGTGGTAATGTCCAAACTAATTTAAAAGATCTTACTGGAGATAGTGGTTCAAAATCTAAAGAATTTAATGGATCAATTAAATTAGAAGGTCAAGGAGAAAGCGGTCCTTTAGAAGAAACAATTAATGCAACTATGTACTTAGTTAATAGTGCAGCCACCGATCAATCAACTTCTGGTCACGATCTTGCAGGTAAAACATTAAATTTAACTATAGAAGTAACTGCAACTGATGCTTGTACCATTTCTCAAAAAGTAGATTAGTTATTAATAAAGAGAAGAAGAATGAACTGTACCCCAAAATTTAGACAAAAATAAAAAAGGTGGGTAAGAAAGAAACATAACTAATAAAGGTTATG